>CANGPV010000025.1 GCA_947455935.1 Comamonadaceae bacterium
GCCCCTTTTGACGAGCTACAACGCAAAGCCATGGCAGAGGAAATTGACCAAGGTCATTGCGGCGCCATGCCAGCCAGCATGTTCGAGGGCATGGTGGCCGTGCAACGCGGACGCGACGCAGCCATGGCTGAAGTTGCACTCGCACACCTGCCCAGCGTTGTCATTGCTGGGAATGGCCACGCTTGGAAGCATTTGGGCGTGCCTTTTGTTGTGAACAAAGTTTCACCGCACTCGCAGACGCTGAGCGTGTTGTTCATGGAATGGGACGAAGCTCGTCCCGCAGAGGAAAAACAAGCGTTCTTGACTGAACTGGCCCCGCAGGCCGACTATGTCTGGCTCACGCCACCCCAACCCAGAACCGATGCTTGTGAGAATTTGCGCAAAAAATGAATACTTTGTGGATATAAAAATACACAAATTTACAAAAAATAACTATTAAATGTCTAAATAAAGGTAATTATCGATTAATATTTGAGTACTTTAATTCACATCACAGATTGATGAGACCCATCGTACTCCAAGAAATCCGGTCGCTACAGACCTTGAAGACGCCCAGCCTGCAAGACCAAGGCTGTGTGTTGGGTTTCGCTTGGGGGCCTCAGCACGCGATGCCCGTTGCTTGTCTGCGCCAAGAGCCCCGCCGCATCAAACACCCGCCGCTGCGCTTTGACAAGGGCGTGTCCATAGACCGCTTCGCTTAAGCCTGCATCAAGTCATCGAGTTTTCGGGCATCGGCACAAAAAGCACGGATACCTTCGGCCAACTTGTCGCTGGCCATGGCATCTTCATTCAGGGCAAACCGAAATTGCTGCTCATTCAGCGTCACACGTTCTATCGGCACGCGCTTGGCGTGCTCAAGGCTGAGCGCTGCAGACAGCGGCGCGGTCTGCGCCTGCAACTGCGACAGCAACTCAGGCGCAATGGTGAGCAAATCGCAGCCAGCCAGTGCGGTGATTTGCCCGATGTTGCGAAAGCTCGCTCCCATCACCTCGGTGGCAATGCCATGTTGCTTGTAGTAGTTGTAAATATGGCGGACGCTTTGCACACCAGGGTCATTCGCTCCAGCACGCGCCGTTTCGTCCCAGGCAGCACCTGCGGCCTTTTTATGCCAATCGTAAATACGGCCGACAAACGGGGAAATGAGTTTCACACCCGCTTGCGCACAGGCCACGGCCTGTGAAAACGCAAACAACAAAGTGAGGTTGGTGTGTATGCCTTCGCGCTCTAGCACGGCAGCAGCTTGTATGCCCTCCCATGTGGCGGCTATTTTGATGAGTACCCGCTTTTCGGTATCTATACCCTGCGCTTGGTAGAGGTGGGAGATGCGCCGCGCCCGTGCAAGGGTGGCATCGGTGTCAAAGCTCCAGCGTGCATCGACTTCGGTGGACACACGACCTGGCAACACCTTCAACAACTCGCAACCAAAACGCACCAACAGGCGGTCCATGTTGTCATCGAGTGCCGCCTTGGGATGCTGAGCCAAGGTGTCATCCAACAATGCACGGTAGGCGGGCATTTGCACTGCCTTGAGGATGAGCGAGGGGTTGGTGGTGGCATCTTGCGGTTGGTACTGGGCAATTTGCTGAAAGTCGCCGGTGTCGGCCACCACGGTGGTGAATTGCTTCAAAGCATCGAGTTGATTCATCCCTCGATTATCTCTGTCAAGCCTGTTGTCCCTCTGACATACTTGTGGTCCGCATTACCGCTACAGTCTGCGCTATGAAAAACATTGTGGTCTTAGGTGGAAGCGGCTTTATCGGCCGCCATGTGTGTGAGGCGCTGAACCGCGCAGGTGTGCGCATGACGGTGCCTACCCGGCACTTACCTGCACGTTCGGTGCAAATGCTGCCCATGGTGTCGGTGGTGCAAGCCGATGTGCATGACCCTGTGCAACTGGCGGCTTTGTTGCAAGGCCATGATGCGGTGATCAACCTCATCGCCATCTTGCACGGCACGCAAGCTGAATTCGATAAAGCCCATGTTCAACTGCCCAAACAAATAGCGCAAGCCTGCTTGGCCTCAGGTGTTAAGCGATTGGTGCATATCAGCGCTTTAGGAGCAGATACGAGCGCACCCTCCATGTACCAACGCAGCAAGGCGCAAGGCGAAGAGGTTTTACACAGCTTTGCAGCCCAAGGCCTGGCACTGACCTTGTTGCGCCCCAGTGTGGTGTTTGGACAGGACGACGCCTTCATCACGCTGTTTGCCAAGTTGCAAGCCCTGGCACCGGTGGTGCCGCTGGCAGGGGCGCACACCCGCTTTCAATCCGTGTGGGTCAACGATGTGGCCCAAGCCGTGGTGTATGCACTGCTGCATGGCAACACCGCGGGGCAGACGTTTGAATTGGTCGGACCTCAGATCTTCAGTCTTCAACAATTGGTGGAACACGCAGGTGTCTGGGCCCAACACCCGCGCTGGGTGATTCCTTTGCCCCACGCCTTGGCCTATGTGCAAGCATGGTTGATGGAGATGTTGCCCGGCCCCACCTTGATGAGTCGGGACAATGTGGCCTCCATGCAAGTCGACAACGTGGCCCGTGGCGACAAGCCGGGTTTGGCCGATCTGGGGGTGGCGTCGCCCGCCACCTTGGGCCAAGTCTTTGCTTTGCCTTGAACGGTATGCAAACCTATCTTGTGGGTGGCGCGGTACGCGATGCCTTGTTAGGCATACAGGGCAGCGACCGCGACTGGGTGGTGGTGGGCAGCACGCCCCAAGCCATGGTGGCCCAAGGCTTTGTTCCAGTAGGCAAAGACTTCCCGGTGTTTTTGCATCCCCGTACCAAGGAAGAACATGCCTTGGCACGTACCGAGCGCAAAACAGCGCCGGGCTACAAAGGGTTTGTGGTCCATGCCTCGCCCGAGGTCACCCTTGAGCAAGACCTGGCTCGCCGTGACCTGACCATCAACGCCATTGCCCAAGACGATCAAGGTCAGTTGATTGACCCCTTCAAAGGTCAAGACGATCTGCGCGATAAAGTGTTCAGGCATGTCAGCGATGCCTTCAACGAAGACCCTGTTCGCATTCTTCGCTTGGCTCGCTTGGCGGCTCGCTTTCCCGATTTCACCGTGGCCCCTGAAACCCAAGCACTGATGCAGCAAATGGTGCAAGCGGGTGAAGTCAAAGCCTTGGTGAGTGAGCGTGTATGGCAAGAACTGGCCAAAGGTTTGCTGTCTGCACAGCCCTCGCGCATGTTGCAAGTGCTGCGCGATTGCGGCGCTTTGGCCTTCATCTTGCCCGAGGTAGCGTGTTTGTATGGGGTGCCACAACCGGTGGAACACCATCCCGAAATCGATACCGGCATTCACCTCGAGATGGTGCTGGACCAATGCGCTCGCATGAACGTTTCTTTAGAAGTTCGCTTTGCCGCCTTGTGCCACGATTTGGGCAAAGGCAATACCCATCCCTCGGCCTTGCCGCGCCACATCGGCCATGAGGGTCGCAGCGTCAAACTCTTGCGCGGCGTGTGCGATCGATGGCGTGTGCCACAAGGGTGCAAAGAATTGGCTGAAGTGGTGGCACGTGAGCATGGCCATATCCATGGCTGTTTAAGCCTCAGTGCTGAGGCCGTGTTGCGTTTGCTGGTGCGTTGCGACGCACTGCGACGCCCGGAGCGGTTTGCCTTGGCCTTGCAAGCCTGCGAAGCCGATGCAAGGGGACGTTTGGGTCTGCAAGACCGCGCTTATCCGCAAGCCGCGCATTTACACCGCATGTTGCAAGCGGCGCTGTCAGTGAACACCGCTGCACTGTCAGATGCCGCCATGAAAGAAGGCTTCAAAGGTGCACAGGTGGGCCAGCACATCGATGGGGCCCGCGTGCAAGCCCTCAAAGCCGCTTTGACTACCTGATCAAGGGGGCGGCGATATCTGCTTCCCAGCGACCGCCTAAATTTTTAAGCAAGGTTGTCACTGCCAAGGCCAAGCGGCTTTGCACATCCAGCACATTGCGCTGAGCCGTCAGTGCGCTGGCTTGCGCGGTGACCACATTCAAATAGCTGACCGTGCCCGCTGCGTACTGCGCCTCGGTGATGCGCAAATTGCGCTCGGCCGCTTGCAAAGCCTGTGCTTGCGCTGCCTCTTGTAACTGCAACTGATGGGCTGCCACCAAGTTGTCTTCGACTTCTTGCAAAGCGCTCAACACGGCTTGTTGGTAGTTCAAGGCGGCCACTTCCAAAGCTGCCTTGGCATCATCTTGTGCGGCTTGGCGCTGTCCGCCATCGAACAAAGATAAAGCCAGCGAGGGGCCCAAAGACCACAAGCGAGTGGAGGCGCTGAGCAAGCCTGCGAGATCGGTGCTTTTGTAGCCCGTGCTGGCGTTGAAACTGAAGGTGGGAAACACCGCCGCCTGCGCCACACCCAACTGCGCCTGTGCCGCCCTCACCCGCAACTCGGCGGCGCGTATATCGGGCCGACGTTGCAGCACTGTCGACGGTAACAACTGCGGCAATGCAGGCAAGCTTGGTAAGACTTGTGTGCTGGCCAGTTGCAAGGCTGAAGGTGACAGCCCTAGCAACACCGCCACGCTGTGGCTGAGTTGTTGGCGGGTGGTTTGCACATCGATACCCAGCGCGACTGCGCTGTGCCATTGCGACTCGGCCTGCGCCACGTCAGCTGCCGACACCACACCGGCCTCGTAGCGGTAGCGGGTCAAGGTCAAGGCCCGCTCATACGCAGCTCGCGCTTGGACCAACACCGCTTGCTGCCGCTCGGCGCTGCGCAGTGCGATATAGGTTTGTACCAAAGTGGCTTGTGCCGACAAACGTGCCAGCGCCATGTCTTCACGGCTGGCTTGCACATTGGCTTGAGCGACCCGCGTTTGTGCGTCTATGCGGCCCCACACATCCATCTCCCAGGTGAGGGGCAGGCCCAAGCTGATGCTGTTGCTCGCAGCACCTCCAGCTGTATTGGTACCTCGGCTAGCACCGGCATTGAGGTTCACACTGGGAAACAAACTCGCTTGCGCCGTGGCCAAACTGGCTTGCGCTTGACGCACCTTGGCCGATAAAACTTGCAAATTCAGATTGCCGTTTTCCAGTTGCTGCTGTAAATCATTCAGCACAGGGTCTTGAAACAAAGTCCACCACGCACGGTCCACCACATCGCCCTCCACGCTGGGCGACTGCACGGCACCAAATGCAGCGGGTACAGGCGGCAGGGGTTTGGCAACGACCGCTGGAGGCTTGAACCAACTGCTGCAACCGCTGAGCCCCAGAAAAACAGCCCCCAAGGCCAAGCTTTGCCCCAGTTTTTTCATGCGAACTCGACGCAGCGCCTCCAAACCCACAAACACAATGGGTGTGGTGAACAAGGTGAGCAATTGACTCAGCACCAAGCCCCCCAGTACGGCCAAGCCCAGGGGTTGACGCAATTCGGCACCCACGCCGTAAGCCAAGGCCAAGGGTATGGCACCCAACATGGCTGCTGCGGTGGTCATCACAATCGGGCGCAAGCGCATTTGCGCCGCGATATAAATCGCTTGGGCTGCGCTGCGACCACGGCGCTGCTGCTGCAAGGCTACATCGATCATCAAAATAGCGTTCTTCTTCACAATACCAATCAGCAAAATAACACCAATCATGGCAATGATGCTGAACTCGGTGCCCATGGCCATGAGGGTGAGCAAGGCACCCAGTCCCGCCGAGGGCAACGTGGACAAAATCGTCAAGGGGTGCAGCAAATTTTCATAGAGTATGCCCAGCACCATATACAAGGTAAGCAAAGCCGCCGCAATCAACAGAGGCTGGGTTTCCAATGAGCGCTGAAAAGCGTTGGCCGTCCCCGCAAAACTGCCACGCACCGACACCGGCAAGTTCAGTTGCGCCACCGCTGCATCAATCGCTTGGGTGGCTTGCGACAAGGACACCCCAGGCGCCAGGCTGAAGCTGAAGGTATCTGAGGGCACACCCCCTTCGTGCGACACCGATAAAGCCGTGTTGGTCAATTCGATGCGGGCAAAGCCCGACAGCGGTACGGCTTGGCCTTTGTCGTTGATGAATTGCAAGCGGCGCAAGGACTCCGCACTTTGCAAATAAGGTGGTGCCAACTCCATCACCACGCGGTATTGGTTCAAAGGGTTGTAAATCACGCCAATTTGCCGTTGGCTAAAGGCGTTGGCCAACACCGTGTCAATAGCTCGGATCGACAAACCCAAACGCGCTGCCGCATCGCGGTCTATCACCAATGAAGTTTGCAAGCCCCGCTCCTCATAGTCGTTGCTGATGTCTTCCAATTCTTTGAGCTTGCCCAAGGCACGGCGCAGCTTGGGTTCCCACTCGCGCAGCTGCGCCAGCTCATCGGCTTTGATGCTGAATTCGTACTCCGAGTTAGAGACTCTGCCCCCCACGCGTATATCTTGCACAGGCGTTAAAAACAAACGTGCACCCGCCTCTTTGGACAAGCGTGTACGCAAACGCGCCACCACCTGCTCGGCGCTGGCGTCGCGTTGGTCGCGCGGTTTGAGCGTCATGAACATGCGCGCTGCGTTGCGCTGCCCCTCGCCCGTGAAACCCGTGACGTTTTGTACCGCAGGATCGGCTTGCACAATAGCCAGCATGGTGTGCAAGCGCTGTTGCATGGCTTGAAACGATGAACTTTGGTCGGCGCGTATATAGCCATTGATACGACCCGTGTCTTGTTGCGGAAAAAAACCTTTGGGAATGGCGCGGTAAAGAGTGACATTGAGCACAATGGCTGCCACCAACAGCAACCACATCCAGGCAGGGTGGCGCAAAGCCCATGACAAAGCTCGACGGTACCAACGCAAGCTGGTGCTGCGTCTGGATGCGGCTTTAGGCAGCGACTGCTTGGGTAATAAGGCTGCGCACATCACGGGCGTGGTGGTCAAAGACACCAGCATGGACACGCCAATGGCGGCTGTCATCACCACCGCAAATTCACGGAACAAGCGCCCCAACACACCGCCCATGAACAAAATCGGGATGAACACCGCTACCAAAGAAATGCTGATGGCCACCACCGTGAAACCGATTTCTCGGGAACCCTCCAAGCAGGCTTGCAGCAGCGGCATGCCACGCTCCCTTAAGCGTGTGATGTTCTCTAACACCACAATCGCATCATCCACCACGAACCCTGTAGCGATGGTCAAGGCCATCAGGGTGAGGTTGTTCAAACTCAAACCCATCAGGTACATGACCACGCAGGTGCCCGCCAAGGACAAAGGCAGCGCCACCGCTGGAATCAGAGCGGTTTGCCATCTCTTTAAAAACAAACCCACCACGAGAATCACCAACGCCATGGACAAAGCCAGTGATTTTTGAATTTCTGTCAACGAAGCACGCACCGTAGGCGAGCGGTCAGACACCACCGACATCGTTACCGCAGCGGGTATGGCGTCTTGCAACAGGGGCAGGATACGGCGCACACGGTCCACCGTTTCAATCACGTTACCACCCGGTTGTAAATTGAGCACCAACAGCACAGCTGGCTGCCCTTGCGACACGCCATCGGTGCGCAGGTCTTGCACCGAGTCTTGTACCTGTGCCACATCTTGCAAACGCAATGCTTGGCCGTTGACATAGCGCAAGATCAGCGGCCCATAGTCTTGGGCGCGACGGGCTTGGTCATTGGCCTCGATTTGCCATGCTTGCGTTTCGTCTTCCACCACGCCTTTGGGCCGATGCGCATGGCTGGCCACCACGGCTTGGCGCACCATCTCTAAGGACACACCGTTAGACAACAGTTTGTTGGGGTCGAGTTCGATACGTACCGCTGGCAAAGCGCCGCCACCCAGGGTCACCTGCCCCACACCGTCAACCTGTGCCAAGCGCTGTGCCAAGGTGGTGGAGGCCAAGTCATACATCTGACCGCGTGTGTAGGTGTCTGATGTCAGCGCCAATATCAACATGGGACTATCGGCAGGGTTGACCTTTTTATAAGTGGGGCGACTGGGCATACCCGTGGGCAGCAAAGCTTGGGCGGTGTTGATGGCCGCCTGCACATCGCGGGCAGCGCCATTGACATCGCGATCGAGTTCAAATTGCAAGGTGACACGGGTACTGCCTTGCGAGGAGCTGGACGTCATCTCGGTCACACCCGCAATCGTTCCCAAGGCTCGCTCCAAGGGAGTCGCCACAGTAGCTGCCATGGTCTCGGGGCTGGCACCTGGCAAATTGGCTTGTACCGAGATGGTGGGAAAGTCCACTTGCGGCAAAGGGGCCACGGGCAACATCAGATAGGCCAATCCACCCGCCAAGGCCAGGCCTATGCTGAGCAAAGTGGTCGCCACCGGTCTGGCGATGAATGGGGCTGAAAAATTCATCGCTCAGTGCTTGGACGCTGGGCCCACTTATCGAGTTGCAGGTAGATGACAGGCGTGGTGAACAAGGTCAACCACTGGCTCAGGATCAATCCACCCACCAAAGTGACACCCAAGGGGTGACGCAACTCACTGCCCACACCGCTGCCCAGCATCAGTGGCAAAGCACCCAACAAGGCACACAGGGTGGTCATCAGAATCGGGCGAAAGCGTAGCAAGCAGGCTTGCACAATCGCCTCGCGAGGGGCCAAGCCTTGGTGTCGCTGCGCCTCTAGGGCAAAGTCAATCATCATGATGGCATTCTTTTTGACAATGCCAATCAGCAACACAATGCCGATGACGGCGATCAAACCCAGCTCGATACGCGCCAGCAACAAAGCCAACAATGCACCCAAGGCCGCAGAGGGCAAGGTAGACAAAATGGTGATGGGATGCACATAGCTTTCATACAGCACACCCAGCACGATGTACATGGTGATAACGGCCGCCAATACCAACCACAAACTGTTGAGCAATGAGGCTTTGAAGGCCAGCGCAGCACCTTCAAAACGTGTTTCGATAGAGGCTGGTACATCGTTGTCTGAGCGTACAGCTTGCCAATGCGTTTCAATGGCTTGCACGGCTTTGCCCAGTGAAGCCTCTGGCGCAGGTTTGAACGACAAAGTCACAGCCGGAAATTGCGCTACATGCAAGATGCTGAGCAAGGCTGCGCGTTCCTCGATCTTGGCCACGCTGCTCAGTGGCACTTGGATGCCGCTGAGCGAAGGCACACGCAATCGCGCCAAGGCACTGGCGCCCACACGGTCGGCTTCTTGCACCTCCAACACCACGCGGTACTGGTTGCTTTGGGTGAAGATGGTGGAGACCAAACGCTGGCCAAAGGCGTTGTAGAGTGCGTTATCGATGGCCATCACGGTCACACCTAAGCGTGCCGCAGCCTCGCGATCGATACGCACATAGGCTTGCAAACCTTGGTCTTGGTAATCCGATGCCACGTCAGACAAGGCGGGGTCTTGTCTCAAGCGCTCAAGCAAACGTCCCGACCAATGGCCCAGCGCCTGCCCATCGGGGCCGCTGAGTAAAAACCGAAATTGGTTGCGCGCCACACGGTCTTCCAAACTCAAGTCTTGCAAAGGCTGCACATAGGCTTGCAAACCGATCACCTGTTGGGCCAAACGATTCAAGCGCTGCAAGCTGATCTGTAAATCTTCACCGCGTTGTTCCTTAGGCTTGAGGTTCAAGGTCATGCGCCCCGCATTCACACTGGCGTTGGGGCCGTCCACACCGATGAACGAGGTGAGGCTTTGCACCACAGGGTCTTGTAACAACACAGCCGCCAACGCTTGTTGACGCTGCGACATGGCTTCAAAGGACGTGGACTGCGTGGCCTCGGTAATGACCTGTACCGCACCGGTGTCTTGCAAAGGGAAAAAACCTTTAGGGCTAACGATATAGGCCAGCACCGTCAACACCATGGTGAGGGCAAAGGTCAACAAGGTCGCCACCGGTCTGTCCAGCACCCAATTCAAACCCCGCGCATACACCGCGATCAAGCCTTGCAGCCATGCCCCTGTTTGCATGGCTGGTTGCTCATCCGTTTTCACCCGCAGCCAATAAGCACACAACATGGGCGTGAGGGTGAGCGAGACCAGTGCCGAGAGCAAAATGGCTACCGCCAAGGTGATGGCGAACTCGTGGAACAAACGCCCCACCACATCACCCATGAACAGCAAAGGAATCAGTACCGCAATCAACGAAAAAGTGAGCGACACAATGGTGAAACCAATTTGCCGCGCACCGTCGATAGCGGCTTGCACCGCGGTACGCTGTTGGTCGCTGGCTTGCAAAAATCTTGCGATGTTTTCGATCATCACGATGGCGTCGTCGACCACAAAGCCTGTGGCCACCGTCAAGGCCATCAAGGTGAGGTTGTTGATCGAAAAGCCTACCAAGTACATCACTGCAAATGTGCCCACCAGCGACAATGGCACCACCACAGCAGGGATCAAAGTGGCGGCAGCGCTGCGCAAAAACACCCAAATCACCATCACCACCAAGGCCACGGACAACAACAACTCGTTTTGCACATCATGGACCGACGCCCGTATGGTGGTGGTGCGATCGGTCATCACCTGCACATCCAAACTCGGCGGCAGCGCAGCGCGCAATGCGGGCAACAAAGCCTGCACCCTTTGCACTGTCTCGATGACATTTGCACCAGGTTGGCGTTGGATGTTCAAGATGATGGCAGGTTGCGCATTGGCCCAAGCTGACAAGCGGCTGTTCTCTGGCGCATCCACCATGGTCGCCACATCGCGCAGTCGCAAAGGGTTGCCATTCTTAAAGGCCAAGACCACATTGGCGTAGTCTTGCGCTGACTGCAACTGGTCGTTGGCATCCAAGCTGGAGGCCCTGGCCGCACCGTCCAAGCTGCCCTTGGCCATGTTGACATTGGCTTGTGTGATAACGGTACGCACATCCTCCAAGGACAAACCCGCTGCACTCAGCGCTTGGCTGTTGACCTGAACCCGCACGGCGGGACGCTGCGCACCAGCGATGCTGACCAAGCCCACCCCCGCAACTTGCGACAAACGCATGGCCAAGCGGTTTTCCACCATGTCATGGACCCGGGTGATGGGCAAGGAGGGCGAGCTGATGGCCAGCGTCAGCACGGGCGCGTCTGCAGGATTGACCTTGCTGTAAGCCGGTGGCATCGGTAAATCGCTGGGCAACACGCCGGTAGCCGCATTGATGGCTGCTTGCACTTGTTGCTCCGCCACGTCCAAAGGCAGTTTGAGTGAAAACCGCAAGGTGATGACAGAGGCACCGCCCGAGCTGACCGAGGTCATTTGGTCCAAGCCCGGCATTTGCCCGAGTTGACGCTCCAAGGGCGCAGTGACGGTGGCGGTCATCACCTCGGGGCTGGCCCCTGGGTAGAAGGTGTTCACCTGTATGGTGGGGTAATCGATTTGCGGTAAGGATGCCACCGGCAAGAAGCGGTAGGCCAAGGCACCGCACAACACTATCGCCACCATCACCAGCGAGGTGGCCACCGGTCGCAGGATGAACAAGCGCGACAGGTTCATGGCTTGGGCGCTTTCACCACCTCCACCCCACTGCCGTTGCGCAAGCGGTCAGCGCCATCGGTGACCACTTGCTGGCCAGGTTGGAGGTCCGCTTTAATGGCTTGCCAATCGCCGTCAACGGCTTCGAGTTGCACGGTGTGCACCTGCACCGTACTGTCGGCTTGCACCACATACACAAAGGTACCGGCAGCACCGCGCTGTACAGCTTGTGTGGGTACGGCCAAGACATTTTTCAATGTGTCGAGTTGCAAACGGATATTGGCAAACTGGTTGGGAAACAAACTGCCATCGCGGTTGTCCAGCGTGGCCTTGAGGCGCAAGGTGCCCGTGGTGACATCAATCGCGTTGTCGGTGGTGCTGACACGCCCTTGTGCCAAACGCAGGTTATGGTCACGATCCCAAGCCTCGACGGGTAAGGCTTGACCCGCCTTCAATTTGCGCATGATGAGCGGCACATGCGACTCGGGTACCGCAAACATCACGGCCATGGGCTGGGTTTGGGTGATACTGACCAAGCCATTGGGGTCGCTGGCGCGTACCAAGCTGCCCAACTCGGTTTGCTTGAGCCCCAAGCGTCCGCTGATGGGCGCGGTGACTCGGGTGTACGACAGTTGCAAACGCGCCAAATCAATTTGCGCCTGATCGGCTTGCACCGTGCCTTGCAACTGTCGCACCATGGCGGCTTGGGTTTCCACCTGTTGTCTGGCAATCGCATCTTTGCTGAGCAGGTCTTGGTACCGTTGCAAGTCGAGTTCGGCATTTTTCAATTGCGCCGCATCTCTGGCCAATTGGCCTAGCGCTTGGTTCAGTTGCGCCTCAAACGGGCGGGCATCGATTTCAGCCAGCAACTGCCCTGCTTGCACCCACTGTCCTTCGGTGAAACGCAAGGCTTTGAGTTCACCATCGACCTTGGCACGCACCACCGCGGTGTTGAGTGCGGTCAAGGTGCCCACGGCTTCAACGCTCAGGCGCACATCCATTTGACGTACCTCGCCCACGCTCACAGGTGTGTTGCGTGAACCCTCGCCGCCTTTGCCGCCTTTGAAGTTTTTGCTGCCTTCAGGTCGCCCGCCACTGGGCTTGGTGTCGAGGTAAAACCATACCCCGCTCACAAGCACCGCTGACAACGCCAACAGCAACCAAACTTTGGCTGCGCCACGTTGTGCCACGAAATGAGGGCTCAAGCCCGAGTCAGGGGTACGCATCAGGCCATGTTAACTGTCAAATACGACCCAGTTGAGAAATCGTCTGACCTGTGCTTCAAAGCAATTTGGCCAGCGCCGCACACACCATGCTCAGAATGATGGTGGTGGTGAGAGGAATAAAGAAATCACGGCCAAACAAGCGAAAACGCAAATCCCCTGGCAAGCGCCCAAAACCCAATTTTTCCAGCCAAGGGGTGATGCTTTGGATCAGCAACAAGGCCAAGAAAACCACGATCAACCATCGAAACATAAGTTCACAACCTGTGTGTTCTGTCGCCTTGCACAAAGCCCATGGGTTGCCACGCAGTTCCACGCCCCAAGACCATCACTTTGAAAAGCTCACCCATCTCATGCTCAAGAATGAGTTTTTGCGCCATGCCACGTTCGCCCTGCGTGGCATCTTCCAACAGGTTTAACAAACCACTGTTGATCAAAAAATGCGCTTGGCTGGTGTAGCCCAGCACCTCCAAGCCCACGTCTTGTGCCGCCAGGGCTAACCCCGTGAAATTCACATGCGCGGTGATGTCTTTGCGGCCCACATCATGCAAAGGGTCGCCATCGCTGTGGTGCGCTTGGTGACACATCAAGGTGCCCATGTGGCGTTGCACATGGTAGTACTCGGCTTCTGGGAAGCCATAGTCGATGAAGAACATGGCACCCCTTTGGAGTCGCTCGCCCACGCTGCGCACAAAGGCTTCAGCCTGAGGATGAATTTCTGTCAGAAAGTCATGCTCACCTTCCATAGCGATGGGGGGTCGTTCTTGCGTAGGACGGTCTTGCCATGCAAAAACCTTGTCGACGTCATTCCACACGACACCTCGCTCGTGCCACACACCCGCCGTGCGCTGCAAAAGTCGCACCGGCATGGCGTCCAAGACCTCGTTGCCCACCACCACGGCGTTGATGTGTGTGGGCAACTCACTGACCCACTGAACGCGGTCGGCAAAGCCTTGCAGGGTCTGCTCTTGGCGCTGTCGCAAAGCCGCAGAGACTTCAACGATGGTGTAGCTGTGCACCTGCTCGTCCAAACTGCTCAGCAATTGCGCCGCCAAACTTCCATTGCCCGCACCAAACTCCAGCACAGCGTGGGTTTGCGTGTGCGTCAAGGCCTGAGCCACACTGTTGGCCAAGGCGCGGCCAAAAAACGGTGACAACTCGGGGGCGGTAACAAAGTCACTGCCCTGTGCAGGCATGTGCCCAATTTGTCCCTGCCGAGCCGCGTAATAGCCCAATCCCGGCGCATACAAAGCCAGCGCCATGAAGCGGTCAAAGCTCAACCAGCCGCCATCGGCCTGCAAGCGCTTGCGAATCAAGGCCTGCAAGCCAGTCGCTAAACTCTTCGCCTGTGTATCCATTGACGGATTGTCGTTCATGCCCTCTTCGCAAGCTTTGCATCCCACTCCCGCTGTGCTGGTCACTGGCGCGGGCAAACGCTTGGGCCGCGCCATTGCGTTGGGCTTGGCCAAGGCCGGATGGCGTGTCGCGGTGCATTACCGTCACTCCGCCCCAGAAGCACAACAGACGGCCCATGAATGCCATGCGCTGACTGCCGGTAGCCAAGCGTTTGCAGCTGATCTGAGCGAGGAAGCACAGGTGCGTGCGTTGTTCAGCCAAGTGAGCGCCGCCATGGGACATCTTGACGCGGTGGTCAACAGCGCTGCTTTGTTCGAACATGACAGCGCCCAGAGTTTTTCTTACGAACAGATGGAACAGCATGGGCGCAGCAACACGGGCGCTGCGATTGTGTTGGCGCAGTTGCTGCACGGCCATGTGCAAGAACGCCACACCACAGGCGTGGTGGTGAACATGCTGGACCAAAAATTATGGAACTTCAATCCCGACTTTTTCAGCTATACCCTCTCCAAAGCTGCGTTGGAAGCGGCGACCACCATGCTGGCGCAAGCTTTGGCACCGCAGTTGCGGGTGGTGGGTGTGGCGCCAGGTCTGACCTTAACCAGCCACATGTTGAGCGATGAACAATTTCAAGCGCTTCACCAACTCTCGCCCCTGGGGCGCTCATCCACGGTGGACGATGTGGTCGCCACCGTGCTGTTTGCCTTGACCAATTCGTCGGTGACAGGAACCAGCCTGTTGGTCGATGGCGGTCAACACCTGATGAAATTTGAACGCGATTTTTCGCTGATGTAACCCATGAATCACAACGGTCACCAAACCCTGAGCTTGAGCGGCTTGCGCTTCAATGCCGACTTAGGCATCTTGGCGCATGAAAAAAAAGCGCCTCAACCCATACAAGTCGACGCGGAACTCAGTTTGGGTCAGCAAGCTTTGCTTCCCGCCGATGACGATATTTCACGTGTGCTGGACTACCGCAAGGTGCGGCAAATCATCATCGACGAATGCACCGCCGAACACGTGAGTTTGCTAGAGACCATGATTGGCAAACTTTGTCACCGCTTGATGGGTTTGCCGGGGGTGAAAGCGGTACGGGTGAAAATCACCAAACTGGAAATTTTTGACGACTGCGAAGTCGCTATCCGCATGGAGGCGGGGTCATGGTGAAGCATGCAGATTGAACGCGAAACCCAAAAACTGGAAAAACGCCTGTGTCGTCAGGTGGGCGAAGCCATTGTTCAATTCAACATGATCGAAGAGGGCGACAAGGTGATGGTGTGCATGTCGGGCGGCAAAGACAGCTACGGCATGCTGGATATCTTGCTCAAGCTCAAAGCCCGTGCCCCCATTCACTTTGACATCATCGCGGTCAACCTTGACCAAAAACAACCGGGCTTTCCAGCCCATGTATTGCCCGATTATTTAAGCCAACTGGGTGTGCCGTTTCGCATCGAGACGCAAGACACCTACTCGATTGTGAAGAGCAAAATTCCCGAAGGCAAAACCATGTGCAGCCTGTGCAGCCGTTTGCGTCGCGGTATTTTGTACAGAGTCGCCGATGAGATTGGCGCGACCAAAATTGCCTTGGGTCATCACCGCGATGATATTTTGCAAACCTTTTTCTTGAACATGTTTTTTGGTGGCAAGTTGAAAAGCATGCCGCCCAAGTTGGTCAGCGACGCCGGGCACCACATCGTCATCCGTCCCTTGGCGTTTGTGGCTGAGCGCGACTTGGCGCGTTGGGCAGCGCACCGTGAATTCCCCATCATTCCTTGCACACTGTGCGGCAGCCAAGATGGTTTGCAGCGCCAGCAAGTGGGCGATATGTTGCGTGAGTGGGAGAAAAAACATCCCGGACGTTTGGACATCATGTTCAATTCGCTGCAACACGTGGCCCCTTCACACTTGTTGGACCACAGCTTGTTTGACTTCAAGGGCTTGAAAACAACGGGCGTGCCCGACCCCGAGGGTGACACAGCTTTCGACCCTGAGAGTTTTGCGCTACCCAGTTTGGGCGGCATTCAAACCGTCACCTTGAGCTAACTGCTTTACAGCGACTCTAAAAACGTGATCACGTCTTTGCGCTGCTCGGCTGGCAAAGCCGTGAACTTGTCGCGCGACGGTTTTGCTTCACCGCCATGCCACACAATCGCTTCAAGCAAGTTACGCGCACGCCCATCGTGCAACAACGAGGTACTGGCGCTGACCTGCTTAGACAAACCTATGCCCCACAAAGGCGCAGTGCGCCAATCGCTGCCGCTGGCTTTGAAGTCGGGACGACCATCGGCCAAATCGGGCCCCATGTCGTGCAACAACAAGTCGGTATAGGGACGTATCCGCTGGTTAGAGATTTGCGGCAAGGCTGCGTTTTTGCCTGTACGCCATTCAGGCACATGGCATTGGGCGCAACCCGCTGACACAAACAATGCTTCGCCGCGTTTGAACTCAGGCTTGTCAACATTGCGTCGCTCGGGTACTTCCAAGGCTTGGGTCCACAGCGTGATGGCGTCCCACATGTCGGGACGTAACTCGGGCTTAGGCCCACGGATGGCTGCCAAGCATTCATGCTGCACAGGCGTACATTGGGTGAAGGGGTAAAGCGATGAGGTCACACCAATGTCCGCGGCGAACGCCCCTGCAATTTGCTGTCGGATACTGGGTTGGTTGGCCTTCCAACCAAAACGACCCATGGCTTGTTTGTTGTTGATATCGTCGCGCACATAGTTGGGACGGCCGTTGAGCCCTTGCGCTTTTTGCTGCTGCGCTACTTGCAAAATATCTTTTTCGCTGATGGCCTCTAGATAGCCCATGCCCACCAAGGCTTGGCTGTTACGCAAAGACATCATCACGCCTTCAGCCAAAGGGCCGAAATTGAGTTTTTCCACACGCACCTTGGGTTGGCGCAATTCCAAGGTTTCGCCATCGGGAAAGGCAAAGCTGCTGGTCACCCAATCGATAAACACCTCAGCCTCACCCGCCCTGGCTTCGGTATCTTTGCGGGTGATGGTGTCAAACATTTGAATGTCGGTCCCATAGTTGGGATCCGGCTTGGGGCCCCCATGGGGACCCTCACCCGGCACAGAGATGCGCAACACATGTTGAATGGCCAATACGCCGCTGGCATCCAAAGCACGACCCCTACCTGCATTGAGGTGACAAGCAGCGCAATTGGTTGCCAAAAACATCGGGCCCAAGCCCCATTCACCGCCGGCGGGGCCAGGCTGAGACAAGTCCCACACCAAAGGGATGACGGGGTTGTTGACCGCCATCCAAAAATTAGTGAAGACCCGCTCACCCTTGAGGAAGACCTGCATTTGTTTAGGGCTCAAACCCTCGACAGGCTGCTTATACACCTCTTGCGGCACCACCACTTTATCGGCAGGCGTTTCGGTGATGGCAGCCCCATGCACTCCCATGAGGAGGAAGGCAAGAACCAGGGCTGCTTTGTTCACATCACACCTTCATCAATGCTTTTTGTACGCCACCACTTTTTGGTGCTGCTCACCCAGACCTTGAATACCCAAGGACATGGTGTCACCCGCTTTAAGGAAAACAGGTGCTGGCTTGCCGTTTTTCTTCATGCCCATACCCACACCTGGAGGGGTGCCGGTGGTGATCACGTCGCCGGGCATCAGGGTCATGAACTGGCTGACATAACTGACCAATTTAGCGACATTGAACACCATGGTTTTGGTATTGCCGGTTTGCATACGCACGCCATTGACATCGAGCCACATGGACAAGCGCTGGGGCTGGGGCACTTCGTCACGCGTGACCAACCAAGGACCGATGGGGCCAAAGGTGTCGCAACCCTTGCCCTTGTCCCACGTCAGACCGCGCTCCAATTGGTATTCACGCTCGGACACATCGTTGATGGTGCAATAACCCGCCACATAATTCAATGCTTGGGCTTGCGATACATAGCTGGCACGGGTGCCAATCACCACGCCGAGTTCGACTTCCCAGTCTGACTTGACCGAGCCTTTGGGCAACATGATGTCGTCATTGGGGCCTTGCACACAGCTGTTGGCCTTCATGAACACCACAGGCTCTTTGGGCACGGGCAGATTGGATTCGGCCGCATGGTCGGCATAGTTCAAACCGATGGCGATGAATTTGCCGACATGGCTGATGGGGCAACCCATGCGGGGTTTGCCCTTCACCAAAGGCAGCGTGGCGGTCTTGATGCGCGAGAGTTTGGCCAAGGCCTTGTCGCTTAAATGCTCGGGGGTGACGTCGGCAATCACATGGCTTAAGTCACGCAGCTTGCCGTCTGCATCGATGAGGCCGGGTTTTTCGCGGCCCATGGGGCCATAGCGCACAAGTTTCATTTTTGCTCCTGTAAAAAAATCAATAGGTAGATCGGCCACCCGACAAATCGAACACCGCGCCTGTCGAGAACGAACAGTCTTCGGTACACAACCAAGCCACCATCGCGGCAATTTCATCCGGCGTACCAAAGCGGCCCATGGGAATTTTGCTGAGCATGAACTGGATATGCTCGGGTGTGAGTTGGTCAAAGATAGGCGTCTTGACCGCTGCGGGGGTGACGCAGTTGACACGCACACCCGTGTCAGCCAACTCTTTGCCCAGCGATTTGGTCAACGCAATCACGGCCGCTTTGCTGGCACTGTAAGCGCTGGCATTGGGGTTGCCGTCTTTGCCAGCCACCGAAGCGATGTTGACGATGCGCCCATAGTTACGCGCTTTCATGTGGGGTGCCAATTCGCGACAGCAGTAGTACAAGCCATTCACATTGATATCAAACACCTTATGCCAATCGGCAAGTGGGTAGTCCCACGATTTCATATTGGGGCCGGAAATACCAGCGCTGTTGACCAAGGCGTCCACGGGGGCAAAAGCGATGCTTTTTTTCACAGCCTCCACCACCTCGGCGTGCTGGGTCAAGTCCACCTTCACGCTGTGCACCACCGCGCCAGGCACGGCTTGTTTGAACTCGGCTTCGGCCTTGGCCATGCCAGCTGCGTCATAGTCCCAAACAGTGACTTGTGCGCCGGAACGCAGCAAGCGTTCCACCATGGCAAAACCCAAGCCACTTGCGCCGCCGGTCACCACCGCGTGGCGGCCTTGCATATCGAGTTGGTTCATCTGTGGTCCTTTGAAAATCAAATGGTCATGCCGCCATCGACCGAATAGGCTTGGCCGGTGGTGAATTGCGATTCGTCGCTGGCCAAAAACACCACAATGGGCGCAATTTCGTGCGCTTGGGCCAAGCGGCCCATGGGTTGACGAGCGACAAAGTCTTTGCGGGCTTGCACCGGGTCGGCTTGGCTGTTGATACGGTCTTGCAAGGAGGGTGTATCCACCGTGCCGGGGCAAATCGCATTGCAGCGAATGCCTTGGCGCACATGGTCGGCTGCCACGGCTTTGGTCAAACCAATGACAGCGGCTTTGCTGGCACCATACACAAAGCGGTTGGGCAGGCCCTTCAAACTGGATGCCACGCTGGCCATGTTGATGATACTGCCCCCGCCTTGGGCGATCATTTTGGGCAACACGGCTTGGATAGCCCAAAACTGGGAGCGCACATTCAGGTTGAACGCCATATTCCAGTCGTCATCGGTGGCAGTCAGGGCGGTGCCACTGTGCACATAGCCCGCACAGTTAAACAGCCCGTCAATGCGGTCCATGGCAGCCACTTGGGCTTGAATAGCGGCTTTGTCCATCACGTCCAGCACCGCGGTATGAACATGTTCCATGCCTTTGAAGCCTTCAAGCAAGGCGGGGTTGACATCGGTCGCCCACACGGTTGCGCCCTCGGCCACCATGGCCAACACGGTGGCCTTGCCAATGCCTTGCCCAGCGGCGGTAATAAGTATGTGTTTGCCTTGTAATCGCATGGGTTTTCCTAAATGGGTCGTGTTCTTAACAAAACCTAAGGATGATAGGGCTTCGCCAAGCACGCCATGGCTACGGGTTTGTGCTGATGAAGCTTGCCTTGACGCGGCGGTATGGTGCATGCAAGTATCTTGGTTTCCCCTGAAAGCTTCTGCCATGCGTTTTTCGTCTTTTCCCCGTGTGTATTGGGTAGTGTTAGCTTTGCTTGCCAGCCTGTTGTGCAGCCCCTCTTTTGCGCAGCAAAAACTCAAATGGGCCCATGTGTATGAGTCCTCCGAGCCCTACCATACCGAGTCGGTCTGGGCCGCCGAGGAAATCAAGAAGCGCAGCAATGGCAAGTTTGATATTCAGGTGTTTCCCGCCTCCAGTTTGGGCAAGGAAACCGATTTGAACCAAGGCCTGACCTTGGGTTCGGTGGACATCGTGATTGGCGGCCCCTCGTTTGCCGCGCGCAGCTATCCCCGCTTTGGCATCGCTTACTACCCGTTCATCTTTCGCGACGGCGACCACCTGTTGGCTTATTCCAAAAGCTCGTTGTTCCAAGAGATGGTGAATGAGTTCCGCAACAAAAGCGGTATCCAAGTGACTGCCTACACCTACTACGGCGCTCGCCACACCAGCGCACAAAAAACCTTCAGCCAATGCGCTGACATCAAGGGTTTGAAAATCCGTGTGCCCGACGCTCCCGCTTACACCGCCACTTGGCAAGCATGCGGCGCCAACCCCACGCCCATCGCTTTTGCAGAGGTGTATTTGGCGCTGCAAAACGGCACGGTAGACGCCCAAGAAAATCCGCTCACCACCATTGAAGCTAAAAAGTTTTTTGAAGTGCAAAAAGCCATCATGCTGACTGGCCATATTGTGGACGGCTTGGTCACCATGGTCGCACCCCATGTGTGGAGCACACTCAGCCCTGCCGAACAAAAAATGTTCACCGAGGTCATGCAAGAGGCAGCCAGCCGTGCCACTGCCAAAGTGAAGAAACGGGAAGCCGAATTGATCGATGTCTTTAAGAAAAGAGGCTTGCAGGTGGTGGAAGTCAACCGCAAAAGTTTCCAAGACACGGTATTGAAAAACAAGCCCGTTGAGAGCATGGGTTTGACCCGCGCCGACTACGACCGCGTTCAAGCAGCCAAATGAGCGGCGATCTCGATCAGCTGGCCGCTTCCTTTGGCGAAGCCGATGAAACCGTCGACCTCTCAGACACCATCCCTGAAGCATGGCTGGCCTTGCTGTTTTTTTGGGCGCTGGGCTTGACGGTGCTCTACCAGTTCATCACCCGTTATGTGTTCAACGACTCCGCAGCGTGGACTGAAGAAATTGCCCGCTATTTACTCATCGCTACGGTGTTTGTGGGCGCGGTCATAGGTGTCGCCAAAAACAACCATATCCAAGTGGATTTTTTCTACCGCTTCATGCCCCAAGGTTTGGCGCGTAGTGTGTCTTTGCTGACCGATGTGTTGCGGGTGGCTTTTTTGGCCACGGCCAGCTACCTCACTTGGTTGCTGATGCAAAAAATGGGCAACTACCAAATGACCATCGTCAACCTGCCCATGAACATCGTCTATGGCGTGGTGTTGCTGGCGTTTGTGTTGATGACATGGCGCAGCGTGTGGGTGATGCGCCGTCACTGGCAACAAGGCTATAGCGTGCTTGAGCGCCCCGAGAACCTTTAAGGTCAGCATGTTAAAAATCATTTTTCTGTTTTTGTTGAGCGGCGGCTTGCCCGTGGCCATGGCCATGGCAGCGGCCTCCCTCATCTACCTGCTGTTCGTCCCCAGTTCGCCGCCCTTTGTGGTGGTGCACCGCATGGTCTCGGGCATTGACAGCTTCCCCTTACTGGCTGTGCCGTTTTTCATCTTGGCGGGCAACCTCATGAACACGGCGGGTATCACCCACCGCATCTACAGCTATGCACTGGCACTGGTGGGCTGGCTCAAAGGCGGTTTGGGCCATGTGAACGTGGTGGGTTCGGTGGTGTTTGCCGGCATGAGTGGCACCGCCATCGCTGACGCCGCAGGCTTGGGCACCATTGAAATCAAAGCCATGACCGATCACGGCTACGACCCTGAATTTGCGGTGGGTGTGACTGCGGCTTCGGCCACGCTGGGGCCCATCATTCCGCCCAGCCTGCCTTTTGTCATCTACGGCATGATGGCCAATGTGTCGGTAGGTTCGCTGTTTTTGGCTGGCATTGTTCCTGGCGTGGTCATGGCCTTGCTGATGATGCTCACCGTGGCCTACTTCGCCCACAAAAACGGCTGGGGGGGCGATGTCAAGTTTGAATGGCCCAAACTGCTCAAAGCGCTGGTAGAGACCTTGGTGGTCGTAGGCTGGCCGCTGATCATTTGGATATTGATCACTGAACTTCATGCCCAGCCCCAGCTGACGGTATTGCTGGGCTTGGTGGTGCTATTCGCTGCTGACAAGCTGTTTAACTTTCAAGCTGTGTTGCCCATCATGACGCCAGTGCTGTTGATTGGTGGCATGACCACCGGTGTGTTCACCCCGACCGAGGGGGCGATTGCCGCCTGTGTCTGGGCGCTCATCTTGGGCTTTCTGTGGTACCGCACTTTGCACTTCAAGCTGTTTGTGAAGATCTGCCTAGACACGGTCGAGACCACCGCCACGGTGCTCTTCATCGTAGCAGCGGCCAGCATCTTTGGTTGGTTGCTGACCGCCACTGGCGTGACTGCAGCTATCGGTCAATGGGTCTTGGGCGTGACCGACCAGCCTTGGCAGTTTTTGTTACTGGCCAATTTGCTTATGTTGTTTGTCGGTTGTTTTTTGGAGCCCACCGCCGCCATCACCATTTTGGTACCCATCTTGGTGCCCATCTGCCAGCAACTTGGCATTGACTTGGTTCACTTTGGCTTGGTGATGGTGCTCAACCTCATGATCGGCCTGCTGCATCCGCCCATGGGCATGGTGCTGTTTGTGCTGGCACGGGTGGCTAAGCTCAGCGTGGAA
>CANGPV010000026.1 GCA_947455935.1 Comamonadaceae bacterium
CGCAGCAATGCGACCTCGAGGTGGGCGACTTCATTTGGACCGGTGGCGACTGCCACATTTACAGCAACCACCACGAGCAAGTCGAGTTGCAACTGACGCGCTCGCCCTTCCCCGCGCCGACGATGCACATCAAGCGCAAACCTGACTCCATCTTCGACTACCAGTTTGAAGACTTCGAGGTGCGTGACTACCAATGCCACCCCGCCATCAAGGCGCCGGTGGCCGTGTGACGGGCGGCACAAGCGTCATCAGCCGCCAGCAGCTCATCGGTTTGGTGGGCATCACGCTGATGTGGGGCATCAATTGGCCGATGATGAAAATCGCTTTGCGCGAAGTCTCTCCCATGTACTTTCGTGGCGTCACCATGGGGCTGGGCGCACTGTGGCTGTTGTTCTATTTTCGCTTTCAAGGCTTGCGACTGTGGCCGCAAACGCGGCGTGAATGGCGTGACATTGTGTTGTTGGGCATCCCCAATATGTTTTTATGGCACGCCTTGTCGATTTTGGGGGTGATGTCCCTGCCCTCGGGTCGTGCCTCCATCTTGGGCTTCACCATGCCGGTGTGGACGGTGGTGATAGGCGTGATGTTCATGGGTGCGCAGTTCACCCCGCGCATCGTTGCGGCGGTGATCGCCACCTTGGCTGCCATTGGTTTGCTGATCTCGCATGAATTCACCGCCTTGCAAGGCCGACCCATGGGTATTTTGTGGATGGAATTGGGCGCACTCAGCTGGGCAGTGGGCACCTTGTGGATGCGTCGCATCAGCTTCACCATGCCCGTGCAAAGTTTGACAGTGTGGATGATGCTGATCAGCAGTCCCTTGATCTTGCTGGTGGGTGCAAGCACCGAGACATGGCCCACCTGGGAGCTGTCACCGCTGGCTTGGGGCAGCTTGGCCTACGCAGTGCTGATCAACTATGGCTTTGCCCAAATCATTTGGTTTGGCATGGCCCGCGATTTACCACCCGCCACCAGCGCCATGAGCATCATGGCCGTACCGGTGGTTGGTACCTTGAGCGCGAGCTTGCTGATTGGTGAGTTGCCGCATTGGCAAGACTACGCGGCCATGGTCTGCGTGGTCTTGGCGATTGCCGCTGTGCTGTTGCCCCAACGCAGCCCGGCAGCGACAGCCTCTTAAAACCGTTTGATAGGCTATTGCTACAGTCACGGCTGAACCACCCTATTCACACCATGCCCCTGCACCTGATTTACGCCCGTTCACGCAACAACGTCATTGGAAAAAATGGTGACCTACCATGGCACTTGCCTGAGGACTTGGCGCATTTCAAACGCACTACCTTAGGCCAAGCGGTGGTGATGGGGCGTATCACTTGGGAATCCATCCCCGAGAAATTTCGACCTCTGCCAGGGCGGCGTAATGTGGTTGTTTCTCGGCAAGCCAACTACATAGCCACAGGTGCCAGCGTGGTGGATTCCTTGCAAGCCGCACTGGCCTTGTTTCCTGCGGATGAGGTGGTGTGGTTGATAGGTGGTGCGCAACTGTATGCCCAAGCCATGCCCTTGGCTGCGCAGCTAGTAGTGACTGAGATTGACGCCGATTTTGAAGGCGATGCTTTTGCGCCCCACTTGGGCTCTGAGTGGCAAGAAACCCAACGCAGTCAACATATGTCGGCGCAAGGTTTGGCATACAGTTTGGTTACTTTGGAAAGACAGTGATGAAACTCGCTACGTGGAACGTCAACTCCCTGACCGTGCGTTTGCCGCAGGTGCTGGACTGGTTGTCAGCGCAAACGGCTGAGGGCGGCATGGATGTACTGGCTTTGCAAGAAACCAAAACCACCGACGATAAATTTCCCAAAACCGAAATTGAAGCCGCCGGCTACCACGTCGCCTTCTTCGGCCAAAAAACTTATAACGGCGTGGCGCTGATTGCCAGGCATCCCATCACCGAGGTGGTACACAACATCCCAGGTTTCACCGACGAGATGGCCCGTGTCATCACCGCCACGGTGAACGGAGTGCGTGTGGTGGGTGCGTATTTCCCGAACGGTCAAGCGCCTGATAGCGATAAATTTGTCTACAAAATGGCGTGGCTTAACGCCTTGCAAGCCTTTATCAAAGACGAACTCAGCCGCCACGACAAACTGGTGCTCATGGGTGACTTCAACATCACCTGGGACGACTTGGATGTATGGGACCCGGTCGCCTTGGCCGGCACCATCCACTGCACCGATGAGGAACGCTCCCACTTCAAGGCCTTGCTCGACTTGGGGTTGCACGATGCTTTCAGGTTGTTTGAGCAAGCCCCCAAAAGCTACTCGTGGTGGGACTACCGCGAATTTGCGTTTAAGCGCAACCGTGGTTTGCGCATAGACCATATCTTGGTTTCCGCGGCGCTGGTGAAACAAGTCAGTGCCTGCGTGATCGACAAAGCCCCACGCAAGAACGAGCGCCCCAGCGACCACACACCCGTTATTGTTACGTTATGAAATTAATCGGGGTCAGATTCCAATTAATTTTTCTGTTGGCCTTGAGCGCTTGTGCCACCGACCAGTGGAGGGCAACCGAAGCGCAATGCCTCATGCAAGCCATGCCTATTTTTCCGGTGGCCACCGAGCAGCGTTGGGTGCATGATTTGCCGCCTGTGCCTTTCATGAATCGCTGTGTGCAAATCACATCCAAAGACAAAGACGGCAAAAACCAAGTGCGTACCGAATGCAGCATGGTCCCCATGATGGCCACCACCCGCTTGGAGACCATCGACTTGAACCAGAAAGCGCGTAACGACTATGTACGCAGTTGTGCGCAGCAAAGTTGCTTTCAAACCTACGGCAACACCGAATGCAAATTGCCTTCATCAGAGGCAACACCCAAACCTTAAGTTACCCACGCGAGTGGTTATTTATCAGGCGTGTTCTGACTTCAATAATGAATGAAGAAACAAGCCAAGGAAGCCGCCAACGATCTGAGCAACGACAAAGGCGGGCACATCTGCTGGCGAGATTCCTGCAAACGTATTGCTAAACATACGCCCAAAGGCAGCAGCTGGATTGGCAAACGACGTGCTTGCAGTGAACCAATATGCCGCACCGATATAGCATGCAACGATAGATGATGCCTTACCTTCGGGGGAACGCAAGATCACAAATAACAAACCTCCCGTCGCCACAGCCTCAGCAAACCACTGCGCTGGGCCTGTTCGAACCTTGGTAGACCATTGCCATATTTCTAGATCAAACATTGCATGAGCTGCCCATGCGCCCAATGCAGCACCGATGAGCTGAGCAATCACATAGCCCATCAAATGATGTCTCGCCAAATCTTTGCGAAATGCCATGACAAGAGACACCACAGGATTGAAATGCGCGCCACTGATGGGCCCAAGTGATTCGATGAGTACATACAGCGCAAAAACCGTAGCCAGCGTGTTGGCCAACAGCGCAACTGCCGTGTTACCCCCAGCCAATTGCTCGGCCATGATGCCCGAACCGATGACCGCGCACAACAGGGCAGCTGTACCCACCAGCTCAGAGGAATACCGTCGCCAATGACTCATTTTGTTGCCAAATCGCGTGCAATATTTTCCAAAGCCATCTTGCTCAGGCCCGATAACGGTAAGCTAATGAAGATGTCGAGGCGTCTTCTTATCTGATGCATCGTTTGCTTAAAAGCTTCTAATTTTTCAGCGTCACTGCCCTCACCTGCCGAAGGATCTGCATAGCCCCAGTGTGCTGTGGCGGGTTGACCGGGCCAAAAGGGACAAACTTCTCCAGCCGCGTTGTCACATACAGTGATGACCAGATCCATGTGGGGTGCAGTGGATTGTGCAAAAACGTCCCAACTTTTGCTGGTCAACCCCTCGGTAGAAATGCCTGCTTTTTCTAGCGTAGCAATGGCCATCGGGTTGGGTTTTTGGTTATCCTTGGGGCTACTGCCAGCAGAATAGGCTTTGAATTTGCCACGTGACATATGGTTCAACAAGGCTTCTGCCAAGATACTGCGAGCAGAGTTATGGGTACAAAGAAAAAGCACATTCAATGGTTTTGCTTGCGTCACTTTAATTTCCTTTTGATCAACAAGTCTTGCAGATATCCTCAGGGCTGACTTCGCAGACCTCCCCTTGGCAACAGTTTTGAGACAAATAAGCCAGCACAGCATTCATACGGTCGTACTGCGCTCGATAGATCAAGTTGCGCCCACTGCGCTCCTGAGAAATCAGGTCGGCGTTCATCAACTCTTTCAAGTGGAATGACAGCGTATTTGCTGGCATGCCCATTTGCTCTGCTATCAGGGCTGGCGTCAGACCTTCACCCCCCTTGACGACCAATGCGCGAAAAATCTGAAGGCGATTAGGCTGAGCCAGGGCGGCGAGGGCTTTGATAACGAATTTATCTTCCATATTTCGATCATAGTGGAAATATGTGACTTTATGGTGACCATGTTTGATAGCGCACACATCAAGGAATCATTGTTCATCCCCACTACGATGGCACTCAACGCAATGCTCAAATTTTTGTATGCCTTCTTCCACATGCTCGCTTCTGATTTTTTCAAGCGAATGCACATGACACCCATAGCATGTGTACTGCTTGTAATCATTGGCAATATGACACGTAGAACATGCAACTGAATGATGTCTATCGAGCACAAAAAATTTATCGTGATCGAAGGTTATTGGTGTCCACTTTGTCTGTGCATGACATTGTGCGCAGTTACCTTTGATTTGCTGATGCATAAAATCTTTAGGGGGTTGATGGCAAGTCTGACAACTTCCTCGGGTTTCTGCTTTTAGCAATGCATGATCAAATTTTCTATGAGGCTGATAACGCTTTACGCCAACATGATCACTGTGGCACGACACACAGCTTTGTTGGCTTAAATCTTTGTGAAAAGTTGCTGAAGTTAAAGGCTTGTTCAGTGGCAGGCCTTTGGTTGTCAACCGACCGACGTCAGATGGCAAATGGCAGGTGATGCACTTTTTGGAGTCAACACCCCTGAATGAAGTGTGGCAAGCAAAACAATTTCCATTTAATTGGTGGTGTTCTTCAATCAAGAGACCTGGGGCCACCATCCATTGCGCATAGGCAAAGGACAAAACGGCCATCACCAACAAATTGACCAGCACAATCATCTTGAGAGCGCGACTCATCTCCACTCCCAAAACAAAAAGATGCTAAAAATATGGCCCATGGCCAATACTGCAAACACCATAAAAATTGGAATGTGAACCTTACGCCATTGCGCCATGGCCTTAAGTGCCAACGAATCCCAATAAATGGACCGCTCTATTTCAACAGCGGATAACCCTTGGGCTTTGAATTGCTCAAGCTCGGTCATGACAAATAGCCGAGATTGTTTTAAGAGCATTTTCCCAACAAGGCCACTCACCACATTGATCCCCATAGCAATCGTGGCCAGCCAAGGCAAGATGGCATTGAAGTGAATGCCTGAATGAACCAAAACCATGGCTGAACCAAACCAGGTACCAAACTCATGCAGCTTGAGCAATGTTTGAGGGTTACCGGCTTTAACCCACTTACGCTTTCGTGCAGAATAATAAAGAGAGGCCAGTATCAAAAGCGTTCCTGGAATTCCCAGGTAGCGGCCTACCCAGACCAAATCAAACTGATGAAGAATGTAATCACCGGCAAGGATGGCTATTGCCAGTAGCCCCAACATCAACGTAAACGGCAATACGTGTCTTTGCCAGAGTGAGTGTTGAATCGTTGTCATTCGCGCTGAGCTTATAAAAAAACAGCTAAGCTGGGTTTGACATGTATCAATAAGAAAGGATATTTTGTGTTAGATATGCATCATGGCTGAATCCAAGCAATTTTCTATTTGCTTGAAGTATTCAAGTCCATCAGAACTGAGATTGATAAACTTTTGTCGCCGGTCATTTTTATCCACATCAAGAGATATCAATCCTGCCACGCATAAGTTTTGGATGTGATGATGGACCGTTGAAACGCAACCAAACTGGCGTAAGAGACATGCTTCGCTGACATTGATAGGGTTTCCCATTTCGCAGCGAATTGCAATTTGCTCTAAGAGATGCTCTTCGTTCAGTGTCAGCGTTGGGGAATTTTTGTTAGGCTTGTCTGCAAGAGCGTTTTGTAGAAATTGCATGTACATGTGATGCGTGTTTGATTTCTTTAGGGAAATTCGCTCCTCCTCTAGATCACTCGAGATGGCCATCAGTTGGTCTAACTCTTCGTTGCTGATCAATACTTTCCTTCCCTCAGGCATATAACGAGTTGCATTCATTTCATTTCCCTTTGGGGGCCGTCTGTACAGTCCCATGGATTTATATATATGCGTCCAATCTGTGCGATCACAAGGCGCAGTGAATAAATATGATCCCCCGTGTTCCAATGGCGCCTATGACCACTCAAACAACACCCCATCAATCCCCATCCACGTCATTGAATCAAACGTTGCGTTTGCCCAGTGGCATGGTATTGCCCAACCGCCTGGCTAAATCTGCCATGAGTGAGGCCCTCGCGTCCTACGACAACCATCCCACACCCGAACTGGTTGAACTCTACCGCCGATGGGCCGAGTCGGGTATGGGCATGCTCATCACAGGCAATGTGATGATTGATCGCCGCGCTTTGGGCGAACCCGGCAATGTGGTGATTGAAGATGCAGCCGACATGGCGGTGTTAAAGCAATGGGCAGACGTTGTGACTTCACAAGGTTCGACCCTATGGGTTCAGTTGAACCATCCGGGCAAGCAGTCACCCAAGGGCTTGAACCTGTTCAATCTCTCGCCTTCTGCTGTGCCATTTCGGCAAGACATGGCTGCATTTTTCGATACACCGCGTGAAGCCACAACGGTTGAAATTCTGGAGATCATTGAACGCTTTGGACGCAGTGCCGCTATCTGCCAACAAGCGGGTTTCAGTGGCGTTCAAATTCATGGGGCGCATGGCTATTTGGTCAGTCAATTTTTATCGCCTCACCACAATCAACGTAGCGATGAATGGGGCGGTACCGCCATCAACCGACGACGATTTGTGTTGGCCGTGTATGCCTGCATTCGGCAGCATGTGGGTCCTGATTTTCCGATCGCTATCAAACTCAATTCGACAGACTTTCAAAAAGGCGGCTTGTCAGAAGAGGAATCGTTAGAGACGATCCAGGCTCTGGCGCAAGCTGGTATTGATTTCATCGAAATATCCGGTGGCACTTATGAAGCACCGGCCATGAGTGGCGCAGTCAAAGTCCCCCAACGTGCATCCACGCTGGCACGTGAAGCCTATTTCTTGGATTTTGCTGAGAAGATTCGCTCTTCGGTCAAGGTGCCGTTGATGCTCACGGGCGGCTTCAGAAGTTTGGCAGGCATGAATGAAGCCATCCAAACTGGCGCAGTCGATCTGATTGGTTTGGCACGCTTGCTAGCCATTGAACCCGATGCGCCTAAGTCCTTGCTGGCAGGACTTGATCCCAAGCATCAGGTCCGCACGATCACAACAGGCATCAAACCTATCGACAAAATGGGCGTGATGGAAATCCTTTGGTATGCCCGTCAATTGAAACGCATCGCCACCGGCGGCAACCCCCAACCGCACGAAAGTGGTTTGTGGGCATTCCTCGCATCTATTTTGAAAAGTGGATGGGGAACTTATCAAACCAAGCGTATGCGTAGTTGATCACATAACCAAAGAGATCATCAGGATATTTACTCCAGACCCAGCTCTTGAATTTTGCGGGTGATGGTGTTGCGCCCAATGCCCAATTTGTGGGCGGCATCGATACGACGTCCACGGGTATGCGCCAAGGCCGTTTGAATGAGTGAAGCTTCAAAGCGCTTCGTCATCTCATCCCACACATCGACCCTTCCCGACGCTAACAAGGACATGGCCTCGGCCTCTAAACCTGCTTGCCAGTTCTCGCCGGGTGCATTGAGCACCAAGGGCTTTGCCACAGGGTTAGCTACAAAAGGTGTGGCTGGCGTTGCACCATTCACCATCGGCAGGGGGGCCGGTGTGGCAAATTCATTGGAGGCTGAGCCAGCTGGCACCATGCCCATGGCTGCGCTGGTATGACTGCTGGGTGCCAGCACCTCAGGGGGCAAATCTTTGGCTTCAATCGCTTGTGCTGGTGCCATCACGGTGAGCCAATGGCAAATGTTTTCCAGCTGACGCACATTGCCTGGGAAGGCAAAGTTTTGCAGCAACTCAATGGCCGAGTCAGAAATGCGCTTGGCTTCCACCCCCAGTTGCTGTGCACTTTGCTGCAAGAAATGGCGGGTCAAGACAGGTATGTCTTCACGACGCTCACGCAAGGGTGGAAGACGTAAGCGGATGACGTTCAAGCGGTGGAACAAATCCTCGCGGAATGCACCTTCTTGGACACGTTGTTCCAGATTTTGGTGCGTGGCGGCGATCACCCGAACATTGGTTTTGATGGCGCTGTGACCACCTACGCGGTAAAAACTGCCATCCGACAAAACACGCAGCAAGCGGGTTTGCAAGTCGAACTTCATGTCACCAATTTCATCCAAGAACAAGGTACCACCATCGGCTTGCTCGAAACGCCCACGGCGCATGGCTTGTGCGCCTGTAAACGCACCACGCTCGTGGCCAAAGAGTTCACTTTCGAGTAAATCTTTGGGAATGGCGGCGGTGTTGATGGCCACGAAAGGGCCATCGGCACGTTGCGAGTGTTTGTGCAAAGCACGCGCAACCAACTCTTTGCCCGAACCGGATTCACCGGTGATCATCACGGTGACATTGCTTTGGCTCAGACGCCCAATGGCGCGAAACACATCTTGCATGGCAGGCGCTTGGCCCAGCATTTCAGGTGTGCTGTCTACATTGGTGGCGCTGGTTTGTTCGCGCTGACTTTCTTCCACTGCACGGCGAATCAACTCAATCGCTTTGGTCAGGTCAAACGGTTTGGGCAGGTACTCAAACGCCCCCCCCTGGAAGGCTGACACTGCGCTGTCCAAATCGGAATACGCCGTCATGATGATGACGGGCAAGCCTGGCATGCGAGCCTTCACTTGGGATAGTAAATCCAAGCCCGAACCACCGGGCATGCGAATGTCGCTCACCAACACTTGGGGGGATTCTTCGGGGGTGACCACATCCAGCGCTTGCAACACCTCACGCGGATGGGTGAAGCTGCGGGTGGGAAGGTCTTCACGCATCAAGGCTTTTTCGAGCACGAAGCGGATGGACTGGTCGTCGTCAACAATCCAAATAGGTTTCATCGCGGTACTTCACCTTGTCTCATGCGCTCATGCGCTTTGCTCTTGTCAGGGCAGCGGAATCAAAATTTTGAAATCCGTGCGCCCTGGCTGACTTTCACACTCGATCAACCCTTGGTGTTGTTGCACAAAGGATTGCGCCAAATTCAACCCCAAACCCGAACCGCCATCGCGCCCCGAGACCAAGGGATGAAACAGCCGCTCCCGAATGTCTTCAGGGATGCCGGGGCCGTTGTCAATCACATGCAATTCCAGTGCCAAGCGAAAGCGTTTTTTCACGAAAGTCACTTGGCGGGCAATGCGGGTAGCCAAAATGATTTGCCCATCCCCCATGGCGATACGGTCTTTCAGCGCCAAGGCCGCGTTGTGGGCGATATTGAGCACCGCTTGAATGAGCTGTTCTACGTCGCCACGGAACTCGGGCAGCGAGGTGTCGTAGTCACGGCGCACCTGCAATCCCTTGGGAAATTCGGCCAAGATCAGGGTGCGAACCCGCTCGCACACCTCGTGGATATTGACGTTGCCCACCACTTGGGGACGGCGATGCGGGGCGAGCAAGCGGTCCACCAAGGTTTGCAGCCGATCGGCCTCTCGCACAATGACTTGGGTGTACTCGGTCAAATCCCTTGAATCCAACTCGAGTTGCAGCAACTGCGCTGCCCCGCGTATGCCGCCCAAGGGGTTTTTGATTTCATGCGCCAAATTGCGAATCAGCTCTTTGTTGGCCTGTGCCTGCTCCATTTGCCGCTCTTCACGGTCTTGGCGGGTCTGGGTTTCTTGGGGCAGCAATTCCACCACCACCTCGTCAGGACTTTCGGTGGTTGCCACCACCACATGCACCGCATAAGGCTCGGCACCGTTGCGCTTGAGTTGGTCGTCAAAGCGCAGGGCTGAAAAATCGTGGCGTCTGGCCCCCGCAATGGCTTGGCGCATGGCTTGGGCATCGACAAACAAATCAGCCGCATCCGCGCCTTGCAAACTGCGCCGCGAAAAGCCCAATACATCCTCGAATGACGCATTGGCAAACAACACGGTGTCATCGGCTTGAACCACCAGCACCAAGGTGGCCAATAAATCCAATGCAGCAAAGCGTTCAAAAGGCATGGTCTGGCTCAGGGTAATCGGGAGAGTTCACGTTTCAGGGCAGCTTGGTCAGCAGCGCAACGCTGCACCTCAGCGGCTTGGCTCACACCTTGGCAACGCTGGGTTAACCGTTTCAGTTCATCGCTCAAGATGTCTTTGGCTTGGCCATCACGTTCGCGCTGGGCGCTGGCATCTACACGCACGGAAGCGGGTTTGCCAGCAGGTGAAGTGGCAGCGCTGGCGGGAGCAGCTCGGCGCGCAGGTTGCGGCACCTGGGTTTCTTCCCGTGTCTGAAGGGTGACCGACTCGCAAGATTGATCGGGCAAGGGCTGGTTGGTGTACATATTGCCGCAGCGCCATACCGGCACTGGCGACTCTGTGGCTAACGCCCATGAGCCGCACAGACCTGCGAGGCCTACAAGCAAAGATGTCTTCAATTTCATGGTCGTAAAAAAAGGACGGCACAAGGCCGTCCTTTTTTGTGTGCACGGCCTGTCGCTCAGAGCGAGTAGTACATGTCGAATTCCACCGGATGGGTGGCCATACGGAAACGTGTGACCTCTTGCATTTTGAGTTCGATGTAAGCATCGATCATGCTGTCGGTGAACACGCCGCCTTTGGTCAAGAACGAACGGCCCTTGTCCAAATACTCCAAAGCTTGGTCCAAGCTGTGGCAGACGGTCGGGACCAATGCGTCCTCCTCGGGTGGCAAGTGGTACAGGTCTTTGGTGGCGGCTTCGCCTGGGTGGATTTTGTTTTCGATACCGTCCAAGCCGGCCATCATCAATGCGGTGAAGCACAAATAGGGGTTGGCCATGGGATCGGGGAAACGCGCTTCGATGCGACGTGCTTTGTCTGAAGCCACATGGGGAATGCGGATAGACGCAGAGCGGTTACGACTGGAGTAAGCCAGCTTCACAGGTGCTTCAAAGCCAGGCACCAAACGCTTGTAGCTGTTGGTGGTGGGGTTGGTGATGGCGTTCAGGGCACGGGCGTGCTTGATGATGCCGCCGATGTAGAACAAGGCGGTGTCGCTCAAACCTGCATAACCTTTGCCAGCGAACAGGTTTTTGCCGTCTTTCCAAATGGACTGGTGAACGTGCATACCTGAACCGTTGTCACCCACGATGGGCTTGGGCATGAAGGTGGCGGTTTTGCCATAGGCATTGGCCACGTTCCACACCACGTATTTCAGTTTTTGGGTCCAGTCGGCACGCTCGACCAAGGTGCTGAATTTGGTACCGATTTCGTTTTGACCGGCGCCCGCCACTTCGTGGTGGAACACTTCAACGGGGATGCCCATTTCTTCGAGCAACAACACCATTTCGGCACGCATGTCTTGGGTGCTGTCCACGGGAGGCACGGGGAAATAGCCGCCCTTGACGGTGGGGCGGTGGCCACGGTTGCCGCCTTCGAGCTTGGCACCGCTGTTCCATGGGGCTTCGTATTCGTCAATTTTGAAAAACGAGCCGGACATTTCATTGCCCCATTGCACATTGTCAAAAATGAAGAATTCGGGTTCGGGACCAAAGTAAGCGGTGTCGCCAATGCCTGAGGCCTTGAGGTAGGCTTCGCCGCGCTTGGCGATGGAGCGTGGATCGCGGTCGTAGGCCTTGCCGTCACCGGGTTCCAACACATCACATGACAACACCAAGGTGGGCTCTTGGAAGAAGGGGTCGATGAACGCAGAGTTGGCATCCGGCATGAGCAACATGTCGGAAGCTTCGATGCCTTTCCAGCCAGCGATGGAAGAGCCGTCAAATGCATGACCTTCGGAGAACTTTTCTTCGTTGAACGCAGAAATCGGCACGCTCACGTGCTGCTCTTTGCCTCGGGTATCGGTAAAGCGGAAGTCGACAAACTTGATTTCGTTGTCCTTCACGTCCTTCATGACGTCTGCGACGGTCTTGGCCATCAGTTTCTCCTGGTGAGGTTGGTTTGAAAAAAAACGGGATTCCCATTGTCTTGCATGATTTGTGCCACAAGGTGCCCAGCTAAGAATTTTTCTTCCGTCATACCAATTGATTACTTCAGCTGCTAAGGTTCTCGCGCCTTGGGCAATGAAAGTTTGCCATGGCACTCCATTTTATTTCGCACCAAAAACAGGCGAAATTAAGATCGCACCATTTCAGGGCCTAATTTTGCACCAAATTCGTGCAATCCTGAAATCAGCTCAGGAAAAGAAGCTTGCACCTGCTCAGGGGAGCCTTTGACGCCCAATTCGATGTGCCTGCCAAACTCGGGATGGTCGACGCTTGGCAGACTGAACACCTTCACGCCGCTGAACCGCGCCTCGATGGCCTCCATCAAAGGCGTGAGCGTGGCTTCCATAGAACCCATGACGATCACCGATTTCTCTGTATGAGCTTGGGTGTGGAAATGCTCGGCATACAAGGTATCGAGCACCCAAGCCATCATGGGCCAAGCCATCACAGGAAAGCCTGGAACGAAATGCACCAGACCTTGGGCACCTTGGCAGGTGAAACCGGCGATTTTGTTGTAGGGGTTGGGAATGATGCTCGCCCCCGCAGGAAAGCGCCCCATGTTCAGTCTGTGCAGGTTGTCGGGGCGATCGGGTTCATAGGGCAAACCGTTTTCTAGCGCCACGTCACGGGTGCGTTCACGTATCAAAGCCTCGGCCTCGGGGTGAAGCAGCAGCTCGCGGCCTAGCGCCTTGGCCGCACATTGGCGGGTGTGGTCATCGGGCGTAGCACCTATGCCGCCACAGGAAAACACCACGCCCACATGGTCAAACGCACGCTTCAACGTGGCGGTGATGCGGTCGGGGTCGTCGCCCACATAGTCGGCATGGGAAAGGCTCAGACCTCGCTCGGCGAGCAGTTCGATGAACTTGGCCAAATGCTTGTCTTGGCGTTTGCCCGACAAAATTTCGTCACCAATGATGATGATGCCAAAGCTGGGGGTGGCAGATACAGTTGTCATGCACCCAATGCTAACGGTACATCCAAACAAAAGGTCTTCACACACTGTCGCCATAATGCCCAACATAACCCCTTGAGGAATTTGCTGTGAAAAGAAGACATGTATTGGCTGCCATCGTTGCAGGTGGTGGTGTATTGGCGATTGGTTGGGGCGTCATGCCCCCGCGCCAGCGATTGAACCCCAGCAAGCCTTTGGCTGTGGTCGATAAAACCACGGCCCTCAACGGCTGGGTACGCATTGGCGAAGACGACAGTGTCACCGTGGTGATGAGCAAATCGGAAATGGGGCAAGGCGTGTTCACCGGCTTGGCCATGTTGCTGGCCGAAGAGCTCGATGCCCGTTGGGACCAAATACGGTTCGAGCAATCGCCCAACGACAACATTTATAACAACTTGGCTGGCGTGGCCGATGGTTTGCCGTTCCACCCCGACAACCAAGGCATGCTCAAAAGTGGTGCCCAGTGGTTGGTGCGCAAAACCATGCGTGAGATGGGTCTGATGTTCACTGGCGGCTCGACCAGCGTCAAAGACCTGTGGCTGCCCATGCGAGAAGCCGGTGCCAGCGCTCGAGCGATGCTGGTCGGTGCGGCCGCTTTGCAGTGGCATGTGCCCACCAGCGAATGTGATGTGAAGGACGGCGTGGTCTCCCACAGCTCGGGCAAAAAAGCCACGTTTGGCGAATTGTCCGCAGCAGCAGCCAACATCAGTCTGCCCCCCTTGGTCACATTGAAGTCGCCCGAGGACTTCAAACTCATTGGACAAGCTTTGCCGCGGCTCGATACCGAGGCCAAGGGCGACGGCACAGCGATCTACGCTTTGGATGTTCGCCCGCCAGGCCTGCTGCACGCTTGTGTGCGCATGAACCCTGTGTTGGGTGGCGGTGTCAAAAGCGTTGACGACAGCAAGGCCCGTGCGATGCCTGGCGTGAGCAAGGTGTTGACCATCCCCGCTTTGCACGGTACCAGCGGCGGTGTGGCGGTGGTGGCTGCCAGCACTTACCAAGCCATGAAAGCCCTGACCCAAGTACAGGTAACCTGGGACGATGCAGCGGCATCGGCTTGGTCTAGCGACACCATCGACGCCGAGTTACGCAAAGCCCTCGACAGCGATCAAGGCTTTGCCTATTTCTCCCATGGCGATGTCAATGACGCTTTGCAAAAAGCGGCACGCACCGTCAAAGCCGAGTACCGCGCACCCTATCTGGCCCATGCAACCATGGAACCCATGGGCTGCACCGTGTGGTTCAAAGATGGCGCAGCCCAAGTGTGGGCCTCTACCCAAGTGCCCGATTTGGCTTGCAAGGTGGTGGCCAAGCAACTGGGCATTGATTTGGCCAAAGTGCAGCTGCATATTCCTATGCTGGGCAGCGGGTTTGGCCGTCGTCTAGAGATGGACATCATTGCCCAAGCGGCGGTGATTGCCAAAGCCTGTGAAGGCACGCCGGTGCAAACGCTTTGGAACCGCAGCGAAGACATGCAACACGATTTCTACCGCCCTGTGTGCATCAGCCGCTTCAGCGCTGGCTTGGATGCGAAAGGCCAGTTGACCGCGTGGCTCAACACGTCGGCCAGCCAAGCCATCGTGCCGCAAGTCATGGCCCGCTCCTTTGGCTTGCCAGGCGCCGGCCCCGATAAAACCACCGCCGAAGGTGCATTCGACCAGGCCTATGAATGGCCTCACGCTCGCATTGCGCATGTGGCGGTGGACCTGCCCATTCCCGTGGGTTTTTGGCGTTCGGTGGGGCATTCGCACCAAGCATTTTTCAAAGAAAGTTTTGTCGATGAAATGGCTTTTGCAGCCGGACAAAATCCTTTGGACTTTCGCCTGGGGTTGCTGAAAAACCATCCCCGCCACGCCAAAGTCTTGCAAACCGCCGCGGACAAAAGTGGTTGGGGACAAGCTCCTGCCGTGGGCCCCGATGGTGCACAACGGGCCTTGGGTATCGCGCTGCACGAGTCGTTTGGCAGCATCGTGGCGCAAGTCGCCGAGGTATCCCTGCAGAACCAACAGATCACGGTACACCGTGTGGTCTGTGCCATCGACTGCGGCACAGCGGTCAATCCGCAACTCATCGCTCAGCAAATCGAAAGTTCTGTGGTGTTTGGTTTGTCCGCTGCGCTGTTGGGGGAGATCACCCTCGACAAAGGCCGTGTTCAACAAAGCAACTTCAACAACTACCCCATGCTGCGCTTGCCGCAAGCGCCGGTGGTGGAGACGCACATCATCGAAAGCCATGCCCACCCCGAAGGCGTGGGCGAACCCGGCACACCGCCCGTGGCACCTGCAGTGGCCAATGCAGTCTTTGCGCTTACCGGCCAACGACTGCGCCAACTGCCGCTGCGCTTATCCGCTTGACCCACATGAGTACCTCACTTGCACCCCTGCCCTTGCCCGAGGGCGTACGTTCTCGCCACATCGCCATCGCCACCGGCTTGCACATGCATGTGCTCGAAGCCGGACATGGCAGCACAGTGACTGACAAACCCCTGCTGCTGTTGCTGCACGGTTTCCCCGAACTGGCCTTCAGTTGGCGTCATCAGTTGCCGGTCTTGGCGGCGGCGGGTTACCACGTGGTAGCCCCCGATCAACGCGGCTATGGCCGCACCACAGGAGGAGACGAGCGCTTTGACGGCGACTGGCAAGCCAGCCACATGCTGCAACTCGTTGCTGATGCTGCGGCTTTGGTAGAGGCTTTGGGACACCCGCATGTGGCTTGTGTGATCGGTCACGATTTTGGTTCACCTGTCGCAGCATGGTGCGCCTTGACCCGCCCTGAACTGTTTCGCGCAGTTGTCATGATTAGTGCGCCGTTTGCTGGGCCACCGCCAGGTGAGCAAGCCCCGCAAGCCCACCGCATGATCAGCGATGTGGTGGTGGCTTTGGGCGACTTGCAACCGCCGCGCCAGCACTACCAGTGGTACTACTCTGGCCCCCAAGCCAATGCCGATATGTGGCATGCCCCGCAAGGATTGCATGCGTTTTTACGCGCTTACTACCACGTCAAAAGCGCTGACTGGGCAGCTAACCAACCCCACCCGCTGGCAGGTTGGAGCGCACAGGCTTGGGACGAATTGCCCGATTACTACATCATGGGTGCACACGACACCATGGCCCAGGCGGTAGCCCCCTTCATGCCCAGCGAAGCAGAGATTGCCGCTTGTCAGTGGCTGCCTGAGGACATGTTGGCGGTCTACAGCGCCGAATACCAACGTACAGGTTTTCAAGGCGGCTTGCAGTGGTACCGTTGTGGCACCGACGCGGCCATGTTCATCCACCTGGGGCAGCAATGGGGGGGCAAAACCATTGATGTGCCCTCGGCGTTCATCGCTGGTGCGTCTGACTGGGGCGTCTACCAAATGCCAGGCGCTTACGAGGCCATGCAAACCAAAGCCTGCAGCCAGATGCGCTTGTGTCAGCTCATCTCACATGCAGGCCATTGGGTGCAACAAGAGCGACCCGCTGAGGTCAACAGCTTGTTGCAGGGGTTTTTACAAGACTTGGCTTAACCGACCAAGTCCACGCGACCGTTGGTGTCCATGATGCCCGTGATCACGCTCAGCTTGGGGTGACGCTTGTTCACGGCTTGGCGGAACAAGGCCAAAGCCTCGGAATGGGCCTCGGTTTCTTTTTCCTTATCCGCCACGGCTTCGGGGCCAAACGCCAATTTGGCTGCGCCGCAATCACGGTGAGAAATGCCAATCACGCGCTTGATGTGGTGCAAGGACACGGTGACGTCCAAGTTATCAAAATAGGTGGCGTGCCAGCTGGCAAACTTGGGATGAACCGCACCAATGGGCCCACCGGCCATCACGAAATGGCTGTAGTTGTCTTCCAATTTGTCGCGGCTCACGCCTTGGATCAAGCCCATGTACTGCCAGCTCAGGGTGGTGAAACGGGGATCAATGCAGTTGACCAACATGGCCTCGTAATGACCGCCGCCAGCGAAACTTTTGCCAGGGGCCATGGTCGCCAAAGCACCAGCGGCCATGCCAGCCGCACCAATGTTCAAAAAGCCGCGGCGGTTCAAGCCTTGGCCAGAGCGCAAAGGCGCTGGAGCGCAGCATGCGCAAGTGGGTGTCATTTCGTAAGACATGGGAAAACTCCGTGAGGTTTAAACAATTAAAACAATCGAATTTGACGTATCGGTTTATTTTGTCAAATATTTAGTGAAATATTTTTAAATATCAAATTTGAAGGGTATTTGCTTACCCGTCTTTACTTCCTAAGTTCAAATTTAACCCTCTCACCCCCGCGCTTTGGGCTACAACGGATAATCCACCCCCTATCCCTCTTTTGTGAGACAGCGCCATGCAAGCCATTTGGAACAACACCGTGGTCGCCCAAAGCGACGACACCATCTTGCTGGAGGGTAATCATTACTTTCCCTTGAGCGCCTTGAAACCCGAATTCATTTCCCCCAGCAACCACAAAACCACCTGTGCTTGGAAAGGCCAAGCCAGTTACTACTCCTTGCTGGTCAATGGCGAGCTGAACATAGACGCAGTTTGGTACTACCCCGACCCCAAGCCCCAAGCCGAAGAGATCCGTGGGCGTGTGGCTTTTTGGAAAGACGTGAAGGTTGTTTAACCAGCCACTCTTGAGACTTGCGGCGCTGGCCCTGTTGTTATCAGCCTGCGCACAGTTTCAACCCTTGAACTTGGCGCTGACGCCAGCGCAACGGGAATCTCAGCAACAAGTCATTCAACAACTTTTAGCCCAACCCCTGCAAAGCGATGAAGCGGTCCAACTGGCCTTGCTTAACAGCCCCTCGCTGCAAGCTTTGCTGGCGCAGCACCTTGCCGATCTGAGTGACGCAGCCCAGCAAGGTCGTATCCGCAACCCTTTGTTGAGCTTGGACAAACTGCGCATGGGCAGCGAATTGGAAATCGGCCGCATGGTGTCCTTTGGCTTGTTCGATCTTTTGTCTTTGCCCCAACGCCAAGCCGTGGCCGACCAACGTGTGGCTCAAGAAACGCTGCGCCTGAGTACCACGGTGGTTGAGCACATCAACCAAGTTCGACTGGCATGGGTGAAAGCGGTGGCTGCCCAACAACAACTGCAGTACGCCAACCAGGTGCTGGAGGCGGCCCAAGCCAGTCACAGCTTGGCTCACAAGATGCTGACCGCTGGCAATTTCAGCAAGCTGCAATATGCCCGCCAGCAAGCCTTCGAACTTGACGCCCAAGCTGAGGCCTTGGCCGCCTTGCAAGCGCAAGTAGCCAGTCGCGAACACTTGGTGCGTCTGCTGGGTTTGAACGATACGCAAGCCTACAGCTTGGTGTTGCCCAGCCGCCTACCCGAGCTTCCCCCGCAATCGCTGGCACCTGAAGTCATCGCTGCACATGTTCGCAGCGACCGACTGGATGTGCGTCTGGCCCAATCGCGCTTTGACGCTTTGGCCCAAGCGCAGGGCTACACCACCCTCAGCAGTTACTCCGACATCGAGTTGGGTATACGGCGCGATTCGGTCTTCAACAATGCCAACGCCAGTGCTGCTGCACGGCGAGGTGTAGAGATCAACATGCGGTTACCGGTGTTCGATTGGGGCAACTTACAACGCCAGTCCTTGCAAGCACAAACACTGGCAGCAGGCTACACGGTGGAGGCTACGCTGGTGCAAGCGAGCTCGCACGTGCGCCAAGCTTATGGGGCCTACCTCAATGCTTTTGAACTGGTTTCTCACTACCAGCAAGCGGTATTGCCCCTGCGCAAAGCCATTTCAGAAGAACAACTGTTGCGCTACAACGGCATGTTCTTGAGTGTGTTTGACTTGTTGGCTGACAGCCGCGAGCACATAGGCACGGTGCGCATGGCTTTGACAGCCCAAGAGCAATTTTGGTTGGCAGACGCTGGCTTGCAAGCTGCGTTGATGGGTCTGCCCAATGCCACGGCCGCGCGAACAGAGGGAGAACCGCGATGAGTTCACGCCGCGATTTTTTCAAAACCGCAGGCATGGCAGGTGGCGCCATTGCAGCCGCTGCGGTCAGCCGTGTGGCCATGGCGACACTTCCCGAACCCATATCGCAGCAAAGCGCTGGCACCATGCCACCCTTGCCAGCACCCGATGGCCAAGCCTACAACCCTGTGGTCACCCTCAACGGCTGGACCCTGCCGTGGCGAATGAATCAAGGTGTCAAAGAATTTCACTTGGTGGCCGAGCCTGTGGTGCGTGAAATGGCACCTGGCATGAAAGCGCATTTGTGGGGCTACAACGGCCAAAGCCCCGGTCCCACCATCGAAGTGGTCGAGGGCGACCGTGTGCGTATATTTGTCACCAACCGATTGCCCGAACACACCAGTGTGCACTGGCACGGCCAGCGACTACCCAACGGCATGGACGGTGTGACGGGATTGACACAACCGGCCATCGCACCTGGCAAAACCTTTGTGTATGAATTTGAAGCTCGCCGCGCCGGTACCTTTATGTACCACCCCCATGCGGATGAAATGACACAAATGGCCATGGGCATGATGGGCATGTGGATCACCCATCCCAAGGTCAAGCACCCATTGATTGCCGATGTGCAACGTGATTTTTGTTTTTTGCTCAATGCATTTGACATCGAACCGGGTAGCTACACCCCCAAAATCATGACCATGCTGGAGTTCAATTTATGGAGTTGGAACAGTCGCATCTTTCCTGGCATTGACAGCTTGAATGTGCGCCAGCACGACAAGGTACGTCTGCGGGTGGGCAACCTCACCATGACCAACCACCCCATCCATCTGCACGGTCATGAATTCATGGTCACCGGCACCGATGGCGGTGCGGTGCCGCTGTCAGCACGGTGGCCCGAAGTCACCACCGATGTGGCCGTGGGGCAAATGCGGCAAATCGAATTTATAGCCGACGCTGAAGGCGACTGGGCCCTGCATTGCCACAAAAGCCACCACACCATGAATGCCATGGGACACGATCTGCCCACCATGATTGGCGTGGATCACCGCAGCGTTGCAGAGAAAATCAGCATGCTGATTCCCGACTACATGGTGATGGGCGACAAAGGCATGGCCGACATGGGCGAAATGGAGATGCCCCTGCCCGATAACACCGTGCCCATGATGACGGGACAAGGCCCCTTCGGTGGCGTGGCCATGGGGGGTATGTTTTCGCTGCTGAAAGTTCGCAAGGACCAAGCGCCTGGGGACTATAGCGATGCAGGGTGGTTCAACCACCCGCCAGGCACTCAGGCCTACGAGTGGACCGGCACCCTGCCCGCCTCTGCACACAGCCAAGATGCAGGTCACAGCGCCATGCCACTCATGCAGAAACCATCAACCGATGTAGAGGTGCAGGTAAGAAAGCCCCAAGCGTCCTCTGCTCAGCACAAACACTGACACACTACAAACAACGGGAGGAAAGCATGTCGTTTTATCAAAGTACCTTGGGTTTGTTGTTCTTGAGTGTGTCCTGCATGGCCTGGGGAGGCGGCAATCATGCAGGGGGGCATCACCATCACGATGGCGCATCGATTGGCGAAGTAGGTATGCCCGAACAGGTCAGCCGAACAGTCGTGGTCACCATGGCAGACACCATGCGATTTAGCCCAGCACGCATCCAAGTTCAAGCCGGCGAAACGCTGGAAATCGTGGTGCGCAACACCGGCAAGGTTAAGCACGAGATGGTGTTGGGCACCGCGAGCGATTTGAAAGCCCATGCTGCTTTGATGAAGCAGCACCCAGGTATGGAGCACGCTGACGACAATATGCTCACACTCGCCCCTGGTGCTGAAGGTCGCTTGCTTTGGCGCTTCAGTCAGGCCGGGAAAGTCCAATTTGCTTGCTTGCAACCTGGGCACTATGAAGCAGGCATGAAAGGCGTGGTGCACGTCAAACCTTTGAAAGCCTCATGATGACCAACCTCTTTCGATTGACCGCGGCATCTCTAGCTTTGTGTGCGAGCTTGACTTGGGCGCAAACCTTCAGCGATGGCGAGGTTCGCAAAATCAACAAGGACGCCCAAAAAATCACCTTGAAACATGGCCCCTTGGCGAATTTGGACATGCCCCCCATGACCATGGTGTTTGGCGTGAGTGACCCCAGCTTGTTGGATGCCGTCAGCGTGGGCGATAAGGTGCAGTTTGTGGTGGAAAAAATCAATGGTGGCTATGTGGTGACCACCTTGCGCAAAGCCCCTTAAAGCAGATTTAAGCAGCGGCCAGTTTGCCGAGTGACCGCATCTCGTCGCCTATCGCTTGTATGCGAGCCTCGCCTTGCACCAAAGCGTCTGCGCTGTTGTGCACCGAGTAATAGCCCATGTGCAAATCGTGGGGATAGGGCGCGGTAGACCCCAGTAAAAAACCACATGGGCCCTTGGCCTTAAACCCGATGTGCTGCAAACCTTGCGGGAACACCGCCAACTCTCTGTGCAAGCTGGTACCGGCCACCTGTAAATCGCCCTCTTGGGCAAATACCCAGACACGCTCATGGCCTTCGGGCAAGGTGTACGTCCAGTCTTCGCCGTCTTGCAAACTTACCCACACATAAGTCACGTCATTGGGCGAGGGAATGGGGCTGTGTAGGCCTTGGTAACTGCCCAACAGCACCTTCACAGGGCCTTGCGTGGGAACATCGCTGGGCTGAATAAACAAGGCCTCAGGCTTGGAAAGTTCGTGTGAGGGTGGCATCACAAACCAAATTTGGAAACCACGCATAGGCACTTGGCTGAATGCGCGGCCACGGTGCCAGATGCCGCTGCCCGCCATCATCCACTCTAAGCCGCCAGCTTTCACATGATCGATCTGCCCTTGCGAGGTTTCATGCTCCACATCAAAGGTCATGGGAAACGTCAGCGTGGCAATGCCCGAATGCGGGTGAAAACCAAACTGGGGACCGCCGCCGCCCTGCGCCTCGATGTAATCCAAAAACACAAAGGGCTTGATGAGTTGCCCCACGTCACTTGGGCTCACCAAACGGGTAATAGGGCCGTGGCGCTTGCCTTCGGTGCGGTACACAAGTGAGGCTGGGGTGATGGAGGTGGTCATGGCTTGTTTATACGTCAATACACTTGATTTACCTAAGAAAAAAGCCGCTAAGTGGTTAAACCTAGCGGCCTTTAAACTTGCATTTGGTGGAGCTGGGGGGATTTGAACCCCCGTCCACAAGCCTTTTTCGGACAGTTCTACATGTGTAGTCGTCTGGTTTGTGTCTTACCGGATGCATCGCACAGCGACACGCTATGCACCCAGCCAGTACCCTATTTTCTCGCCACCCACCAAGGTACCCGGTAAGTGGCCAGCCGATATGAATTACCTTGCAGCCTGGACGGTCTTGCGACCCCCCTTGCCCAGCCTATTGGCCAACTGTTGCAAGGCTCGCGGGTTTAAGCCGCGAGTGCGAAACGTTCGTCGTTTGCAGTTAGTTTTTTTCTGCGGATTTACGAGGTGACAGAACCTCGACATGCCCTGCGCCGCGTCCGAACCCATGTCGAAACCAATGCAGCCC
>CANGPV010000027.1 GCA_947455935.1 Comamonadaceae bacterium
AAAAGCGCCAGCGGCGATCAAGTCGGTCAAGATACCTTCGTCAGCGGCTTGGCGCATGATCTCTTGGCTGGTGGGCACCACATACAGCTGAAATCCTGGATGGACTTGGCGACCGCGCAACACCTGCGCAGCGGCTCGCAAGTCTTCGATGCGCCCCGAGGCGCATGAGCCCAAGTAGCCCACCTGCACCGCCAGCCCCAAGTGGTCCGACAAATCACGGGTGTTGGCGGGGCTGGGCGGGATAACCACCACAGGTTGCAAAGCGCTGATGTCGATGGTGTGTCGTGCGGCATACACCGCATCGGCATCGGAGTACACCGGTTCGATATCGATCAAGGCCCGCTCACGGGCATAGGGCAAAGTGATGTCATCGGGATTGATGATGGCGCTGATGGCACCCGTGAACATGGCCAAACAGGTGAGGGTCTGGCGCGCATCTATGCTCATGTGTTGCAAGGCTTCACCACCAAACTCCAGCACCTGAAAACGGCAACTGGCCGCACCCAGCACCCGCACAATGTGGTGAAACACATCGCGTGCCATGACGCCGGGTTGCAAACGCCCCACCAAGTCGATTCGGGTGGTGTGGGGCACAGGCAAACGAATGCGCTCATTGACAAAGGCCTCGAGCAAATGCCTGCGCACGCCCAGCGCCAAGGTGCCAAACGTACCCAGTTGAGAAATATGGCCATCGAAATGCACCACCAAGGCGCCGGGCGTGGCGTAACCCAACTCGGCTGCTACTTGGTGGCCAATGCCTTTGCGCTCAAACACCGGTACCTGGTTGGCTGCACCCCAATCGCGGGTGTTTTGATGAAGATCTTCTTCTTGAGGGGTGATGGCGGGCACCATGTGGTCAATGAAGAGCGCAAAACGCTTGGGCTCAGCCACCTTGTCGATGCCAAAGTCATTTTTCATTTGCTGAAAAATCACATCGGTGTAGCCGGGGAAATCGTAGGCCACCACAAAATCAGGTTTGGCCTCGATGTTGTCACCCGCTCGCACCTGTGAGCGCCCACTGGTACGCGCCAAGATCTTCTCCACCATCGTCAAACCCACCGCTACTCCTTGCTTGCTGAGCAAGGGGCATCCTAGTGTGCGCCACCCAAGCGGTCTTAAGTGTTTACCCGAGGCGAGCGACCTGTGGCCGAGGGACACAATGCCAAAGAGGCCGATGTGTGCCTGAGTGTGTGCTTTGACTGGATGTTCACCATGCGTTGTTTTTCTCGATATGTCCCTCGTGTGTGTCTGCTCGCAGCCTTGGTGCTGGCCCCTTTGAGCGCTTGGTCACAGGCCAAACCGCCGGTGCGTATCGCCGCCATCAACCCCTTGTCGGGTGCGGGTGCCTTTGACGGTCAATTGGCTTTAGAGGGTATGCAAGCCATGGTCGCCATCATCAATGCCCAAGGCGGCGTGCTGGGGGGTCGCATGTTGGAATTGGTGACCTACGACGACAAAGGCACACCCGAAGAAGGCGTGTCTGCCGCCAAGCGAGCGATTGAGCAAGACAAGGTGGACTTGCTGGTGGGTGGGTGGTTCAGCGCGGTGGCGCTGGGCCAAAAAGAAGTGACCCGCGACAAAATCATTCACATCGTGACCTCGTCCCAACACCCCAAGGTGACCGAGGAAGGCCACAAACTGCTGTTTCGCTTGAACGCCACCTCCAGCATGATGTCTGAGCGTTACTCCAAGTTCATTTGCGAACACATCAAACCCAAATCTGTGGCTTTCATCACCATCAACGACGACTACGGTCGCTTGGAAGTGGACAACTACACCAAGCTCTTGGGCGCTTGCGGCATCGACATCAAGGGCAATGAGTTTTACAACCGCACCGACAACGAGTTCACCACAGCGCTGACCAAAATCAAAAGCTTAGGGGCCGAGGCCATCTATGTCTCGGCCATCAACACCTCGCAAGGTGCCACCATTTACCGCCAACTCAAGCAAGTCGGCCACCGTGGTGCCGTCATCGCATCAGCTGGCAATATGAACCCCAAATTGGTCGAATTGTCTGGCCCCTCTATTGAGGGCGTTTACTCGGTGTCGCTGTTTGCGCCTGACAGCCAACGCCCCATGGCTCGCAAATGGATGACGCAGTACGCGCAAATGTTCAAAAACGAACCCTCCTTCATTGGCGCATTGGGCGCACAGTCGGTCGAACTGCTGGCCGCGGCCATCAACAAAGCTGGCGACGCTCGCAACTACGCCAAGATATCAGCCGTCTTGCATGGCCAAAAATGGGACACCTTGTTGGGCGACATCGGCTTTGACGACAAAGGACAGGCCGCCCAAAGTATTTACTTGGTGCAAGTGAAAGACAAAAAAATCATCGGCATCAAATAAAGCGCAGCCCGCGTCATGCTTTTTTTGCAGCAGTTGCTCAATGGTCTGGCCAATGGCATGGGCTATGTACTGATCGCCATGGGGTTGACCTTGGTGTTTGGTGTTTTGCGCATCGTCAACTTCGCCCATGGCGAGTTCTACATGCTGGGTGCCTACGCCACCTATTACGCCATGAACATGGCGGGCATGCCTTACCTGCCGTCCATGCTGCTGGCCACCGTGGTCGTGGCCGGCGTGGGCGTGCTGGCCAACCGGTTTTTTTTCGCACCGCTGCAAAAGGAGCATGAGTTCACCTTGTTGCTCAGCAGCTTAGGTCTGGCTTTGCTGATGGCACACAGCGCCGAGGCGGTGTTTGGCGCTGACCCCAAATATGTAGACACGCCGTTTTCGGATGCCACCCTGGACTGGGGCGACATCACCGTCACCGAGCAGCGCTTGCTGATCGTCGGCGTGGCCTCGGTACTGATTGTTGGCGTGTATGCCTTCGTTCGCTTTACCCGCATGGGCCTCATGATGCAAGCCACCGCGCAACACCCCGAGGGCGCAGCGCTCACAGGCATCAACACCCGTTTTGTCCACAGCTATACCTTTGCGCTGGCGAGTGCGCTGGCAGCTTTGTCGGGTGCCTTGGTGGGACCGACCACCATGCTGTTTCCCACCGTGGGCGACTGGGCGGTGTTGAAAGGCTTCATCGTGGTGGTGATGGGGGGCTTGGGCAGCATGAGCGGCGCTTTGATAGGCGGCCTGGTCTTGGGCGTCGCCGAAGCTTTGGGCGGCAGTTACATCTCCATGGGCTTCAAAGACGCCATAGGCTACGCCATCATCATTGCCGTCTTGCTGTGGCGGCCGCAAGGTTTGTTTGCCGCCAGGGAGCAGCGATGAGGGGCGTGAACGCACGCCACGTGGTGCTGGCCTTGGTCGCGCTCTCGCCACTGGGCTTGGGCAATGACTATGTCTTGCACATGCTGACCTTGTGGGCCTTGTACAGCTTGTTGGCGCTGAGTCTGAATATTGTGGTGGGCTTCTTGGGCGAACTCAGCTTTGGTCATGCCGCTTTCTTTGGCGTAGGCGCCTACACCTCAGCGCTGTTGGTGATGCAAGCCCACTGGCCGCTGTGGTTGGCACCTTTGGCGGGTGCGCTGGTAGCGGCCTTGCTGGGCTGGTTGATTGGCTATGTGTCGCTGCGCATCGTGGGGCCGCAGTTTGCCATTTTGACCTTGGGCTTTGGTGCCATTGTGTTGACCATCACCAATTACTGGGTCGACGTCACCCGTGGGCCCATGGGCTTGTCCCAAATTCCGGGCTTTGCCGTGCCCTCCTTAGGCTGGGATTTTTCTTTGGCCTCGCAGATGTACCCCTTGGCGCTGCTGCTTTTGGCGCTGGCGCTGTACGGATGCCATGCGCTGCAACACAGCCGACGCGGTCGCGCTTTTGTGGCGGTGCGCGAAAACCCCGAACTGGCCGCCTCGATCGGTATCGACGTGTTTCACACCAAGCTGGTGGGGTTTGTCGCTGCCACCGCCATGGCGGGTTTCAGCGGCGCTTTGTATGCCCACTATTTGCGTGTCATCACCCCCGATGTGATGTCGCTGTCCTATATGTCGGCCATGCTCATCATGGTGGTGGTGGGCGGCAAGGGCAGCTTATGGGGCCCTGTCGTGGGCGCCTTGCTCTACACCTTCATGCTAGAGGCTTTGCGCGCCACGGGTGCGTGGCGCATGGTGGTGTTTGCGGCGGTGTTGATCGTGTGCGTGGTGTTCTTGCCAGGCGGCTTGGTCAGTGTGTGGCCGGGCCAACGTAAAGCGCTTCGCCCATGAGCGCACCTTTGTTACAAGCCACGGGATTGGGCAAGCGCTTTGGTGGCTTGCAAGCGGTGAACGCGGTGGACATGCAGGTTGGCGTGGGCGAGGTGGTGGGCTTGATTGGTCCCAACGGTGCAGGCAAAACCACCTTGTTCAATATGCTGGCAGGTAGCATGGCTCCCAGCACAGGGCAACTGTTGTTTGCGGGTCAAGACTGCACGGGTCACAGCGCCCACCACATGGCGACACTGGGCATGGCCCGAACCTTTCAAATCACCAGCGTGTTTGCCCACCTGAGTGTGTGGGACAACGTGTTGGCTGCCACCTACCGGCACCAAAGTGCCCACTGGTTGTCTGCGGTGTTCAAAACCCCTTTCTACCGCGCTGAGCAAGCGGCGATGCAGCAACGCACCGAGGACGCATTGCGTCAGGCTCATCTGCTGCACCGCTGTGATGACAGCGCCCAGTCGCTACCCTATGGCGAACAACGCAAGCTGGAAATCGCCATTGCTTTGGCCAGCGCACCACACTTGTTGTTGCTGGATGAACCGGCGGCAGGTATGAACCCCGAAGAAGGTGCCAAGTTGGTGCAACTGATCCATAGCCTGCGCGACCAAGGCATGTCGGTGCTGCTGGTTGAGCACCATATGCGGGTGGTCATGGGGGTGTGCGACCGTGTGGTGGTGCTCAGCAGCGGCGAAAAAATTGCCGAAGGTACGCCGCACGACGTGGTGCAACACCCCGAGGTGATTCGGGTGTATTTGGGACGCGAGGCCGTCCATGCTTGAGTTGCGCCATGTGGGTGTGCGCCACGGCAAACGCCAAGCGGTCAGCGATGTGAACCTGCACGTCCACACCGGCGAGATCGTCACCTTGGTAGGTGGCAATGGGGCCGGCAAAACCACCACCCTCAAAGCCATTTCAGGTTTGCTGCCGATATGCGATGGTGAACTGTGGTGGGACGGCGAACGCATCGACGGCTTAGCCCCTCACCACATCTTGGCCAAGGGCGTGGCCCATGTGCCTGAAGGACGTTTGTTGTTCAAAGACATGTCGGTACGTGCCCACCTCGAGCTGGGAAGCCTTCGCTCACCCTTGGGCAAACAAGGGCTGGGCGAGAGCTTGGCACAGATGTTCGCGCTGTTTCCCATCCTGCAAGAGCGTCAACAGCAGTTAGCGGGAACCTTGTCAGGCGGGCAACAGCAAATGCTGGCCATCGCCCGCGGTTTGATGGCCAGGCCCCGCTTGTTGATGTTGGATGAGCCTTCGCTGGGCTTGGCGCCCATTGTGGTCGATGCACTGGCCGACATCATCCGCTTGCTGCACGCGCAAAGCATGTCGATTTTGTTGGTCGAACAACGCGTGGACTTGGCGCTGCAACTGGCGCAACGTGCCTATGTCATGGAAAACGGCCGCATCACCTTGAGCGGGGATGCGGCCGATTTACGCAACCGTCCCGAGGTCAGGCAAGCCTACCTCGGGCTGTAAGGCATTGCCTCAGTTGGGTTTGATTTTGTAAATACCGCTGTCGCGGTCGGCACTGAAGTACACCGTGCCATCGGCCGCCACAGCAACGCCCGTGGTCAGGTAGGGAGGAGGCAAGCCTGGGCCGCCTTCAAAACCAATCGGCAAATCCGAGGCAATCACGCGCTTGGCACCCGTGGCCGGATCGACCTCGGTGAGGGTGCGGGTTTTGGTTTCAGCGACGATGAATTTGCCAGACGGTGCTTGGGCCAAACCTTCGGGTGCGGCCAAACCTTCGGCAATGGTTTTTTGGCTCCAATCAGCGGGGTTCACACGAACCAAACGCCCAGCCAACTCGGTGATGTACAGACCGCCGTCTTTGCCCATGATGATTTGGGTTGGACCTTGCAAACCGGTGACCACGGATTTTTTGTCATGCAAATCGGCGCCGCTCAGTTGCGTGAGTGAGCCTGTGGCCAACTCCAGCACCAGCACCGAACCGTCGGGCATTTCCAAAGCGTCCATGGGCGCGGCCAAGCCATGTGCCATGGCCTTGGTGGATTTGTCTTTGCGGCTCATCACCTGCACCGTGCCGGTAAACCAGCTGGCAAGCACATAGTTGTCCTTGGACAGGCCAACCGCAAACGGGTATTCCAAAACATCGCCTTGCATGCGGCCGATGTCGGTCAAAGCGCCGCTGGCGGTGTCCACCGCACGGAAACCAAACAAATGGGCGACGTACAAGGTTTTGCCGTCTTCAGACAGCTTGATGCCGCCTGGCGCAGACATACCACCTTTGGTGATTTGCGTGACTTTGCCCGATTTGGGGTCCACCTGTTGCACGCCGTTATCGACCATGTTGCTGACAAAAATATTGTCGTTTTTGTCCAGCGCTAAATTGTCCAAGCCGGTGGAGAGTTGGGCCACTTTGGTGCGCTTGCCGTCAGCGGGGTTGATGCGATAGAGCTCGCCGGTTTTGGTGTCAATCGTCCAAATCGTGCCCTTGCTGTCGTAGTTGGCTGCAGCTGGGGTTTTGAACTCGCTGTTGATGATTTTCATCTCGCCATCGGCGGGGTTGATCTTGACGATTTGGCCTTTGAACCACAAAGGGCCCATGATCCAACCATCGGCGCCGACCTCAAAGCCGTTCAAGCCACCCATGTCTTTTTTGATGAGGCGCGGCGCGGCAGCACCAGACACATCGATTTCCCACAAAGCGTCGCCCAAGAACACTTGAGAGGCATACAGCTTGCCGGTTTTTTGATCGAAGGCCAGGGAATTGATGCCGGGCAGGTCTTTGGCCAAGATGCGAATGGGGGCACTGTCGTTGTCGCGGATACGCACAATGCCTTGCAAGAACGAGGTGTAGGCCATTTCGCCTTTGGGGCCAATGGCGATGTCGTCGGCCTGTCCTTCGGGAGAGGCGATCAAGGTCGTGCCTTTGCCGGTTTTGATGTCGACTTGCGTGATGGACGCACCCACCACACTGCCCACCAACAAACGACCTTGGTTGTCAATGGTCAAACCATTCGGACCTTTGAATGCAGAGGGTGGAACCACCACCTGAGGCTTGCCGTAATTTTGGGCCAGCGCCACAGCACCAGTCAGGACCAGCGTGGCAATCGCCACCGCTTTCAAGGTAGGTTTGAACAAAGACAACATGCGAGGTATCTCCTAAAGGGGGTTGGTAGATCAAATTGACAGCAACTTCAGCTTTGTCAATGTAAATCTCAAAGGCCGCCTTGCAGACCCTCGTTTACCCGCTCCGTCTTTACCCCCGCCCGTGGGTGACAGTCTCAGTTCAGCGCCATGCTCAGGCGACGGCGGTATTTGGAGACCAACTCGGCCTGCGGGTCTTCCAGCGCGGCGGTTTTGCCGGTGAGCTCGATGCCGCCAGCGGATTTGCCAGGCACGGCTGCCTCGCCCTTGGCCTTGGGAGGCGTGAGCAATTCCAAAATAGCGACGATGTTTTTGCGAGCGGCCTCTTCGCCCCAGGCTTTGTCGCGCATGACAATTTCCAACAACTCGTCCATGGCAGCCGTCCACTCAGCCGCAGCCATGAGCAGCCGCGCTTTGGCCATGCGGGTGTCAAAGTCACGTTTGTTTTTGTCGATCAGCGCATCAAACTGCTGCAGCGTCCAGTGGGCACGCTCATCGGTGGTGGCAAATTGCAGCGCCTCCCACCAGTGGCGCAGTGCGTCAAAGCGCAGCTGCAGCGGAATTTGCGCCAAGGCAGGGGCCAAAGCAGCTTGGGCTTGTTCTAACTCGCCCATGGCCATGAGCAGCTTCACATAGTCAAAACGTGCGTCGTCATTGGCGGGGTTGATGGCCAGCGCTTCTTGCAATTTGGACAAAGCCGAGCCAGTATCGCCTTGGGCCAGCAAAGCTTCGGCTTCGCTGACATCTTCTTGGGCGATCAGCTCGCTTCCGCTTGGCAGGTGTTTGTCTAAAAACTCACGTACCTTGCCCTCGGGCAAAGCGCCCATGAAACCATCGGCGGGCTTGCCGCCCATCATCAACACGCAAGTGGGAATGCTGCGAATGCCAAAGGCTTGCGCGAGTTGCTGTTCGTCGTCGGAATTGATCTTCACCAGCTTGAAACGACCGCCGTAATCGAGCTCGAGTTTTTCCAGTACGGGGCCCAGCGACTTGCAAGGGCCACACCAGGGTGCCCAAAAATCCACCAGCACAGGCACTTGGGTGGAAGCGGCAATCACTTCGTCTTCAAAATTGGCAACGGTCACATCGATCATGGGGCGGGTTCCAAGGGGAATAAAATCTATTTTCTCTTAACCGCCTAGCTTACCCGCAGTTCACACTGCCCCTCTTTATGAACCCTGTTCTTATCGGTGTGGTCATGGGCTCCAGCTCTGACTGGGACACCATGCAACACGCCACCTCCTTGCTGCACGACTTTGGCGTCGCCTTTGAAGCCAAGGTGGTGTCGGCACACCGCATGCCTGACGATATGTTTGCCTACGCCGAAAGCGCCCAAGCGCGGGGCTTGCGCGCCATCATCGCGGGGGCGGGAGGCGCGGCCCATCTGCCAGGTATGTTGGCCGCCAAAACCACCGTCCCTGTGCTGGGCGTGCCGGTGGCCAGTAAACATTTACAAGGCGTGGACTCGCTGCACAGCATGGTGCAAATGCCCAAGGGCGTGCCGGTCGCCACTTTCGCCATTGGTGCGGCGGGTGCGGCCAACGCGGCTTTGTTTGCGGTGGCCCTGCTGGCACATGACAACCCTGCTTTGCTTGCCGCCTTGCAAGCTTTCAGGCAACAACAAACCGAAGCTGCCCGCGCCATGCGCGTGCCCCCTGAAGCGTGACACCTTTAAACCCCGGCGCCACCTTGGGCGTGCTGGGCGGTGGTCAATTGGGACGCATGTGGAGCCATGCTGCGCAAGCCTTGGGCTTTCGCACCGCCGTCCTTGACCCCGACAAGCACAGCCCTGCGGGGCTGGTCAGCCATGTGCATGTCTGCGCCGATTACCTGGACGCTGCGGGTTTGGCGCATATGGCCGCACAGTGCCAAGCCATCACCACCGAATTTGAAAACGTACCCGCCGAGGCTTTGCGCCAGTTGGGCTTGACGCTGCCTTGCGCGCCCAGCGCCGAGCCGGTGTCGGTGGCGCAAGACCGTGCGCGTGAAAAAACGCATTTTGTAAATTGCGGTGTGCCGGTGGCCCCCCATGCGGTGTTGCACAGCCTTGACGAAGTGCAGCAAGTTCATGCCCCGCTGCTCCCCGGCATTTTGAAAACCACCCGCTTAGGCTATGACGGCAAAGGGCAAGTGCGCGTAGCGACCGTAGCCGAGTTGGCCACGGCTTGGCAACAACTGCAAACCTCTGCCACCCCGACCGTGTGCATATTGGAGAAGCGCTTGCCACTGGCCGCCGAATGTTCGGTGGTGCTGGCACGTGGTTTTGATGGCCAGATGGTGCATTTGCCACTGCAAGTGAATGTGCACCGCGAGGGCATCTTGGCGGTCACCGAGGTGTTTGAGCAGGCCTTGCCCGCAGCGACCGAACAGCAAGCTTTCAAAGCCGCTTACGAGGTGGCGCAAGGCTTGAACTATGTGGGCGTGTTGTGCGTGGAGTTTTTCGTGCTGCAAGACGGTGCCGACCGCGATGCGCTGGGCCCCTTGGTGGTCAACGAGATTGCACCACGCCCCCACAACAGCGGCCACCACAGCATCGACAGCTGCGAGGTGTCGCAGTTTGAGTTGCAAGTGCGTTGCATGGCGGGCTTGCCGTTGACCACACCACGTTTGCACAGCCCTTGCGTGATGCTGAATTTGTTAGGCGACTTATGGTTTGCCCAAGGCGCTCAAGCCAGCGAGCCCCCTTGGCCGCAAGTCTTGGCGCTGCCCGGCGTGCATTTGCACCTGTATGGCAAAACCGAGGCCCGCAGGGGTCGCAAGATGGGCCACCTCACCATCACGGCCGCCACGCCCGACGCTGCGAAAGGGGTTGCCCTGCAGGCCGCGGCTTTGCTGGGCATTGCCGCGTGGTGACGGCTGATTCACCTGCGGTGACAGAAGCGGCTCAAGCCTTGGCACGGGGTGAGTTGATCGGCTTGCCCACCGAAACCGTGTATGGCTTGGCGGCTGACGCTTTGAACGCCAAAGCAGTCGCTGCCATCTTCAGCGCCAAAGGTCGCCCCGCCGACCATCCACTCATCGTCCATGTGTCTGACGCGGCGCAAGTAGCAGTATTTGCCAGCCATGTGCCGGTTTTTGCGCACACATTGATGGCGGCTTTTTGGCCTGGACCGCTGACGCTGATCTTGCCCCGCTTGGCAGGTGTTGCCGAAAGCGCTGCAGGTGGCCACCCCACGATTGCGCTGCGCTGCCCCTCGCACCCCATGGCCATGTCGTTGTTGCAGGCGGCGCGCAACTTCGGCGTGAAAGGTGTCGCAGCCCCCAGCGCCAATGTGTTTGGCCGTGTCAGCCCCACCACCGCGGCGCATGTCCGTGAGGCCTTTCCTCAACTGTTGGTGCTTGACGGTGGCGCTTGTGATGTGGGGATTGAATCCACCATCGTCGACTGCAGCCGTGCGTCTCCCGTGCTGCTGCGCCCCGGCATGCTGAGCCAGTCGCAACTCAGTGGGGCTTGCGGTGTGCAGGTGCTGAGCGCTTTGCCACCGGTGGCAGACAAGCCTGAGACAAGTCCGGCTGCCCCTGGCAGCTTGGCCTCGCACTATGCGCCCACGGCGCGTTTGTACCTCATGACGGCAGCGCAGATGGCGGCACGTTTGCCAGCCGCCGGCACATCACTGGCGGTTTGGGCCCGCAGTGCTTTGGCCATCCCTTCCGGTGTGCACGGCTTGTCCATGCCCACCGATGCCGCGGCTTGCGCCCACGATTTGTTTGCGCAACTTCGCGCCATGGATGCACTCGGTGTGCAAGAAATTTGGGTTGAAACCCCGCCCTTGGACGAAGCATGGGACGGGGTGCGGGACAGACTGCAACGTGCTTCGACTGGATAGCATTGCCAAATTAATTGGGATCTGACCCCAATTGTTCCAATTGTTCTGAGCGCGCCAAGACATACATGGTGAGCACGATGCACAGCGAGCCCAGCACATCCCATGCGCCAAACGACACCTGTAACCACAGCACCGATACCAAAGCGGCGGACAGCGGTTCTGCACTGGCAAACAAACTGGTGCGTTGCGGCCCTGTCCATTTGACAGCCAGCAAATAGAAATAAAACGGCACCAAGGTGCCCAGCACCACGATGAACAACACGGCCATGTAAGTGCCACTGTCCCACTGGCCAGGCACCACCCAAGGCTGGCTCACACCCACATAGGCCAAACCCCCCACCACCATGCCCCAGCCCACCACCACCGAAGAGTCATGATTTTTTAGCAGTTGCACCGGCTGCAGGGTGTAAAACGCCAGCGCCATGGCCGATGACAAACCCCAGAACAAGGCCTCGGCACTGATGTGCAGCACTGACAGATCGCCATGGGTGACCAACAACAGTGTGCCCACCAAGGCCAACACGATGGCGAGCAGTTCGGGGCGTGAGGGCCAACGTCGCTGCGTGAGTGTCAGATACACCGCGATGACCGTGGGACCCACATACTGCAACACCGTGCCCACGGCGGCGTTGGAATGTTCGATGACGGCAAAGTAGGTGTACTGCACGCCCAACATGCCCAGCACGCCAAAAGCCAGCATCTGCTTTGCAGACGATGCGTTGCGCCATACAGCCATCACTTCATGGGGGCGACGCCATGCGGCCAAAACCAGCAGCAACACACCGGCCAACAGCAAGCGCACTGTCACCAACCAATCGATGCCGATGCCTTTATGCTGAAACACATATTGGGCGCAAGCGCCCGAGATGCCCCACAGGCTGGCAGCGAACACGGCTAAGGCTGCACCTACACCCTGTTTGCTGAATTTAATCGGTTTAATTGGGGTCAGACCCCGATTAATTGTCACTTGCCTGCGGTCCAGTCAATGAGTGCATCCATCACAGGACGGGCTTGATGGGCATTGGCGTGGTTGACCATGGCGACCAGCACATAACGCTGACCTTGGCCAGCTTCCACATACCCCGCTATGCCCATCACATCGCGCAAGCTACCGGTTTTCAGATGCGCCGAGGCCGTGCTTTTGCTGCGCTTCATCGTGCCGTCCACGCCGGTGAGGGGCAGGGACGCCATCAACTCGGGCATGAAGGGCTGGGCCCACACCCATTGCAGCAATTGGGCCAAGGCTTGCGGCGTGATACGCGCTTCTCGGCTCAAGCCCGAGCCTTTGTCCATCCAGGGTGCGTCACTGTTGAAGCGCTCACGCCACCAAGCATCTATCACCGCTTTGCTGTTGCTGGCATTGCCCACGCCGCGTTGCTGCAGCCCCAAGGTTAAGAACACCTGATCGGCCATGACATTGTTGCTGAATTTGTTGATGTCACGCACCACCTCGGCCAAGCTGGGGGACTCATGCGACCACAAAGGTTTGAGCTGCGCTGGCATCACGCCCTCACGCACCGCGCCGCTGAGTTGCCCGCCCAGTTGCAGCCACATGCCTTGAATGGCACGGGCCGCAAACTGCGGCGGATCGGCATAGGCCACAGGCCAAACCTTGTCGGCGCACGACAAGGGGTAGGTGCCGGCAAAGGTGATGCGCAAGGGGTTTTGAAAATCGGCCCTTAAACTGCCGCGGTAATCGCTGCATTCGGCGTTGGACAACGGCACGGTGCTGGGGACAAGCACCCCCGCCAAGGGCGGCTCTGCGTGCAAGCGAGCCACTTTGTTGGCCACGTCCGGCACAAAATGCAGCAAGAACGCTTTGTAGCCCAGCAGCAGTGCATCGGGTGCCGCGTTGTAGGGGCGCAGCGGCTCACCGTCAAAGCTGCCCGGGTCTTGCGGTGGCACCTCAAAGGCGCTGCGGTCCAGCACGATATCGCCCTGAATTTTTTGGATGCCCATGCCTTGCAAGCGACGCAAGATCAGCCATATTTGCTCGACACCGATTTTGGGGTCGCCTTGGCCGCGCAGATAGACATTGCCTTGCAACACCCCCTCACGCACCACGCCATCCACCGCCACCGGTGTGCGCCAGGTGAACGCGGGGCCCAACACATCCAATGCCGCACTGGTGGTGACCAGCTTCATCAGTGACGCGGGATTGCGCGGCACCTGCGCTTGATGCAACAGCCTGGGCGGCTTGGCCGCCCCTGCGCCCAAGGGCAAGACCACCACACTCAAGGCGTCGCGCGGAATAGCGGCTTGGTGCAATGCTTGTTCGACTTTGGCGGGCAAGGCTTCGCTGGCATGCGCCAGTCCTTGACCCAGCCCCCACGCACATACCCACCAACCTAATAAAAGAAGACGCATGGGTCGATTATGAAACCCTTGGCCAACGCCAGCACAGATAATGCTTGGATGCCTTTTTTATTCCACCGCCTGCGCCAGTTGCCCCCGCGCACCCTGGGCGCACTTGCAGCGGTCATCACGGTGCTGATTTGGACCGCCTTCATCGTCATCGCCCGCGCCTCAGCCAAAGGGCATTTGCTGCCGCTCGACATAGCCTGTATGCGCATTGTGGGCGCCAGCGTGATCTTGCTGCCCTGGGGTTATGTGTATGTGCGACGACTGCGTGAACAGCAAGCCCATGCGGGTTCTTTCTTTGGACTGTCGCCCCTGCCTTGGCACATCACCCTGCGTTGCGGTGTGTTTGGTGGTTTGCTGTATGCCGTCTTCGCTTACAGCGGATTCTTTTTTGCGCCAGCCGCCCACGGCTCGGTGTTGATGCCTGGCACCTTGGCCTTGTGGGCCAGCTTGTTGGCCATTCCCTTGCTGGGTGAACGTCTGCACAGTCGCCGCTTGCTGGGCTTGGCCTGCATCACCGGCGGCGGTTTGCTGGTGGGGGGTAACAGCTTGTTGCACGCCTTGGACGGCGGCGAGGTATGGAAGGGCGACTTGCTGTTCATGAGCGCGGCGTTTTGCTGGTCCACCTACAGCGTGCTGAGTCGCCGCTATGGCTTGCAAGCCATTCCTGCCATCATCGCCATCACGTGTTGCGCATTTTTCAGCTTTGTGCCAGCTTATGCGCTGCTGTGCGCCAGCGGTGTGTTGCAGACCCATTTGTTCACAGCACCCGTCGGCGAAGTGCTGTTTCAAGCCGCTTTCCAAGGCGGGGGCTCGGTGGTGATGTCAGGCATTACTTTCACCCAAATGATTCGTTATTACGGTCCTGTGCGTTCCACCATGATCACCTCCTTGGTCCCCGGCTTATCGGCGTTGGGCGCGGTGTGGTGGTTGGGCGAACCGCTGGACTGGCACCTCATCGTTGGTTTGCTGTTAGTCACAGGCGGCATTTTGTTTGGCGTGCAAAAGGCCAGACAAGGATGAGCGCATGAAATTGCTGGCCATCGAATGCAGCACCGATCGACTGTCGGTGGCACTGTGCCAAGGCGACGAGCGCTGGTTGCACCAAGGTGCGGGCGGGGCACAAGCTTCTGGTACTTTGATTACGGCCATCATGGATTTGCTGGTGCAAGCCGGTTTGCCGCTTAAGGCCTTGGACGCGATTGCCTTTGGCCGCGGACCTGGCGCCTTCACCGGTTTGCGCACCGCTTGCGCCGTGGCCCAAGGACTGGCCTTGGGTGCCCACTTACCCGTGCTGCCCATTGACACTTTGATGCTGCTGGCGCAAGCCGCCAAAGCGGCGCAGTCAACCACGGTGCGGGTCATGGCGGTGTTGGACGCCCGCATGGGTCAGGTCTACGTGGCCGCCTACGAAGACAGTCCCCAAGGCTGGCGCTGTGTGCAAGCACCCCGTGTGTGTCAGCCTGAAAGTTTGGACATTCCCCCCGATTGGCCTGCACAAGGCTGGGTGCTGGCCAGCAATGCCATGGCGCTGTACCCCGCGGCCTTGGCCCTTGCCGCACATCAAGGTGCGACGGTGTTTGAAGCTTGGCCACAGGCGCTGTGCCTACTCGACGTGGCGGCACAAGCGTTTGCCCGCGGCGAAACAGTGACGGCGGCCCAAGCCTTGCCGCTGTATGTGCGTGACAAAGTGGCGCTCACCAGCGCCGAACGTGCGGCTGCCAACCAAGCCGCGTCCAGCACCTAAACTGTGCACCCACCATGCGCTTGAAAATGCCCTTTACCTCAGCCCCCGCGTTTGACAGCATCCAGCCTGTGGCGATGCAGGTCGCGCATGTGCCTGCGGTGGTGCATGTGGAGCAAAGCGCGTATTCGCATCCTTGGACCCAGGGCAATTTCATCGACTCCATCGCCTCGGGATACCACATGCCGGTGTGGTTTCAAGATACCCATTTGCTGGGCTATTTGGTAGCCATGCGTGGCGCCGACGAGTTGCATTTGCTCAACATCACCGTGGCACCAGGTTTTCAACGGCGCGGCTGGGGCAGCCACCTATTGCAAACCTTGGTCGATTGGTCGCATGAGCGCGGCGTGCATGCCATCTGGTTAGAGGTTCGCGCCAGCAACCACAGTGCGATTGCCCTGTACCAATCACATGGCTTCGAACAACAAGGTGAGCGCAAAAACTACTACCCCTTGGCTTTGAACCAACGCGAAGATGCGGTGGTGATGGGCCTGCAATGGTGAGGCCCGCCGCATGACGCTGGAACTCGATACGCGCCAACGCGCCATGCTGTTAGCCATGGGTATCAAGGTCTGGCAAGCCAATGTCCCAGCGTCCCAGCGCCTTGTAACGCCAACCACCGCAGCGCCAACCGCGCCGCCAACCGCAGATGTTGCAACACTGAAAGCCTTGCCCCATGGGCTGGGCGAGATGGATTGGGTCGCCTTGGCCGATGCAGCTGCGCAGTGCCAAGCCTGTGACCTGTGTGAGACGCGCCAGCGCAGCGTATTTGCCAGCGGCAGACCGCTGGATGCACCCACCCACACGCAGTGGCTGTTCATCACCGATCCCCCCCATGCCGAAGAAGAAAGCGCAGGACAGTTGTTGCTGCACAGCGATGGCGAGTTGTTTGTGGCCATGTTGCAAGCACTGGGTTTGGCGTTGGAGCCCACACAGGTGTGCGTGGTACCGGTCCTTAAATGCCGCGTCCCTGACACACGCAACCCGCTGCCTGAAGAGTTGCAGCAATGCCGTGCGTTTTTAGAGCGGCAAGTGGCTTTGTTGCAACCGCAGGTGATCGTCGCCATGGGTCGCTGGGCAATTCAAAGCGTGTTGTCAGCCAACACCCCCGCGTTGGCCCAACAACCGCTGGGCAAATTACGGGGTCAGGTACATCGTTTTGCCAACACGCCGGTGGTGGTGACGTACCACCCCAGTTCACTGTTGCGCACGCCGCTTGACAAGGCCAAGGCCTGGGCCGATTTATGCCTGGCGCACAGTCTCACGCGCAGGCCATAGCACCGAGGCAATCGCCCCCACAATCAACAAGACTGCCGCCACGTCTTGCCAATGCAGTTGCTCGCCCAACCACCAAGCGCCGCTGAAAGCGCCCAGCACGGGAATGAACATCACGCTCAAGGTGGAGGCCAGCGGGGGCAAGTTACGCGCCAAAATCAACCATGCCGGCTGTGCAAAACCGAACACGCCGATGGCGTTGTACGCAATCGCCCACCACACCCGTTCGCTGGGCATGACCCACGGGTAGGGCTCGAACACCCACGACAACACGCACATCACCACGGTGGTCAAGCCCGTCATCCAAAACGCCAAGGTGAGGGTGGCCACCGTCGCCGTGGTGTGGCGCATACGTTGCGTGCCATAGCCCCAAGACGCCGCTGCCACCAACATCAGCATCACACCTAAGGGATGACCGCTGAGCACACTCACCTCGTGCCACAGCAGCAGCATGGCCGCCATCGCTGCACTGGCCACACCCAGCCATCCGCGCCATCGCAAGGGCGTGTGGAAAAAAAGCACGCCCCACAGCGCTGAAAAAATCGGCATGGTGTAGCCCAAGATGGCCGCACGACCACTCGACAGCGACGCCAGTGCCACGATGACCAAGCCGTACCACATGAACATATTGAAAAACGACAGGGTGAACAACTCTCGCCACTGCGAACGCGGCACATGGAATGGCACCTTCATTCGCCACAGCACCAAGCCAATGACTGGCCAGCCAAACAGCAAGCACCATGTGCGAAAGGTCAAGGGCGGGTAGCCGTTCACGCCCATTTTCATGACGGGCCAGTTGCTGCCCCACACCAAGGTGAGAAAAATCAGCATGAGCAGGTGTTGGCGTGTGAGTTTGGGCATGGGCCAATGCTACTGGCTGCGCTCTTTCTACAATGGGTCATGACGTTTTTAGAACAACTCGCCGCCGCCCAAGCCGCCCACCAGTCTTTGCTGTGTGTGGGCTTGGACCCCGAACCCCGCAAATTTCCCAAAGCGGTGGGCCAAGGCCCCAGTGCTATTTTTGATTTTTGCGCCCATATCGTTGACGCCACCCACGAACTGGTGTGCGCCTTCAAACCGCAAATTGCTTATTTCGCCGCCCACCGTGCAGAAGCGCAGTTAGAGCAACTCATCGCCCATATGCGCCGTACCGCGCCTCACGTGCCCGTCATCTTGGACGCCAAGCGCGGCGACATCGGCAGCACCGCCGAGCAGTACGCCATCGAAGCCTTCGAGCGCTATGGCGCGGATGCGGTGACGCTCTCGCCCTTCATGGGTTTTGATTCCGTCGCACCTTATTTGAAATACCACGGCAAGGGCGCTTTTTTGCTGTGTCGCACCTCCAACCCGGGGGGCGACGACTTGCAAAACCAGCGCTTGGCCTCGGTGGAGGGTCAGCCTTTGCTTTATGAGCACATTGCACATTTAGCCCAAGGTCCTTGGAATGTGAATGGTCAACTCGGTTTGGTGGTGGGTGCGACCTACCCCGACGAGATCGCCCGTGTGCGCGCTATCGCACCGAATTTGCCCTTGTTGATTCCAGGTGTCGGCACCCAAGGCGGCGACGCACATGCCACGGTGAAAGCCGGTTGGCGAAGCAATGGCCCCATCATTGTGAATGCCTCACGTGCCGTGCTGTATGCCTCTTCGGGCGACGACTTTGCGCAGGCTGCGTTCGATGCCGCACACAGTCTGCGTCAGCAATTGTCATCAACAATGTAAGCACTATTTTTTTGCTTATTTTTAAAGCCTTCATAACAGTTATCGTAAAAATTGAATCTTTGTTGTGGGTCAATACAACGTCACGTCATATCGTGTATCTTGCTGGATTCTCCCGAGTGAAGTCTTATGAAAAAAAGAGAATTGCTTGTACGCTTTTTAGCCAGCGTGAACAAGATTGACGAAGCGCTTTCCGTGCAGTTACCTGACAACGATGTGAAACTGTTATTGATGGCCATCATCGTTGCGCAACAAAGCGATGCGCCTTTGAATGTGTCGCAAGCCATGCATATGCGACGCATTGGCTCACCTGCCAAGAATCACCGAAAGATCAATGACCTGTTGGACGCGGGCATGATTGAAATGGCCCATTTCGGTGGCAACCGTCGGACCAAGTTTTTGATTCCTACGCAGGCTGCATTCAAGCTATTTGACGAGATCAACGCGGCTTTTTTGTTGGCCTGCCATTCAGATGAACACCACCTCGAGCAACAAGCGGAAATGGTTTAGTCAAGCAAGCGCTTTAAATAGCGACCGGTCACGCTAGCGGGGTTGGACGCCAGGTCTTCCGGTGTGCCGACAGCCACCACTTGGCCACCGCCACTGCCGCCTTCGGGCCCCATGTCAATCACCCAGTCTGCTGTTTTGATCACGTCCAAATTGTGTTCAATCACCACCATGGTGTTGCCCGCTTCCACCAGTTGCTGCAAGACCTTGAGCAGCATATCAATATCTGCAAAGTGCAAGCCGGTGGTGGGTTCGTCCAAGATGTACAAGGTTCGACCTGTGTCACGCCGTGACAACTCCAGCGCCAGCTTCACCCGTTGCGCTTCGCCACCACTCAAGGTGGTAGCCGCTTGGCCCAAGCGGATATAGCCCAAACCCACGTCCATCAAGGTTTGCAGCTTGCGCGCCAAAGCAGGCACCGCGCCCAAAAACGCCAAAGCGTCTTCCACCGTCATGTTCAGAATTTGCGCGATGTTGTGGCCCTTGTAGAGCACCTCCAAGGTCTCGCGGTTGTAGCGCTGACCCAAGCAGACATCGCAAGGCACGTAGACGTCGGGCAAAAAATGCATCTCCACCTTGACCATGCCATCGCCTTGACAGGCCTCGCAGCGCCCCCCCGCCACATTGAAAGAAAAACGCCCAGCGCCATAACCACGCTCACGTGCCATGGGCACCTCGGCCAGCAATTCACGCAAGGGCGTGAACAAGCCGGTGTAGGTGGCAGGGTTGGAGCGCGGTGTGCGACCAATCGGTGACTGGTCGACGTTGATGACTTTGTCAAAGTTGTACAGGCCGAGGATGTCCTCGTGGGCCGCTGGTTCTTCGTGGGCGCGGTGAATTTGTTTGGCAGCGGCCGCATACAAGGTGTCGTTCACCAAGGTCGATTTGCCCGAACCGGATACGCCGGTCACGCAGGTGAACAAGCCCACGGGAAACTCCACACTCACTTTTTGCAAGTTGTGGCCCTTGGCACCCACGACGGTGATGGACTGCTTGGCCACGCTGTGCACCACGGTGGCTGGCAGGCTGCCAAACACATTGGTGGCGGGAGCTGCGGCCGTCACGCTGCGGCTGTGCTGTACCAACCAGGGTCTGCGTTGCTGAGGTACCTCTATGCGCAATGCGCCCGACATATAGCGGCCTGTGAGCGATGCGGGGTTGGCCTCAATTTCTGCGGCTGTGCCCTGCGCCATCACCCGACCGCCATGCACACCCGCACCCGGGCCCATGTCGATGCAATGGTCGGCGGCGCGGATCATGTCCTCGTCGTGCTCCACCACCAACACGCTGTTGCCAATGTCACGCAGGTGTTTCAAGGTGTCGATCAGCCGGTCGTTGTCGCGCTGGTGCAAACCGATGCTGGGCTCATCCAACACATACATCACGCCCGTGAGCCCCGAGCCAATTTGCGAGGCCAAACGGATGCGCTGCGCCTCGCCGCCTGACAAGGTGTCGGCGCTGCGCGAGAGGCTCAGGTAGGTCAGGCCCACATCGTTCAAAAACTTCAGCCGGTTGGCAATTTCACGAATCACCTTCTCGCCAATGTCGGCCTTGTTGCCTTGCAAGGTCAGGCCTTGGAAATACGCTTGGCATTCGGCTAAGGTGATGTGGCTCACATCGTGCAAGGTGCGCGCTTGTAAGCCCTCACCCAAACGCACATTCCGTGCTTCTATCCGCAAGCGGGTGCCTTGACATTCCAGACATGGGCGATGTCCTCGGTAGCGCGACAACTCTTCGCGCACCAAGGCCGAGTCGGTGTCGTGGTAGCGGCGGGTCATATTGGGCACGATGCCTTCAAAGGCGTGCAGCTTGCTGGTTTTGCGCCCGGCTTTGGCACCCGACTCCAGCACATAGCTGAACTTGATTTCTTCGGTGCCCGAGCCAAACAGCACCACCTGACGCACCGCTTCGGGCAGGTCTTCGAAAGGGGTGTCCAGATCAAAGCCATAGTGCTTGGCTAAGCTTTGCAGCATGGCGAAGTAGTAGGCGTTGCGTTTGTCCCAGCCCTTGATGGCGCCGCTCTCCAAACTGAGGCTTGGGAACGCCACGATACGTGCAGGGTCAAAAAACGTTTGCTCGCCCAGACCTTCGCAAGCCGGACAAGCGCCCAGCGGCGAGTTGAACGAAAACAAGCGCGGCTCAAGCTCACCAATGGCGTAGTTGCAGTGCGGACAGGCAAAGCGGGCATTGAAAGCGTGCTCCACACCACTGTCCATGTCCAACACCACCGCGCGGCCATCGGCCAAGCGCAAAGCGGTCTCAAAGCTTTCTGCCAAGCGGGTGGCCATGTCGGGACGCACTTTCAGGCGGTCCACCACCACATCGATATCGTGCTTTTCTTTTTTCTCTAAGGTCGGTAAATCGGCCAACTCGACCACCTGGCCGTCGATGCGAAACCGCACAAAACCTTGCGCCTGCATCTGGGCAAAAACTTCGGTGAATTCGCCCTTGCGCTCACGCGCCACGGGGGCGAGCAGCATGAGGCGGGTCTCGGCAGGCATGGCCAAAACCGCGTCCACCATTTGCGCCACGCTGGACGACTGCAGCGGCACGCCATGGGCGGGGCAATGCGGTGTGCCGGCGCGGGCAAACAGCAAGCGCAAATAATCGTGGATCTCGGTCACCGTGCCCACCGTGGAGCGCGGGTTGTGGCTGGTGGCTTTTTGCTCAATGGCGATGGCGGGCGAGAGTCCCTCTATCAGGTCCACATCGGGCTTGTCCATACGCTGCAAAAACTGCCGCGCATAGGCCGACAGGCTTTCCACATAGCGGCGCTGCCCTTCGGCATACAGCGTGTCAAACGCCAAGCTGGATTTGCCCGAACCCGACAAGCCGGTGATCACCACCAACTGGTTGCGCGGGATGTCGACATCGATGTTCTTCAGGTTGTGGGTGCGCGCACCACGCACACTGATCTGGCCGAACGCGCCCCGTCCACCCAAGTGGTGGCCCAAATAATATGCGTCGGTAGGCGAATTCACGGCAGATGTGTTTTTATCGAGGGCAACCCGCCATCATAGCCAAGCCGTTTATGCTCGGGCCATGACCTCTCCCCGCGCTTTGAGCCTGCAAGCCTTTTTCACCCTGCTCCTGATCGCCTTGATGATGGCGTCCAACCATATCGCCGCCCGACTGGCGTTCAACAGCGGCATGGACGTGGCCACCGGTGTGGCTACGCGCAGCTTGGTCACCGCCAGCCTGGTGGCCCTGCTGGTGGTGCTGGCGCGGGTGCCATGGCGCTTTAACCGCCAGCAAGGGCGGGGGCTGTTGTTTGTGGGTTTGATGATTGGTGTGCAAAGCCAGTGCCTGTATGCGGCGGTGGCGCGTTTGCCGGTGGCTTTGGCCTTGCTGGCGTTCAACACCTACCCGCTATGGACGGCGCTGTGGGACAAGCTGATTTACCAACGCACACCGCAGCGCAGCGTGTTGCTGGCCATGCCTTTGATCTTGCTCGGTTTGGCCATCGCGCTGGATGTGCTGGGCGCGACCTCAGGTTTGGGGGCGCAAGCCCAATGGGCCAGCATTGGCGAAGGCGTGGGTTTTGCGCTGGCTGCGGCTTGTAGCTTTGGCTTGGCTTTGGTGGGCACCCAGCATGAAACTGCG
>CANGPV010000028.1 GCA_947455935.1 Comamonadaceae bacterium
AAGATCTGCCTAGACACGGTCGAGACCACCGCCACGGTGCTCTTCATCGTAGCAGCGGCCAGCATCTTTGGTTGGTTGCTGACCGCCACCGGCGTGACCGCCGCCATTGGCCAATGGGTCTTGGGCGTGACCGACCAGCCTTGGCAATTTTTGTTGCTGGCCAATTTGCTCATGCTGTTTGTGGGCTGCTTTTTGGAGCCTACCGCCGCCATCACCATTTTGGTACCCATCTTGGTGCCCATCTGCCAGCAACTTGGCAGTGACTTGGTTCACTTTGGCTTGGTGATGGTGCTCAACCTCATGATCGGCCTGCTGCATCCGCCCATGGGCATGGTGCTGTTTGTGCTGGCACGGGTGGCTAAGCTCAGCGTGGAACGAACCACGATGGCCATCTTGCCTTGGTTGGTGCCGCTCTTGGCCAGTTTGGTGCTGATCACTTATGTGCCCAGCATCTCGCTGTGGTTACCCCGTTTGATGTCTTCTTAAAAATCAGCTTTGCTCATGAACGCTTGTATTCGCCTGCACACCGCCGATGACGTGGTCATCACCCGCCAACAACTGCTCTCTGGTGCCACGGTGGAGGGCATCGCGGTGCGCGGCCTCATCCCCCCCGGTCACAAGGTGGCCACCCGCGCCATCGCCTCGGGCGAGGCGGTGCGCCGCTACAACCAAATCATTGGCTTTGCGTCCAAAGACATTGCCGCCGGCGAGCATGTGCACACCCACAACCTTGACATGGGGCCCAACAAAGGCGACTTTGCACGCGACTACTCGTTTTGCGCCGACGTCAAACCCGAGGCCCCCCCACTTCATGCCGAGTTCATGGGTTATGTGCGGCCTGACGGCCGCGTGGCCACGCGCAACTACATCGGCATCCTCTCCAGCGTGAACTGCTCGGCCACCGTCGCCCGTGCCATTGCCGACCATTTCTCCAAAACCATCCACCCCGATGCTTTGGCCGACTTCCCGAATGTGGATGGCGTGGTCGCACTCACCCACGGCACGGGCTGCGGCATGGACACCGAGGGCTTGGGGATGCAAGTACTCGAGCGCACCATGGCAGGCTATGCCACCCACCCCAACTTTGCCGGTGTGCTGGCCATCGGCTTGGGCTGCGAGGCCAATCAACTCAAATCGTGGATGGCACACAGCGGTTTGGCAGAGGGCAGCACGCTGCAAACCTTCAACATCCAAGACAGCGGTGGCACCCGCTTGACGGTGGCCAAGGGCATCGAGCTGGTCAAGGCCATGCTGCCCACGGTGAACCAATCTCAGCGTGTGCCGTGCAGCGTGGCCCACATCACAGTCGGCTTGCAGTGCGGCGGCTCGGACGGTTATTCGGGCATCAGCGCCAACCCGGCCTTGGGTGCGGCGGTGGACCTGTTGGTGGCGCATGGCGGCACCGCCATCCTGAGCGAAACGCCCGAAATTTACGGCGCGGAACACCTGCTGACCCGCCGTGCGGTGCGCCGCGAGGTGGGCGAGAAGTTGGTTGAGCGCATCCGCTGGTGGGAACACTACACCGCCATGCACCAAGGCGAGATGAACAACAACCCCTCCCCTGGCAACAAGGCGGGAGGCCTGACCACGATTTTGGAGAAGTCACTCGGCGCAGTGGCCAAAGGCGGCACCAGCAATTTGCAAGCGGTGTACGAGTACGCCGAGAAAGTCACGGCGCATGGCTTTGTTTACATGGACACGCCCGGCTACGACCCGGTCAGCGCCACGGGCCAAGTGGCGGGTGGCGCCAACCTGATTTGCTTCACCACCGGTCGCGGCTCGGCTTATGGCTGTGCGCCCTCGCCTTCACTCAAATTGGCCACCAACACCGCGTTGTGGCAGCGCCAAACCGATGACATGGACATCAACTGCGGCGACGTGGTCGATGGCGGCAGCACGGTGCAAGCCAAGGGAGAAGAAATCTTCAAGCACATCATCGCCTGTGCTTCAGGCGAGGCCAGCAAAAGCGAGCAACACGGCTATGGGCAAAACGAGTTTGTGCCCTGGCAGCTAGGTGCGGTTATGTGAGAAGCGCCAAGCTGGCGTCCATGTGCTCGGTGGGCAAGCGTTTATAGCCACTGCGGGCAAAGCGCTGCAAGCGGCCCACCACAAACGACACCAGCACAGAGGCCTGCACATTGGCGTCCACCGTGGGCGTCGCGGAGGACTGAGACAGCGCTTGCTCACGCAGCACTTGGCGCAAGCTGGACTCAAAGCGTTCGAAAAACTGGTTCATGCGCTGCTCAAGGCGGTCGTTTTCGAATACCAAGGCGTCGCCCACCATGACGCGCGCCATGCCTGGGTTGCGTTCGGCAAATTGCAGCAGCACCGTCACCATATGACGCGCTTTGAGCTGAGCCGCATCGCTTTTGTCGGCAATCTGGTTAAGCAAGCTGAAGATGCTGGTTTCAATGAATTCAATCAGACCTTCAAACATTTGCGCCTTGCTGGCGAAATGCCGGTACAGCGCGGCTTCGGAAACTTCTAAGCGAGCCGCCAGTGCGGCGGTGGTGATGCGCTCGGCACCCGGTTGCTCCAGCATGGCGGCCAAGGCTTGCAAAATTTGGATGCGCCGCTCGCCAGGCTTAGGCCGCTTACGCGGCGTAGTCTGTGTCTGGGCAGAAGAGCTGCTGGTGTGCGCTGTGGTCATCTCGAACACTCCTTGCAAGTCAGTGTGAACGTATGAGGGTACCAAAAGCTTGATCGGTCAAAATTTCCAGCAACAAGGCGTGGGGTACCCGCCCATCAATGATATGCACCGAGTTGACACCACTTTTGGCGGCGTCTAAAGCGCCGCTGATCTTGGGCAACATGCCGCCACTCAAGGTGCCATCAGCAAACAAAGCGTCAATTTGTCGCGCCGATAAATCGCCTAACAAATTGCCCGCTTTATCGAGCACGCCCTCGGTGTTGGTCAGCAGCACCAGTTTTTCAGCCTTCAGTACGGTGGCGAGTTTGGACGCCACCAAGTCGGCGTTGATGTTGTAGCTCTCATTGTTTTCACCAAAACCGATGGGGCTGATAACAGGTATGAAGGCATCGTCTTGCAAGGCTTTAACCACGCCAGGGTCAATGCTGACAATATCGCCCACCTGTCCCACATCCAGTTCTTTGCTGGGGTCTTTGGCATCGTGCATTTTCAGTTGCCGTGCGCGAATCATGCCGCCATCACGCCCTGTGAGACCCACGGCTTTGCCGCCGGCTTGGTTGATCAGACCGACGATGTCTTGCTGCACTTCACCCGCCAGCACCCACTCCACCACCTCCATGGTTTCGGCGTCGGTCACCCGCATGCCTTGCACGAATTCGCCCTTTTTACCCAAGCGTTGCAAAGCGTTTTCAATTTGTGGACCGCCGCCGTGCACCACCACAGGATTCATGCCCACCAGCTTCAACAGCACCACATCTTGGGCAAAACCGGCTTGCAATAAAGGGTCGGTCATGGCGTTGCCGCCGTATTTGATGACCAAGGTTTTGCCATGGAACTTGCGGATGTAAGGCAAGGCGCGGGCCAAAATATCTGCTTGGTCGCTGTTTGCAATCGCTGAGGTGTTTGAAGTGGCCATAAAGGAATGAAGCATCAAGTAAGGTTGATTGTGCCCCATTCACAGCGGCAGCGGCAGTCTTAGAAACATCCTCCATGGGGTGAAGGTTCTGAATAAAAAGGGAATATCTTTTTATATTAATAAGAAAATAATATTTTGCATATTATTAATATTTCACAGATAATAAAGAATATTTTATTTAAATATCAGGAGATATTCATGGCACGCACCAGCACACTTACCCAACTTGAAAAAATCCGCGCTGCGCGAATTAAATTGGAAAAAGAAGAACAGCGCTTAATGTCGCGCGGTCACGATAAAGCTTTAGCCCAAATCGTTCAAATTGCCCACAGTGCCGGAATCACTGCCGACCAGATCACAGCAGCCTTGGGCGGTAAAGCCAAAGGCAAATCAGCTGCTAAATCCATCGCAGCCAAGGCGCCCAAAGCCAAACGCGCCACCGCTGGCAAAAAAGTGGCGCCTAAATACCGTGATCCTGCCAATGCCGCCAATACCTGGACGGGCCGTGGTCGCATGCCCCAATGGGTACAAGCTTTGCACGCAGCCGGTACTTTGGCTTCCGCTGAAATCAAAGCCGCAGAATAACTTTGATATTCATGCCCAACCGCCACCCGTTAATAACAGTGGCGGTTTTTTTATTCTCGCCCATGCTGGCTCTGAGCCAAACCGCCCCTGCGCCCGTAGGCGCTTGGAGTTTCAGTTTGGGCGCGCAACGCTATGCCGAGCCAGCCATGCAATTGGTCGGCCCCGAAATAGGCTTGCACTGGCGCAGCATGCCGCTGGCCAGCTTAGGCCAAGCGCAACTTGAAGCCGAGGCTGTGGTGGGGCGCCAAACCTACAGCAGTGACCGCAGCGGTAGCATGAACAATGTGCTTAATATTGAAACCCGCTGGCGCAGTCTGTGGCCCATGGCGATGGCACCGAGTATCTCTTACGGCTTGGCGCTGCATACCCATTCCAATTATTTAGAGGGTATGACCAGTACGGGTCATGGCGGGTATGACCGCAAATCTACCCAGCTATGGCTGCCATTTCGCTGGACTGACGCTGGGCAATACGCAAGCCTATGGGGACCGGCGAAAAAACTCACTGTGGACGCTGGGGTTTTATTATTTGGCCAGCAAATTTCTAAATTATCCCAAGCCAACGCTGCCACATATATTGATATCAATAATACCCAACATACGGGGATTTATATTCAAACCAAAGCAGATTACAGCACCGCCAGCGGCACCTATTCTCCATTTATTCGCTGGACTTGGGTGGACGATTCCAACAAGGTCAACGGTTTGCGCTCGGGGCACGAAGATTATTACGAACCTATTAACCGCCGCTTGCAAATAGGCGTGGAATGGCGTTATTCGCGCTGAAGCTTTAAAGCCTGCAACACGTCGTCCACGCCGGATTGCCAAGTCGGGATATTCAAGCCCAGTCGCTGCTGCACCAAAGTGGTATTCAACAAAGAATTAACTGGGCGAGGCGCGGGCAAAGGGTAATCGGCGGTGGTAATCGCCTTGATATTCTCGGGCTGGACTTTCAACTGCCAACCCAACTGATGTGCCTGGCGCAACACATATTGCGCATAAGCGTGCCAAGTCGTTTGCCCCTGATTGCTTAAATGGTAAAGGCTACTAAGAGCAGCATGGTCTGGGCGTTGCAAAACTTGACGGGTGACTTGGGCCATCCACGCGGCCGAGGTGGGCACGCCGTGCTGATCCGCCACCACGCTCAAACTGTCACGCTCTTGTGCCAAGCGCAGCATGGTTTTCAAGAAATTGCCGCCATGGACACCCACCACCCATGAACTTCGAAAGATGAAAAAAGCGCCTGCCTGCGCCACCACCGCCTCATCGCCATCGCGCTTGCTGCGACCATAGACCGACAGGGGATCGGTAGGATCACTTTCTTTGTAAGGGTGGGGCGATTGGCCATTGAACACATAGTCGGTGGAATAGTGCACCAAAGTCGCGCCCAAGGTTTTGGCTTCTTGGGCCATGATGGCAGGTGCCTTAGCATTGATGGCCTGCGCCAAGTTGGACTCTTGCTCGGCTTTGTCCACTGCGGTATAGGCAGCGGCATTCACAATGTAACGCGGGGCATGGTGGCGAATGGCGGCTCGCAGCGCATCAGCGTTAGCAATATCCACCTCGGCCAAGGTCAGCGGTATCAACCGCCCTAGCAAGGGCAATTCGGCTTGCAAAGCATGGCCTAGCTGACCGTCTGCCCCGAAGAGCAAAACGCCATCAACTGCCATAGTTTTGGCCTATCCACGCACGGTAACTGCCGCTGGTAACTTCCTCTACCCACGCTGCGTGGCCAAGGTACCACTGCACGGTTTTGCGCAATCCCGTTTCAAAGGTTTCTTGCGGCCGCCAACCCAGCTCTTGCTCCAACTTTCGCGCATCAATGGCGTAGCGCCTGTCGTGGCCAGGGCGGTCTTTCACAAAGGTCATTTGCGTGGCATAAGACTGGCCATCGGCGCGGGGTTGCAGTTCGTCGAGCAATGTGCACAGCGTACGTACAACCTCAATATTGGGCTTTTCATTCCAACCACCCACGTTATAAGTTTCACCCAAGCGGCCGTCTTGCAAAACCCGCATGATGGCTTTGCAATGGTCCTCCACATACAACCAATCGCGCACCTGCTGACCGTCGCCGTAAATGGGCAGGGGCTTGCCCGCCAAGGCGTTGTGAATCACCAAGGGAATGAGTTTTTCGGGGAAATGGTAGGGGCCGTAGTTGTTGCTGCAATTGGTGGTGAGCACCGGTAGGCCATAGGTGTGGTGCCAGGCACGCACCAAATGGTCAGAGGCCGCCTTGCTGGCAGAGTAAGGGCTGTTGGGCTCATACGGGTGGGTTTCGCTGAAGGCGGGTGCGTCGGGTGCCAAACTGCCATACACCTCGTCGGTGCTGACGTGCAAAAACCGAAAGTTTTGCTTGGCGTCTGGCGACAAACCAGCCCAAAAAGCACGCACCGACTCCAACAACTGAAAAGTGCCCACCACATTGGTTTGGATGAAATCCATGGGCCCGTGGATGGAACGATCCACATGCGACTCGGCAGCGAAATGCAACACAGCACGCGGTTGGTGCGTAGCCAACAATTGGCTGACCAGTGTGGTGTCGCCAATATCGCCCTGCACAAAATGGTGGCGCCTGTCATCTGCCAGGGAATGCAAATTGCGCAGGTTGCCCGCGTAGGTGAGCTTGTCGAGGTTGACCAAGGTTTCGTCCTGCACACCCAGCCAGGTGTGCACAAAATTACTCCCTATGAAACCGGCGCCGCCGGTCACCAAAATGGTCATGCAGGCATGCTTTCTTCGCTGACGCCCAGCACCTTGTTACGCACCATTTCACGCAAGATTTTTTTCTCGGGAAAGCTCAAAGGACGGTCCAAAGCACGACGCACACGCAACAGCATATGACGATCCACTTCCTGGGGAATGCCATGGCTGCCACGCAACTCGTCGCGCAGGTCTTCTCGCAGGTCTTCGGGTTCGTCGTCCCACCAGCCGTCGACCACTTCTTGCAACTTGGTACGCACCAACTCGGGGTCTTGCGGCGCAGCGGGTGCGGCCGCAGCGCGTGGCTGGGCAGTCAACTCTTTGGCAGCTTGGGCCAAAAGCAGCACGCGCCGATCGGCTTGCGCCAACAAACGGCACCATGCGGGGTCTTCGTTGATCAACTGATCCATGTGGCGAGCCGATTCGTCGGCAAGCAAATACACATTCAAACCGTGCAACTGGGCTTCGTCGATGCTGGCGGTTAATCGGTCGTCGTCGCTGGCAATCAGCAGGTGTTCGCAGGCTTTGCGCTCTGACAAACGGGCAATGTCGGCCGACATGGCACTGAAAGCCACCTCACTGGGTTCACCGCTGGCGACGTCGAGCACCCGCACAATTTGATCGGCAGGAAATTGGCTATCGGGGTTGTCGGTGTACCAATAAACGCGCTGCACATCCAAGCCTAAACCGGCTTGTTTCAAGGTTTGCACCAAGGTGGGAATCAGGGCTTGGCGGTTGTAGGTTTCGGGTTCAGCATCGCTATCGGTGCTTTGCTTGAGTAACCAAGCCATGTAGTTGCTGTCGATCAAGGCAATGCAACGGCCACTGCGTGCCTGTGCATGATCCTTGCGGGGATGCGTTGCGCGGTTTTCTGTCTTCATCAAGGGATACCTGTAAGTGACGTGTTTAAAACTATGAAAGTGGGGCACACAATGCCCGGGCGAGCTGCAGGCGCTCGAAACTAATGGGACTTAATGCCTGCGGACGTAATATTAGCCTATCTTGATGTCTTTGGGGATAACAAGGTCTTGGGCAGGGAAATGACCCGCAGTACTGGGACTCAACACCTGCTCGTCGGTGCGACCAAAACGCCGAACACGCTGGGCATACCAAGACAAGGCTTTCTTCAAAGCAGTTTCATCAAAATCGGGCCAATGCAAATCGGTGAAATACAACTCGGTATAGGCGCTTTGCCAAAGCAGAAAATTGCTGATGCGTGACTCGCCGCCGGTGCGAATCAGCAACTCGGGGTCGGGCAAGTCCGCCGTACTTAAATGCGCGGCCAAGCCTTGGGCATCGAGTTCTTGCAATGAACGCGTCGGATGCGCTGCTTGCCAAGCACGCACAGCGCTCAGCACATCCCACTGACCACCGTAATTGGCGGCAATGGTCAGGTGCAAGTTGTCATTGTGGGCGGTGTCTTGTTCGGCTTGGTCTATGCGCGACTGCAACAAAGGGGCAAACGCGCTGCGGTCACCAATGACGCGCAGGCGTACACCTGCGGCTTTCATCTCGGCAACCTCAGATTCCAAATATTGCAAAAACAAACCCATCAAGGCAGAAACTTCCTCTACGGGCCGACGCCAATTTTCGGAGCTGAAAGCAAACAAGGTGAGGTAGCGCAAACCCAAGGCGTGGGCGGCTTTGATGGTTTGACGCACATTCGCCGCGCCCCGCGCATGGCCCACGGTACGGGGCATCAGGCGTTGTTTTGCCCAACGGCCATTGCCGTCCATGATGATCGCGATGTGTTTGGGTTGCGTCGCCATGTTCAAAGTGTGACGGGGAATACGTGCTGCATATCAACGGCCACGCTGTGCTGCTTGCTTAACAAATCCACCAACACCATGGCGCGCAACTCGCCATCGGCATGCTGGTAAATGGCTTCTAAGCCTTTCAAAGGGCCATCGATCATGCGCACGGCTTGGCCAGGCTGAAGCAAGCGCTCCGGTGCGCGGTCGGGCATTTGGCGCAGGGCTTGAATCAAGGCGTCGGCAATCGGCGCTGGGCGGTTGCCAAAACTCACCAGGCGGCTCACGCCTAAAGTGGAGCGAATGGGCGTCCAGTTGGTGTGCTCCATGTCCAAGCGAATGAACAAATAGCGACTGAACATGGGCTCAATCACCTCGGTCACCCGTCCACGGCGCAGTTTTTCCACCGCGATCATGGGCAACCACGCCTCGTAACCTTGGTTTTGCAGGTTTTCAAGCGCGCGGTGTTCTTGCTTAGGACGGGAATGGACGGCGTACCACAACATGGTTTGGTGTTTTTGATAACTGTGACAATTGTAGGGTTGAAATATTTCAAGCTCCGTTTGATCTAACTCAGTTTATCGGCTAGCGCCTTGGTCTATGATGATTTTTGTTCATTCCTAGGAGACATCGCATGGCGAGCACCCCCCCTGAATTCGACCCGCAACAGATGAGTCAGCGCATGAAGGACTCGGCGCAACACATTTGGCTGGCGGGCTTGGGCGCTTTTGCCAAGGCGCAGGAAGAAGGTACCAAGGTGTTTGAGAGCTTGGTCAAAGAAGGCTCGCATCTTCAGCAAACCACCCAGCAAGCCCAGGCCACCATGGCGCAAGCTGCCGAAAAAATGAGCCACATGGCCAGCCAAATGGGAGAAAGCGCCAGCGGCCATATCGACAAACTTGAAGGTATTTTTGAAGAACGCGTTGCCAAGGCCCTCAAAAGCATGGGTCTGCCCAGCGCCCAAGACTTGGCCGATTTGCAAGCCCGCGTGGCCAGTCTTGAGGCGGAGTTGGCCAAGACCAAGCCAGCCGCTACAACCGCCCAGCCTAAAAGCTAAAGCCCATGGCCAGCAAAGCGCCGCGTCGTACCGCTGAGCGCATCTTGGCCAGTGCCTTAGGGCTGTTCAACCGCTTTGGTGAGCCCAATGTGGCCACCACCATGGTGGCAGCGGATTTAGGCATCAGCCCAGGAAATTTGTACTACCACTACCCTGGCAAGGAAGACATCGTCAACCATTTGTTTGGCCAGTTCCAAGACGATATGCAAGCCCTGCTGCCCGCAGCGCAGGACGTGAAAGACCTAGAAGACGCTTGGTTTTTCATGCACTCGCTGTTTGAGTTGGTGTGGCGTTACCGTTTTTTGTACCGCGACTTGAACGATTTGCTCAGCAAATACCGCCAACTGGAACAACAAGTCAAGCAAGTGCTGGCGGACAAACATGCGGCATTTTTAACCTTGCTCAAGCGCTTGGGCGATCAAGGCTGGCTGACCCAAAGCCCGACCGAGCGAGACAGCAGCGCCACGCAGATGTTGGTCATGCTGACGTGGTGGCTGAGCTATGAGTATGTGCGTGACCCCCGCCATGCGCTGGAAGACGCCAACGCCCAAGGTGGCGTGTCACGCGGCGCACAACAAGTGCTGGGGCTTTTACTGCCCTATTTGCAAGCTCAACCCAAAGCGCAGTTGACGGCCTTGCTGCAGATGTACAACGCCCCGCCCAGCGCCTAAGTAGTTTATTAAGCCGGCGCTAAAAACTGCTCGACCATGCGCACCCAAACAGTACCGCCCAAGGGAATCAGGTCGTCGTTGAAGTCGTAACTGGGGTTGTGCAAGGTGCAAGGGCCGCCGCCATGGCCCATTTCGCGGTGCTGACCCTCACCGTTGGCGATGAAGAAATAAGCGCCGGGTTTTTCCAGCAACATATACGAGAAGTCTTCGGCGCCCATGGTGGGTTCTTGCGCCAGCACGTTGTCCGCGCCCACGATGCCTGACAACACCTCGCGGGTGAAGGCAGCTTCATTCACATGGTTGATGGTGGGGGGGTAATTGCGCACAAAGGCAAATTCGCAGCTGGCCTCGTGGGCGGCGCTGACGTGTTCGGCAATGGTCTGCATACGTCGCTCGATCAGGTCGAGCATCTCCACCGTGAAAGTGCGCACCGTGCCTTGCAGCTCGCAGCTGTTGGCCACCACATTGGTGGCGTCACCGGCATGGATCATGGTGACCGAGATGACACCCGCATCGATGGGTTTCAAATTGCGCGACACAATGGTTTGAAAGGCCTGCACCATTTCGCAGGCGATGGGCACGGGATCGATGCCGTTGTGGGGCAAAGCCGCGTGACAACCCTTGCCACGGATGGTGATTTTGAACTCGTTGCTGGAGGCCATGACAGGTCCTGGGCTGACCGCCAAGGTGCCGACCGGCATGCCGGGCCAGTTGTGCAAACCGAACACCGCGTCCACGGGGAATTTGTCGAACAAGCCGTCTTTGATCATCTCGCGCGCGCCGCCGCCGCCTTCTTCGGCGGGTTGGAAGATCAGCACCACGGTGCCATCGAAATGTTTGTGCTTGGCCAAATGCTGGGCTGCTGCCAGCAACATGGCGGTGTGGCCGTCGTGGCCACAAGCGTGCATCTTGCCGGGGTGTTTGCTGGCGTGGGCAAAGGTATTGGCTTCATTGACGGGCAGCGCGTCCATGTCGGCACGCAAGCCGATGCTGCGTTGGCTGCTGCCGTTTTTGATGACGCCGACCACGCCAGTGGTGCCCATGCCACGGTGAACTTCAATGCCCCACTCGGCCAGCTTGCCTGCCACCACATCCGCGGTGCGCTGCTCTTGGAAGCACAGTTCGGGGTGGGCATGGATGTCGCGGCGCACAGCGATGATGCTGGCGGCTTCGGTGGTGATGGAGTCAAGCAGTTTCATATTCACCCTCTGTCAATGGCTTGGGGAATCAGTCTACCCGATAGCCAAAAACCTCTGCTACCTAAGCAACAGCATCGGCCTAAGTCAATATTTCCAATCGACTCAATGGAAAGCGTTCAAAGTCGCGGTCAAACGTCACCATGCGCAAGCCCGCCGCTTCTGCAGTGGCCGCCAAACACACATCGGGCCACAAACGGGCAGGCATAGGCACAGATTGACTTCCCACCATGGTTTGCAACAAAGCATCAAGTTCGGGGGGGTCGGGTAACAAACCCACTTGCGGCACAGCTCGCCATTGCTGGTAGACCGCCACAGCTTGAGGCAAGCTAAGCGTCAGCGTACCCATCACGGCCGGTTGCGCCAATAAACGCACCAATGACATCATGGTGCTGCGGCAAAACCATAAGCCGGTCTGCGCATCGCAAGCGTTTTGCCAATAGCGGGCAGCTGCTGCATGAAAGGGGTGGCCTGTATGGGTCAGCGCAAGCCAGACGTTGACATCGGGCAAGTCCCCAGAGGTCAAGCGCCAGCCAGCCGGAGCTTCAGCCACCCGCCAAGTGTGTGCGGGCTCGCTCATCGTCTTCCTTGCTTATGAGGTCGACCAAGTCAGCATTGCTGAATTTGTCAGCGGGAACGGCTAAGGGTGCGTGAGCGCCAATCAATGGACGCGCCATGAATCGCTGTTGAGGATCACTTACATCGCGGGCATTCAAACCCCGTTCAACCAACTCAATCACCAGATCGCGCAAAGACCGCCCCTCCAAAGCCGCACGGGCTTTGAGATGCTTAAAAAGCGTATCGGGAAGGTCAAGGGTGGTGCGCATGGGTGCATTTTTACATAAAAGCATATTTGTGTACAAGTGCCAAGGCCATCAAGCCGGCACACTGAAGCGGCCGTTGGCAATGACGTGCAAAATCCAGCCATGAGCTCCTCTTCCATGACCACCACCCTATTGGGTGCCTGCCCCCATGACTGCCCCGACACCTGTTCCTTGCTGACCACCGTGCAAGACGGCGTGGCGATCAAGGTGCAAGGCAACCCCCACCATCCGCTGACTGACGGCGTTCTGTGTACCAAAGTGTCGCGCTACACCGAACGCACCTACCATCCCGATCGGGTGCTGCACCCCATGAAGCGCGTGGGCCCCAAGGGCAGCGGCCAGTTCCAGCGGGTCAGTTGGGAAGAGGCCTTGAGCGACATCGCCGCTCGCTTGAAAGCCATTGCCGACACCTCGCCTGAACGCATCCTGCCCTACAGCTATGCGGGCACCATGGGCATGGTGCAAGGCGAGTCCATCGCCATGCGTTTTTTCAATCTCTTGGGGGCGGCCAAACTCGACCGCACCATTTGCTCTAGCGCTGGTGGCGAGGCCTTGACGCAAACCTTGGGTGGCAAGCTGGGCATGAAGGTGCAGTTTTTTGCCCAAAGCAAGCTCATCCTCATTTGGGGCAGCAACGTCATCACCAGCAGCGTGCATTTTTGGCGCATCGCCCAAGAAGCCAAACGCCAAGGCGCCAAATTGGTGTGCATAGACCCACGCCGCACCGAAACCGCCGACAAATGCGATGTGCATCTGGCCATCAAGCCCGGTACCGATGCAGCGCTGGCCTTGGGGTTGATGCACGAACTCATCACCCACGATTGGCTGGACCACGACTACATCAACAATTACACCTTGGGCTTTGATGCCTTGCGTGAACGTGCCCTGCGATGGACGCCCGAACGCACAGCCGAGGTGTGTGGCTTGAAGGCCGAGGACATTCGCCAACTTGCCCACGATTACGCCCACATCCAGCCAGCCGCGATTCGGTTGAACTACGGCGTGCAACGCTCCCACGGCGGCGGTAACGCAGTTCGCGCGGTGGCTTGCCTGCCCGCGCTCACCGGCGCTTGGCGACACCGTGCTGGCGGCGTGGTGCTGAGCGCTTCAGGCCATGCTTTGCATAACGGTGCGGCTTTGCAGCGCCACGATCTGCACACCAACGCCAGAGCACCGCTCATTAACATGAGCACGATTGGCGACGCCTTGAACACGCCTGGCTTGGTCGAGGCCGTGGTGGTCTACAACAGCAACCCCGTCGCGGTGGCACCCGAGTCGGCCAAGGTGGTCAAAGGCTTTGCGCGGGAAGACTTGTTCACCGTGGTGCTGGAACATTTCATGACCGATACCGCCGACCATGCCGACTATGTGTTGCCCGCCACCACACAACTTGAGCACTGGGATATCCACAACAGCTATGGCCATACCGACATGGTGCTGAATCGCCCCGCTATCTCGCCTATGGGTGAGGCCAAAACCAACACGCATATTTTTCGTGAACTCAGCACCCGCATGGGGCTGCACAGCCCCTTGCTGCAAGAGGACGACGAAAGCTTATGCCGCTTGGCACTGCAACACCCGCGCAACTTGCAAAGCGCCGCGCCAGTGACTTGGGACGCTTTGTTAAAGGATGGTTTTGCCCATTGGCCCATGGACGATGCGCCGTTTGCCCAAGGCGGTTTTGCCACGCCCTCGGGGCGTTGCGAATTTGTCAGTGAACGCTTGGTAGCCCAGGGCTTGGACGGCCTGCCCGACTACCTGCCCAACTATGAACCCGCCAACCCACAAGCCAGCTACCCGCTGGCCATGATTTCGCCACCGGCACGCAATTTTTTGAACTCCAGCTTTGTGAATGTGAAAAGTCTGCGTGACATGGAGGGTGAGCCGCTTCTTGAAATTCACCCCGAGGACGCCGCAGCGCGGCAGGTGAAAGATGGCGCGATGGTGCGTGTCTTTAACGACCGCGGCAGCCATGTGTGCAAAGCGCAGATCAGCACCCGCGCCCAAGCAGGCATGGTGGTGGGGTTGGGCATTTGGTGGCGCAAACTCAGTCGCGACGGCACCAATGTGAATCAACTCACTTCGCAGCGTCTTACCGACATGGGCCGCGCTCCGGTGTTTTACGACTGCGCGGTTCAGGTCGAAACTTTGGCGGCTTAACGCGCCGCGACTGCTGCCAAACGTTGGGCGGCAATTTCGCGCAAGCCGTCAAAAATCAAGCTGTCGATCAACGCACACTGCACCGACATGCTGGGCGCCATCTTCCAACCCGCACCGCCCGTCATGTAGCACAGTGGCTCGGCGTGGCAGTGGGCTCGCACATGTTGCACCATGCGCTCGACGGCACCGGCAATGGCGTAAGTGCCGCCACTGGTGAGCGCATCGCTGGTGTTGGTGGGAAAGGCACGAACCTCGCCGGTGGGTACCCGCAAACCCGCCGTGCCAGACTCCAAGGCACGCAGCATGATGCCGTGGCCAGGCAGGATGAGACCGCCTAAAAACTCACCCTCGGCAGAAATCGCTTCCACCGTCACAGCGGTGCCCACCATCACCACCACCATCGGCAAGGCTTGGGCACCTGCGGTTTGCGATCGCATGTGCGCCAAAGCACCGATCATGGCCACCCAACGGTCTGCGCCCAGCCGAGCGGGGTGGTCATAGCCATTCACCAAGCCCGCTTCTTTGGCTGAGGACACCACCCAATGCGGTGTCAAGTCCCACAACTCGAGCTGTTCCTCTACACGCCGGCGCACCGCTTCACCCGCCACGATGCAGCCCAGCATGCGCTCAGGCACAGGCAAGTTGCTCCATTCGTGGTCTGCCAGTTTGTCGATGTTTTCCAAAAACACCGCACCCTGCGCCAACAAGGTGGCGCTGGGATGCGGGGCGTCGTACATCGCCCACTTCAAGCGGGTGTTGCCAACGTCAAGTGCGATGAATGCCATAAAAGGATTACCAAGCGACAGAGGGCAAGATGTTACCCATCTGTACGCCTCTCAGGTTTGCCTGAAAGCCTTGGCAAATTGAACAACTTCTTCGGCCACGGTTTGGCAGGCTTGAATCGCTGCGGGGTCTGGCGCACTGTCAGCGCTGCCAAACGGGTAGTGCGACACATTCAAAGTGGCGCCATAAGGTGTGGGCCAGCCGCGCAAGGTGTGGACGATGTCGCGCAATGAAGAGAGCGTGGTGCCCATGGCCTGTGCGCCATAAGCACACACCATGCAGCCCACCGCTTTGCCCGACCAGTACACACGCTCATCTGCGCTGAGGTCCTCGGCATAGTCAATGACGTTTTTCAGCAAACCTGACACTGCGCCGTGGTAAGCAGGGGTGGAAACAATGAAGCCATCGGCGCGGCGCATGGCCGCCACCCAAGCGGCTTCGGCGGGGCTGCGGTCCGTGCGGCGCGGGTCGTAATGATCCAGCAGCAAGTCTGGACCTGCAAACAGCTGGGTGTCGCAGCCCAAACTGGCGGCGTGGGCCAAGGCGATCTTGAGGGCTTGCTCGCTGGAGGAACCGTCGCGCAAGGTGCCGCCCAAGCCGACGATGAAAAGAGGTGGTGTCATGAAAAGCTTTAAAGAAGGGTTCATCTTCTCACACAGGCCAAAAGTACAAATCGGCGGATAACCCCGTTGACGAGATTGGTCATAAAGAATACAAAGGATACGCCTCATACAGAAGTTTGAGGACTTAAATGCTCACAACTATCAGGAGACACCATGAGCCACCGCATGCGTTTTGGTATTTTTCTTGCCCCGTTTCACAAGCCCGGCATCAACCCCACTTTGGCCTTGGAGCAAGACTTGGAGCTCATCCAATGGCTGGACCGCTGCGGCTACGACGAGGCTTGGCTGGGTGAGCACCACTCTGCGGGCTCAGAAATCAGCGCCAGCCCCGAGTTGATGATCGCGGTATCGGCCGAGCGCACCAAGCACATCAAGCTGGGCACTGGCGTGGTCAGCATGAGTTACCACAACCCGTTGTGGGTGGCCGAGCGCATCGTGCAACTCGACCACCTCACCCGCGGCCGTGTCATGTTGGGCATGGGCCCAGGCTCACTGCCCAGCGATGGCGCCATGATTGGCGTGTCGCAAAAGGACACCCGCCGTTATTTGGAGGAAGCTCTGGGCGTGGTCACCCAGTTGCTGCGTTCGGAAGAGCCCGTGAACTTCAAAAACGAACGCTGGGAACTGCATGACGCCAGGCTGCACTTGCGCCCCTATTCCAACCCCTTGTTTGACATCGTGGTGCCAGCCGTCGCATCGCCCACAGGCCCCAAATTGGCGGGCATGCACGGCGTGGGTTTGCTCTCCATTGGTGCCACCACAGCGGCGGGCTTTGACGCCTTAGCCTTGCACTGGGACGTGATGGAACAACAGGCCAAGCACTACAACACCCAAGTGGATCGCAACAAATGGCGCTTGGTCGGTTTATGCCATTGCGCCGAAACCATGGACCAAGCCTACCGTGATGTGGAATACGGCATTGAGCAATGGTTCGAGTACTTCCAAGCCGTGGCGGCCTTCCCGCAAATGGCGATGCCTGGCAACAACGTGAAGGAAATGATCTCCTTCATCAACGACTCCGGCTTTGGTGCGATTGGCACGCCCGACATGGTGAACGCGCAAATCGACCGTCTGTGGAAGCAAAGCAATGGCGGCTTTGGCGCTTACCTTTTGCTGGCCCACAACTGGGCCAACTTTGACGCCACCCGCAAGAGCTACGACCTCATGGCCCGCCATGTGTTCCCGCAGTGGCAAGGGCAACTGGCCACCCAAGGTGCAGCTGACCGCGCCCGCGCCGCCCGACCCGCCTTGGCCGAGGTACATGCCAAGGCGGTGGAAGACGCCACCACACGTTTTGCTGCCGAGGTGGCTGCGCGCTAATCAAGCCATTGCAGGCCGTTGCAGGGAATAACACCCCTGCAACGCCTGAGCAGCTTGCAGCAACTTGGCGTCGCCAAACATGGAGCCGACCAACTGCACGCCCATGGGCAAACCGTCACGGTTGAGGCCACAGGGCAGGCTGATGGCGGGTTGTTGGCTGAGGTTGAAGGGGTAGCTGAAGGGCGTCCAACCCAGCATGGCTTGTGCGTCCATGGGGCTGTGGCCAGCGGGTCGGGCTTTGAAAGCAGGTACCGCGGTGCTGGGGGTGAGGATGAGGTCAAAACCCTGCATGAACTGGCGCAGGTGCGAACCCAACACGCCACGGCGTTGGTTCAGTGCATGAATGGCATTGGCGTCTAACCGTGCGCCCAACTCGGCTTGCGCTTGGAAGTCAGGGTCGGCGAGGGCTTGTTGTGCGGGGTTCAAGGTTTGCCACACTTGGTAAGCCCCTGCAAACCACAAGCCTGTGGTGATGTCCAAGGGGTCTTCGGTCAAGGGGTCGACCTGTTCCACCAGCGCACCCAAATCTTGCAAATGTTGGGCCGCTAGCGCGGTGGCGGCGGCAATCTCCGGATCAACATGTTTGGCGTAGCCCAAGGTGGGCGAGTACGCCACCCGCATGCCTTTGACGCCCCCCTGCAAGCCAGCCAAGTAATCCAGGCCATCAAAGGGCAAGGAAGTCCAGTCACGGGCATCCGGCAAAGCGATGGTGTTCATCATCAAAGCCACGTCGTGCACCGTCATGGCGTGCGGCCCCAAATGCGCCACCGAGCCAAACGGCGACAAAGGGTAGGCCGGCACCCTGCCAAAGCTGGGCTTCAAGCCCACGTTGCCGCAAAACGCAGCGGGAATACGCACGCTGCCTGCGCCATCGGTGCCTATGGCCAAAGGTCCCAATCCAGCGCTGACCGCAGCCGATGCGCCTCCCGATGAACCGCCTGGGGTGTGGTCTGTGTTCCATGGGTTGCGGCTGATACCGGTCAAGAGCGAATTGGTTTCGCCTTTGCAGCCAAATTCGGGGGTGGTGGTTTTGCCCAAGAGCACCGCACCGGCTTGGCGCAAGCGAGCGGTGACAGGCGCATCGACATCCCATGGTTGATCGGGATTGACGGTTTTGCTGCCGCGCAAAGTGGGCCAGCCTTTCGTGAGGATCAGGTCTTTGATGGACACCGGCACGCCATCCAAAGGCAAGACAGCCGCGCCACTGCGGCGGCGCGCCAGCCAACGCGCCTGACTTTGACGCGCGCAGGCCAACGCGGCATCTTCATCCACCCAACAAAAGGCATTGAGCAAAGGGTTCAACCGCGCAATACGCTGCAACACCGCTTGCGTGACCTCTACAGGTGAGGCCTCGCCTTGGCGATACAGATCCAAGAGTTGGGTGGCGGTATATTGGGTCAAGTCAGACATGGCAGAAGCCCCTTCAGGCATGTGTGCGGGTCAGTGGGCTGAGTTTGCGCCACGGCAAATCGGCAGGATCGGCCGCCATAGGGCCCGCCGCCTTGGCCACCAACACATGGCTGGCGATGGGTTCAAAATCGGCGCGGAAATGGTTGGAGCTTTTCAGCACAATGAGTTTCATCGCTTCGGGCGTGATGCCCACGGTACGCAGCATTTCGCGGTCAAAGAGTTGCGCTTTGCCGCTGACCACCGCCACCAACACGCCTTGAATATCTAAACAAGCACTGGCACCCAATTGGCTGGTCATGCCCCGCATCATGGGCCCTTTGAGCACACAGCGACCGTCACTCAGCGCCAGCACCTTGGCGCGAGCAGACACGGGTGCATCACTCATGCCTGCATAGGTAGGCACGGACACGCCCAGCACCACGTCGATGTCTGCGCCCACACCCGCGGCCGTGGCCTTGGCCGCCACCTCGGGGTGGTACATCAAGCCCACAGCCACAGCCTTGGGGTAGCGCTTGCCCGCACCTTGTTGCAGCAAAGCGTGCAGCATGCCGGTGGTGTTGCTGTCGCCCCCCGCACCCGGGTTGTCTTGGGTGTCGGCAATCAACACAGGACGCTCGTGTTGCGCCGCCAAAGCCAGCGCTTGGGTCACGCCCTCACGCGCGTCGACAAATGTCATTCGCCACTGTGCTGGGGGTGAGGCCATGGCGCTCAGCGCATCCGCTGCTGCTTGGGCTTGCGAAGGCGTTGGACCATAAGCCCACAACACCGGCGCACATTCCTCGATATCGGCAGCGGGAAAGCCCATGCAAAAACTCAGTACCGCGTCACTTTCGCGGTCCAGGTCTGCCATGGCCGCGTAAATGTCTTTGGCCGGTTGCAGCCACGTCGACTGCGCATTGAGTGAAATCAAATACGGCAAGCGATGAACCGCCACAGCCTCGCGGCGACCCAAACGCAAACGCCGTTGCAGCAAGTCGGCGGCACGCTCGCCCGTCTCTGCCATGTCGATGTGCGGATAGGTGCGGTAAGCCACCAACGCATCGCTCAGCGTCAACATGCGCTGGGTGACGTTGGCATGTAAATCTAGGCTCGCCACCAAGGGCATGTCCTCGCCGATCAAGGCCCGCACCCGCGCCAGCAACTCGCCTTCGGCGTCGTCGGCGTGTTCGGCCACGGCTGCGCCGTGTAAATCCAAATACACCGCGGCCACGCCTTGCAACAAGGCTTGCTTGAGGTCACCCAAGATGTCGCCAGCGATGCGCTCAAACGCATCACGCGTCACAAAGGAAGACGGGCTGGCACCTGCCCACACCGAGGGCCACAGCTGCCAGCCATGGCGCTTGGCCGCATCGATGAAACCACCCACCGGAATATTCACACCAGTGAACTGGGCTTGCATGGCCTGACCTCGGATGTAAGCCGGAAAGGCGTCTCCTCGGTTGAATGCCGCCCAATCGGCCAAGCTAGGTGCAAAGGTATTGGTCTCGTGCTGAAACCCCGCGATGAATACTTTGGTCATGAAGCAATCCCTGGAGCGCTGGCCATCAATGCACGGGTGTAAGCGTGTTGGGGTTGCGCATACAAGGTGGCCGTGTCGCCTCGCTCGACGATCTGCCCTTGGTGCATGACGATGACGCTGTCGCACAACTGCGCGGCCACCCGCAAATCATGGGTGATGAACAGCAGACCCAAGCCAAACTGCTGCTGTACTTGTCGCAGCAGTTGCAAAATTTGCGCTTGCACCGACACATCCAAGGCACTCACCGCTTCATCGGCCACCAAGACCTGCGGCCTGCAGGCCAAAGCACGGGCGATAGCGATGCGCTGGCGCTGTCCGCCACTGAACTGACGCGGATAGCGGGCCATGGCTTGCGTGGGCAGCTGTACTTGCTGCAAAAGTTGTTCAGCCAAGGCTTTGGCCTCACTCGCACCCATGCCAAAGTTACGAGCGCCCTCCACCAGCGACTCACCCACCGTCATGCGCGGATTGAGCGATCGGTTGGGGTCTTGAAACACCACTTGCACACGGTGGCGCAAGGGTCGCAAACGGGTTTCGGGCACAGTGGCGATCTGATCTTCGCCCCAAAAAATCTCGCCGCTGCTCGGGTCAATCAAGCGCAACACACACCGCGCCAACGTGGATTTACCCGAACCCGACTCACCCACAATACCCACGGTTTCACCTGCGCGCAACGCCACGCTGGCGTCATGTAAAGCGCGGTGGGTGTCATAGGTTTTGCCGATCGCCACGGCCCGCAACAAGGGTGGGGTGTCCGCAATGACGCGAGCGGCGGGTGGTGTCATGCTGGGCACGGCGGCCAACAACGCTTGGGTATAGGGCGCTTGCGGGGTTGTCAGCACTTGCGCACGGCTGCCGAGTTCCACCGCCTCGCCACGGTGCATCACCAGCACTTGGTCTGCAATGTCAGCCACCACGCCCATGTCGTGGGTGATGAACAGCACCGCGCTGCCGGTTTCTTGCTGCAATGTTTGAATCAGCTGCAAGATGTCTTTTTGCGTGGTGACATCCAAAGCGGTGGTGGGTTCGTCACAAATGAGGAGTGCTGGCTTCATCACCATGGCCATGGCGATGACGATGCGCTGTCGTTGCCCGCCGCTCAGTTGGTGCGGGTAGCTGTGCCACATGCGCTCGGGGTCGGGCAAGCGCACCTGCGCCAGCATGTCCAACACCGCACTGCGGCGCTGACTGGCAGGCCAATCAGTGTGGGTGCGCAGCAGTTCATCGATTTGCTCGCCGCAGCGCATCACGGGGTTGAGTGCGGTCATCGGTTCTTGAAACACCATGCCCATGGCACGACCGCGCAAGCCACGAAGCCGCGCCGGACTGGCGTCCAGCAAAGACTCGCCTTGCAAGCGCACCGAACCGCTCGCCACGGTCAATTCGCCGTCCAGCAAGCCCATGACCGTGGTGGCCAGCACCGACTTGCCCGAACCTGATTCGCCGA
>CANGPV010000029.1 GCA_947455935.1 Comamonadaceae bacterium
GCTGATGATTTGGCCACCGCCCGGGTAATCGGGGGCGGGCAAAAATTGCAGCAACTCTGCGTGTGAAAGCTTGGGGTTTTTGATCAGCGCCACACAAGCGTCAGCCACCTCGCGCAGGTTGTGGCTGGGAATTTCGGTCGCCATGCCGACCGCAATGCCGCTGGCCCCATTGAGCAAGGCAAACGGTAAACGCGCTGGCAACTGCTTGGGCTCTTCGGTGGAGCCGTCGTAGTTGGGCTGAAAGTCCACCGTGCCTTCGTCGATTTCATCCAACAGCAAACTGGTGATGCGGGCCAAACGCGCCTCTGTGTAGCGCATGGCCGCCGCGCCATCGCCGTCGCGCGAGCCAAAGTTGCCTTGGCCGTCAATCAGCGGGTAACGCTGCGAAAAATCTTGCGCCATGCGCACCAGCGCTTCGTAAGCGGCGCTGTCGCCATGCGGGTGGTAGCGGCCCAGCACATCGCCCACCACACGGGCGCTCTTCACTGGCCGTGCACCCACCGCGCCATTGGGTCCGCCAAAGCCCAAGCCCATGCGTGACATGGAATACAAGATACGCCGCTGCACCGGTTTTTGGCCGTCACACACATCGGGCAATGCGCGGCCCTTGACCACGCTCAAAGCGTATTCCAGGTAGGCGCGTTGGGCGTAATGCCCTAAGGCGATGCCGTCGTCGGATTCGGCGTCGGAGAGATCGGGGGTTACTGCATCCGTCATGGTTGTTGACTATTCATTGGTGTGGATTCGTTGATCGTGTGTGAACCGCCTTAGCCTGCTGCGATGCTGGAAAGTCAGTGGCATGTTCGGGTTGTCAACGGCAAATGGACATTGTATGAAGCTGAAGTCATTCAATCGCTCGCGTGTCAAGCGCAGCCATTGGGGGGCGATTGGGGAGACATCATCACAACAAATTCCAAGGCAAGGCCAGCACATCTTCGCTGATCCATCGGGATTGTTCAACGGCACACAACATAAGGCCGTGGCCGATGCGCTGGTCGGGATGGGCTTTGCGAAACGCTTGCAAACCCAGGGTTTGTTTGCGCGTGGGTTGGGCGGTGAGTTTGATTTCTATCGGGTGCAGCCAGCCGTCGCGCTCAATGATGCAGTCCACCTCGGCCCCGGTGCTGGCACGCCAGTGGTAGAGGTTGGCGCTGCCGCCCATCAAGGCCAGTGTTTTGCGGATTTCGCACACCATGGCGGTCTCAAACAGAGCTCCAAACAAGGGGTGGCTGCTCAGGGCCTGCGGGCTGCTCATGGCCGCATGGTGGCAAGCCATGCCGGTATCCACCAGATAGCCCTTGGGGCTTTTGCTCACACGTTTGATGCCATTGGCAAAGTAAGGGGACAACTCAAACCACTGGTATGTGGCTTGCATCATGCGCAACCAGCGCTGCGCGGTCTTGGGGGTGATGCCAATTTCGCGGCCCAATTGGCTGTGGTTGATTTCTTGCGCGGTCAAGGCACTCATCAGGCGCACAAAGCGGCCAAAGTCGTGCCAGTCGCCCACCTCGCCCGCCAAACGGGCATCGCGCTCCACATAAGTGCGGTGGTAGCCTTGCCAAAAGTCGTGCACCAAACCCAACTCCAGCGTTTGCGCCTTGGGCATGAAGCCACGCCACAGCCACTCCGACAGACTCCCTGTGTAACGCGGCCCCGTGCGAACACCGTCGGCAAATGCCTGTTGAGCACCCGACTCTTGGGCAGCCATCCAGCCCGACAACCACAGGGTGTTGGACGCTTGGGGCTGCGCTTTCGTCAGTTCGCTCAGGCTCAGGCCGGCCAACTCCACGAACGCGACTCGGCCCGCCAGGCTTTCTGCCAGAGCGCTCATCACCTGCCATTGCTGCGAACCGGTCAACAAAAACTGCCCGGGCCGGGCCTGATGGTTGTCCACCACCCGTTTGATGCTGGCCACCAACTCGGGCGCGTATTGGATTTCGTCCAAGACCACCGGCGCGGGATGGTTTTTTAAAAACAGCTCAGGTTCACTGCGGGCCTGCTCCAGGTCCAGGCTGGCGTCAAACACCACATAGTCCAGCGTTGGAAACAGTTGCCTCAACAAGGTGGTTTTGCCCACTTGCCGCGCACCGGTAACCACCACCACCGGAAAGGCAGCAAACAGGCTTTGCAGGTGATGAACAGCGTTTCGCGGGTACATAACCGTGAATTTTAGTACATCAAGTACAAAATTTCACGGTTAACCTCGCAAAAGGATCGAAAAATGAATAAAAAGGAACCCATCACACATCAACTTCAATGCTGTCGCCGTGCAACTCCATCAGTTCACGCCGCGCAGCGGCCTCGCCTTTGCCCATCAACTGGGTGATCAGGCCTTCGGTTTGGGCAAAGTCCAGCACGCCCAACTGCACCGGCAGCAAGCGGCGGGTGTCGGGGTTCAAGGTGGTGTCCCACAGCTGCTCGGCGTTCATCTCGCCCAAGCCTTTGAAGCGGGAGATGCTGCATTTTTCGCGCGGCACGCCTTCTTTGGCGCTCTTGTCCAAAATGGCTGTCAACTCGCCTTCGTCCAAGGCATAGGCTTTGCTCGCCGGTTTTTTGCCACGCGCTGGCACATCCACCCTGAACAAAGGTGGGCGGGCCACATACACATGGCCGGCGTCGATGAGCTTGGGGAAGTGCCTGAAGAATAAGGTCAGCAACAGCACTTGGATGTGCGAGCCGTCCACATCGGCGTCACTCAAAATGCACACCTTGCCGTAGCGCAAGCCACTCAGGTCGGGTTCGTCGTTGGGGCCATGCGGGTCCACGCCAATCGCCACCGCAATGTCGTGCACCTCGTTGTTGGCAAACAAGCGGTCGCGCTCGACCTCCCAGGTGTTGAGCACCTTGCCACGCAAGGGCAAGATGGCTTGGCTTTCTTTGTCGCGGCCCATTTTGGCGCTGCCACCCGCACTGTCGCCCTCGACCAAAAAGATTTCGTTGTGCGCCAAATCGCGGCTTTCGCAGTCGGTCAGCTTGCCCGGCAACACCGCCACGCCCGAGCCTTTGCGCTTCTCTACTTTTTGGCCAGCCTTTTGGCGCAACTGCGCGGCACGGATGACCAACTCGGCGAGTTTTTTGCCGAACTCCACATGCGCGTTGAGCCACAAGTCCAAAGCTGGTTTGACAAAGCTCGACACCAAGCGCACCGCGTCGCGAGAATTGAGCCGCTCTTTGATCTGCCCTTGAAACTGCGGGTCCAGCACCTTGGCGCTCAAAATAAAACTGGCACGGGCGAAAACATCTTCCGGCAGCAACTTCACGCCCTTGGGCAGCAAGGCGTGCAAGTCGATGAAGCTTTTCACCGCGTTGAACAGGCCATCGCGCAAGCCGCTCTCGTGCGTGCCACCCGCACTGGTGGGGATGAGGTTGACGTAGCTCTCGCGCACGGGCGAGCCGTCTTCGGTGAAGGCCAAGCACCAGGCCGCGCCCTCGCCTTCGGCGAAGCTGTCGTGGCCTTCGTCGGCAAAGCCCTCGCCCTCAAACAGGGGGATGAAGGGGTCGTGGCTCAGGGTTTGCGTCAGGTAGTCGCTCAAGCCCCCTTTGTAGAGCCAGGTTTGGCTGTCTTTGGCTTTTTCTTGCGCCAAGGTCACGCTCACGCCCGGCATCAGCACGGCTTTGCTGCGCAAGAGGTGGATCAGCTCTTGCAAAGGCAGGTTGGCTGATTCAAAGTATTTGGCGTCAGGCCAGACCCGCACCACCGTGCCTTGGCGGCGATCGCCGGCTTCATGTTTGCGCAGCTTGAGTTTTTCCACCACATCGCCACCGGAGAACACCAAGTGTGCGACCTGCCCCTCGCGGTAGGAAGTCACTTCCATGCGCTTGGCCAAGGCATTGGTCACGCTCACGCCCACGCCATGCAAGCCGCCCGAGAAGCTGTAAGCGCCGCCCTTGCCCTTGTCAAACTTGCCACCGGCATGCAAGCGGGTGAACACCAGCTCAATGACTGGCGCTTTTTCTTCGGGGTGCATGCCAAACGGAATGCCACGGCCATCGTCTTCGATGCTGACCGAGCCGTCGCTGTGCAGTTGCACGGTGATTTTTTTGCCGTGTCCGGCCAGCGCTTCGTCGGCGGCGTTGTCGATCACCTCTTGGATGATGTGCAAGGGGTTGTCGGTGCGGGTGTACATGCCCGGGCGCTGCTTGACCGGCTCCAAGCCTTTCAAGACGCGGATCGAGCCTTCGGAATATTCGGGTTGTTTGCTTGCCATGGTGCGCGATTGTAGACAGAGACCATGACACCACTGGATAGAACCACAGCTTGGACATGCGGTTTGACAGCTCACTTGGCAAAATCGTTACAGTTAAGCCATGACACCAACACCCAAAACCCTGCCCTTATGGCAAGTCTTGATCTGCGGCGCTTTGATCGTCAGCCTTGCCATGGGTATTCGCCACGGCTTTGGACTGTGGATGCAACCCATGACCCAAACCATGGGCTGGGGCCGCGAAGATTTCGCTATGGCGGTGGCGGTGCAAAACATCAGCTGGGGCTTGGTGGGCGTGTTCTCCGGCATGCTGGCTGACCGTTTTGGTGCATTCCGCGTCATCATTGTGGGCGCGCTGTTGTATGCATTAGGACTCTTTGGCATGGCACATGCAGCTTCGCCACATTGGCTCATTCTGACCGCGGGTGTGTTGGTAGGCGCAGCACAGGCGGGTACCACTTTTGCCGTGGTGTTTGGGGTGATTGGTCGCAACATTCCCGCCGAACGCAGATCGTGGGCCATGGGCGTGGTCTCGGCTGCGGGGTCTTTTGGCCAATTTGTGATGGTGCCCACCGAATCTATGTTGATTGGCCAGTGGGGTTGGCAGCAGGCTTTGGTGATTTTGGCCGCGGGCATTTTGATCATCCTGCCCCTGAGCTTAGGTTTGCGTGAACCCAGCTTTGCCGCTGGACAGGCTCCTGTTCGCCACCAAAGCATATTGCAAGCTTTGCACGAGGCTTTTGGCTATCGTAGTTTTCAGTTGCTGATGGCAGGTTACTTTGTCTGCGGTTTTCAGGTGGTGTTCATCGGTGTGCACTTGCCCAGTTTCTTGAAAGACCAAGGCATGTCGCCTCAGTTGGCCAGTACAGCCTTGGCGTTAATCGGACTGTTCAACATTGTGGGCACCTATGTGTCGGGCAGCTTGGGACAGGTGATGCCCAAAAACAAAATTCTCTCGGGCATTTACTTGGCTCGGGGCATCATCATCGCCATCTTCATCAGCCTGCCCATCACCCCTTTAAGCGTGTACATCTTCGCCGCCACCATGGGTTTGCTGTGGTTGTCCACAGTGCCCGTCACCAACGCGGTGATTGCGCAGATATTTGGCGTGGCGCACTTGTCCATGCTCAGTGGTTTTGTGTTTCTCAGCCACCAAGTAGGCAGCTTTTTGGGCGTATGGCTGGGTGGCTACATCTACGACCGTACGGGCAGCTACGACCAGGTGTGGTTCATCACCATCGCCTTGAGTATGTTTGCCATGCTGATCAACTTACCCGTACGCGAAGCGGCCATTGCCCGTGTACCCCAAACAGCATGACGAAGCAAACTATCCCCATCACTGTGCTTTGGTTCCTCGGCGGGGGCATGGTCGCTTGGGTATTTAGCTTGTATTTGCAACCAGCCTTCGCCCAACTATTGGCCGACCAACTGTGGATGTGTTTTTAAATGCCCAACATCATCATCACTGGCGCATCTGACGGCATAGGTGCAGAACTGGCGCGACAACTCGCCAGACGACACGGCCTGCAAGCCATGTTGGTGCTTGCCGCTCGTAGCCCTGCCCGCTTGCAATCGGTAGCGGCCGATTGCATGGCCATGGGAGCTCGTACCCTCATCATGCCAACCGACATCACCGATGCGCAGCAGTGCCGACATTTGGTGGAAACCACTGTCAGTCAACTGGGTAGCTTGGACATTTTGATCAATAACGCAGGGGTATCGGCCCATGCTTTGTTTGAAGATGTCAAAGCTGACGACTTGGGCTGGTATGAAGAGTTGATGCGCGTCAACCTGTGGGGAGCCGTGTGCTGTACCCATGCTGCTTTGCCCTACCTCAAGCAAAGCCATGGTCGCATCGTTGCAGTGTCCTCATTGGCCGGTCTGGTGGGTGTGCCTGGGCGCACCGCCTACAGCGCCAGTAAATTTGCCATGTCAGGATTTTTTGAAGCCTTGCGTAGCGAAGTCAAAGATGCTGGCGTGAGTGTGACCATCGCCTACCCGGGTGTGGTGGCTACCAACATACGCCTCAATGGCCTCAATGCACAGGGTCAAAGTGCGGGAGTCAGCGGCTTGGTGGAAGACAAAGCCATGCCTGTCAAAGACTGTGCTCGCTTGATCATTTACGCCATGGTGCGTAGACGCCGCGAAGTGGTCATGACGGCGCAAGGCAAAGTGGGGCGCTGGCTCAAACTGATTGCGCCTTGGTTAGTCGATCTCATGGCCATGAAAGCCGTGAAAAAAGAATTTCGCCCCTCCGTCCATTGACAGCACTTTCTGCGCCTGCACCCTCTGCTTGGCTGTTACGCTGGGCGCATCTGCTACCCGCCCATGCGCGGGTATTGGATGTGGCTTGCGGCAGTGGACGTCATATGCGGTGGTTGCAGTCACAGGGTTGTCAAGTTGTGGGGGTCGACCGCGATGCACAAGCGCTAAGTTCGGCTCAAGCTTTTGGCGAAGTTCTTTGTGCTGACCTGGAAAATGCCGAATGGCCTTTTGTGCGGCAACAATTTGATGCCGTGCTGGTGACTAACTACCTGTGGCGACCGCGCTTTGCCGATCTGCTGGCATGCCTAAAACCCGAGGGTGTGTTGATCTACGAAACCTTTTCAGCGGGCAACGAAACCGTAGGCAAACCCTCACGACCTGACTTTTTGCTTGCTCATGGCGAGCTATTGGCTTTGTGCGCCAACTTACGTATCGTGGCCTATGAAAATGTGTTTCTCAGCCAACCCGATCGGTTTGTGCAACGCATTGTGGCCATCCACAGCGACAAACTGAATTGCCAACGCTTTGCAGGGGACCCTGAAAGCTCAGGGAAAAGCTAGAATGCGGGTCTTTACCTATATGACAACCCTACGTACATGAAACCCATACGCGCAAGCATTGTGGCCTTGATCACCCCCATGCACGAAGACGGCAGCATTGATTACCCCACACTTCGGCAACTGATTGATTGGCATATTGCGCAAGGCACTGACTGCATTGGTGTGGTGGGCACCACGGGCGAATCGCCAACGGTGAATGTGCAAGAGCACTGCGAAATCATTCGCGTCTCGGTGGAACAAGCCGCTGGCCGTGTGCCCATCATGGCCGGTTGCGGCGCAAATTCAACCTCCGAAGCCATTGAGTTAACCCGCTTTGCAAAGCAAGTGGGTGCTGATTGCCAATTGCAAGTTGTCCCCTACTACAACAAACCGACGCAAGAAGGTCAGTACCAGCACTTTCGCACCATTGCCGAAGCGGTAGATTTGCCCATGGTGCTCTACAACGTGCCTGGCCGCACAGTAGCTGATATGCAGCACGACACCGTCATGCGCTTGGCGCAGATTGACGGCATCGTGGGTATCAAAGAAGCGACTGGCAATATCGAACGGGCCCAATGGCTCATCCACGAAGCTCCCCAAGGCTTTTCGATTTACTCTGGTGATGATGGATCAGCAGTAGCGCTGATGTTGTGCGGCGGGCATGGCAATGTCAGCGTCACCGCCAACATCGCCCCTAAGCTCATGCACGATCTGTGCGAGGCTGCGATCGCTGGCCATGCGTCGCAGGCCATGGCCATTCAACGCCAGTTACTGGTGTTGCATAAAAACATGTTCACCGAATCTAACCCTATCCCTGTGAAATGGGCAGCCCACCGCATGGGGCTGTGTGGCCCTAGCCTGCGTTTACCCATGACACCCCTGAGCCCGCATTTGCAACCTGCGTTAGAAAACGCCATGCGCAGCTGCGGCCTGATTTGAATTCTCTGAAGGACCCTCTGTGATGTTTCAATTGAAGTCCGCTTTTCTTCCCCGTACTGTTTTACTGCTAGGGCTTTGTGGTTTGACAGCTTGCGGATCCATCATGGACTCGGACAAAGTCAATTACAAAACCCAAACCGATGCGCCACCCGTGGCTTCGCTGGAAGTCCCGCCCGATTTGAGCAAAATCAGCCGTAACAAACGTTTTGATGTTCCTGGCGGCACGGTAAGTGCCAATGAACTTGGCGGCGTTAAAACCGATGCAGGCCCCTTAACCAGTCCTTTGGCTTTGGCAGATATTCAAGTCAAACGCGCCGGTAACCAAATGTGGCTCGATATTGCCCGCCCCCCTGAAGACCTGTGGATAGCGGTGCGTGATTTTTGGAAAGAATCGGGCTTTACCTTGATACGTGATGAACAAGGCATTGGCGTGATGGAAACCGAATGGGCTGAAAACCGCGCCAAACTTCCCCAAGACTTTATTCGTCGAAACTTGGGTAAGGTTTTGGATGGTTTGTATTCAACTGGCGAGCGTGACAAATTTCGTATTCGCCTTGACCGCACCGACAACAACCACACAGAGTTGTATGTGATTCATCGCGGCTTGGTCGAAGTGTACGCAGATAAACTCTCTAAGAGCACGGTGTGGCAGCCCCGCCCCAATGACCCCGAGTTAGAAAAAGAATTTTTGCGTCGACTGATGCTCAAACTGGGTCCCGCCACAGCAGACAACAGCAAAGTTTTTGAAGGTGGTGTGGCCCAAAGCGGCAGCAAACTCATTAGCATCGACGGCAAGCCGGCAGTTAGCTTCAATCAAAGTTTTGATGTGACGTGGCGCCGCGTTGGCGTTTTGCTTGACCGCAATGGCTTCACTGTAGAGGACCGCGACCGCAAACAAGGCATGTACTTTGTTCGCTATGTTGATAACCCCGATGAAGCTGAAGAAGGCTTTTTCAGCAAATTGTTCAGCTCATCCAAGAACAACACCGGCCCGCAGCAATACCGTTTGAAAATTGTGAGTGGTGACAATGCAAGCTCCACCATCACCATTTTGAATGCTTCGGGTCAGGCTGATGGATCGGCCACCGCACAAAAGATCGCCCAGTTACTGGTTAAAGAATTGCAGTAACGCTGTGCTGCGATTCAAAAACCTGGGCAGCGGTAGCGCAGGCAACGCCACTGTGGTCGAAGCACATTGCGGCACGCAAGTCTCTCGTTTGCTCATTGACTGTGGCTTGAGTGTCAAAGAACTCTCCAAACGCTTAGCGCTTGCCGACTTACAACTGGAAGACCTTGACGCGGTCTTCATCACCCATGAACATGCTGACCACATAGGCCATACACAACAACTGGCCAGGCGCTGTTCCTTGCCTGTATGGATGAGCAAAGGAACCGCATTAGCAAGCGGTGTGCTCGATTGGGGTTTGCCAAGCGACCAACTGATCTTTGTGAAGGATGGTCAATCACTAAGTTTGGGTAGTTTGCTGCTGCAGCCTTTTACCGTTCCTCATGATGCACGCGAACCTTTGCAACTGCGCTGCAGTGACGGCGCCAGCAGTCTGGGGGTACTCACCGACTTGGGCCACGGCAGTGATCATGTGGTGCAGGCCTTGCAATCCTGCCAAGCCTTGCTGCTGGAATGCAACCATGACAGTGATTTGTTGTCGCAATCGGCTTATCCCCCTTTTCTTAAAAAACGCATTGCTGGACCGCTAGGTCATTTGTCCAATGCGGAATCTGCCCAACTGGCCAGTGCTTTGCGCCACGATGGACTTAATTTACTTGTGGCTGCGCACTTAAGCGAAAAAAATAACCGACCCGACATGGCGCAACTGGTTTTATCTGCTGCCTTGGGTTGCAGCGCCAACGATATTCCCGTGGCTGACCCACTACAAGGCACCCCTTGGTACACCGTGCATTAAGCGCTCAGGCGTAGCGCAGTCGTAAGTCTCTTTTGAGCACTTTACCGCTGGGATTTTTAGGTAAGCCTTCGGTAAAGACAACCCGCTTGGGGCATTTGAAGCCCGCCATGTGTTGCTGGCAATGTGACAGCACTTGCGCCTCAGTGAGACTGTGACCCAATTTAAGAACGATCACCGCTGTCACTGCCTCCACCCATTTGGGATCGGGTAAGCCAATCACAGCCACTTCGCTCACCGCGGATAAACGGTAAATCATTTCTTCTACCTCACGGCTGGCGACGTTTTCGCCACCGGTCTTGATCATGTCTTTTTTGCGATCGACCACAGTGATGAAGCCCTCTTCATCGATGGTGGCCAAGTCGCCGCTGTGGAACCAGCCTGACTCGAAAGCCGCATGGGTGCGCTCTTCATCATTGAAATAACCGAGCATGAGATGTGGGGAACGGTGCACAATTTCACCCACTTCGCCGCCAGCTTTGACGTCGTTCATGTGTTCATCCACCACACGGGTTTCCACATGAATCACCGCACGGCCACAGGAACCGGGTTTACGCAATTGGTCCTCGGGCCCCAATAGCGTGGCCAAGGGGGCAATTTCTGTTTGTCCGTACAAATTCCACAATCGCACTTTAGGCAACCGTGCAGCCAGTTCCCGCAAAACTTCGACGGGCATGATGGAAGCGCCGTAGTAGCCTTTGGCCAAACTTGATAACTTGTCAGCATTCATCAAAGGTGAACGCAGCATCGCAATCCAAACCGTGGGGGGCGCAAAAAAACTGCTCACACCAAAGCGTTCAATCAAGGGCAACAGGTTCTCGGGTGTGGGCTTGGCCGTGATGATGTTGGTGCTACCCACGTAGACTGCAGGTCCAAAAAACACATCCAGTTGGGCACAGTGGTAAAGCGGGAGTGAATGCAAGGCCAAGTCATCGACATGGATGTCGGCGTTGATCACGCAACTTACGTACTGCCATAACACCGCATCATGGGTCAGCATGGCGCCTTTGGGACTCGACTCTGTACCGCTGGTGTAGACAATCTGCACCACATCACTGCTGGTGAAGGTCGGTGTTGGTAAAACTCCATCTTGAGCACATAACTTATCAAAGTGATGCATGCCCTCGCTGGGTTCACTGGGATCTTCTGAGGGAATCCAGATGAACTCTGCCACTTGGGTGTCCAAGACCGCAGCGGCTTTGGCCAAAGGCGTGAGTTCGCTGTCGGTGACCAATACCCGCGCTTGGGCATGGCGCAATATATATGCCACTTCATCCGCTTTGAGCATGAAGTTGATAGGCACCAACACGGCGCCCATCCGTGCCAACGCAAAACGCATAGCGGCAAAACCATGGGAATTACGCGCCAACATGGCCACATGGTCACCACTTTGAATGCCCATGGCCATAAGCCCAAGCGCCAAGCGGCTTACCAAGGCATCAAACTGCGCATACGTCCATTGCACCTCACCACAAACCACAGCTGTTTTGTGGGGAAGTCGTTGCGCAGTGCGCCTGAGCACATCGGCCAAAGTTTGGCTTCGCGCCAATGAAATGCTGGGAGGGGTATGGGTGGCGAGTAAGGTCATGCGGAAATCTTAGAACAAAAAAAAGCCACCCGAAGGTGGCTTTGATTCGAAGCAGAAAAAATTACTTCTTCTCGCCTTCGGCAGCAGGTGCGGGGGCAGCAGGTGCAGGAGCAGCTGCAGGAGCTTCAGCAGCAGGTGCGGGAGCAGCAGCAGGTGCAGGAGGAGCTTCTTTTTTACCGCAAGCGACCAAAGCAGCAGCCAACAAAGTTGCCAAGAGGAGTGATTTTTTCATGGGGGTTCCTTAATAAATGATTCGAAAAATTTCGAGGGATGCCACATGCTTTGGTCTAAACCTCTACATGTAACCGAGCCGATGGACTCAAGCTCCTTCAACTCAGCCATTTATTATAGGTGAAATCCCGTAGGGCTTATCCCTCTTATTTTGAAAGCATTTCGCCATCATTCAAGGCATGCAACCAACCCGCCCCTTGCCAATCTTGTAAAAGCGCTAAAAGTGACTCGCTGGCTTGTTGAATATGTGCAGATTGCAAGCTTTTGGTGTTCGCCAAATGACGCAGCGCTTTCGCGTCCGCGCCCGCACATCGCCAACTCTCGCCGTTGACATAAACGCATTTAGCGTCGTACAGCATTTTGGTTTTTCTGTCCAAGCGCACACCATGGCGCAAGTCGTGCTGCGGCTGCGACTCAAACCACACTTGCTCTTTGGGCTCGCTTAACCACTCGCCCAAAGCATTGCTGCTTGCCAGTTGGTTACCCAAGGCTTTGGTCAGTACTTGCTGTGCAAACTGCTTCAACTGCGCTGGAATTTGGGCAGGATGATTTGCTGCAAGTTGCTGCGGATCACGGTAAAGCGCAGTGCTAAGTGCTTCTTGCATGTCGGCAAGTCGCGGCAATAAGGCTTGCGCCAGCGCTTGCGGACCATATGCCTTGAAACCTATCGAGTACGTCATGCACTCGCCCATAGCCACCCCCTCATGGGCACATTGCGGAGGCAAGTACAACATATCCCCAGGGTTGAGCACCCAGGTTTCATCTGCTTTGAATTTGCGCAATATTTTTAAAGGCGTGTCGTCACGCAATGTGAGGTCTTTTTGCTGGCTGACACGCCAGCGTCGTTGTCCCTGCACTTGCAACAAAAATACGTCATAGCTGTCAAAGTGTGGCCCCACGCCGCCTTGGTCTGTGGCGTAACTGATCATCACATCATCTAAGCGCGCATCAGGCACAAAACGAAATTGATCCCTCAGCGCGGCAAGTTGATCGTCATGCAAATCCACGCCTTGCACCAACAGCGTCCAGTGGCTTTGCTTCAAGCTGGGCAAACTGCGCTTGCCAAAAGGCCCAGATCGCATACGCCATTGTTGGCTGGAAGCGTCTTGTATGACCAAACGAGACTCCACATCCTGCGATTGCGCCAAAGCAAACAAGGCTTGCCTGGTCAATAAGGGGGTCATCTTGGGAACAGCTTGGCGAATCAGCAAAGGCTTTTTTTGCCAATAACTGCGCATGAAAGTCTCAGCGCTCAATGTACCCAGCAAGGGGTGGGGCAAGGGCTTTTTCAAGGTGTTTCTCCAAACTGCGACAATTCCGCCCCATGAACATAACACCAGACAGCGTAGTCGCCCTGACATGGGTGCTCAAAGATACCCAAGGCCAAATACTGGACGAACTTGACGATCCTGTGGAGTTTTACTTGGGCGGACACGATTTGCTCGACAAAATTCAAGTGGCTTTGCACGACCATCAAGTGGGCGATCAACTGGATTTGCATTTAGAACCAGAAGAAGCCTTTGGCGACTTCAATGAAGAGCTGATATTTCTAGAGCCTCGCCATGCGTTTCCCGCCGAACTCGAAGAAGGCATGACCATCGAAGGCCATGCACTACCACAGGCTTGCAGTCCGGACATACCCAAAGAAGTCATCTACACCGTGACCGACATTTACCCTGAACATGTGGTCTTAGATGGCAACCATCCCCTCGCAGGCATGGCACTTCGCATTTCCATCACTGTGACAGGTGTCAGATCTGCCACCGAGCAAGAAAAAACCCATGGCAGCTGTGGTTCGGGCTTTTTTACCCTGCCCACCCTGCCTGGCAACGACACGCTGCACTAAGGTTTTATTGCTTGCCCGTTGAGCCGTAGCCACCTGCACCGCGTTCGGTGGCCGCTTCAAATTCGTCAACCAGATTGAATTGCGCTTGCACCACCGGCACGATGACCAACTGAGCGATACGCTCCATGGGCTCGATGGTGAAGACCACATCGCTACGGTTCCAAGCGCTGACCATGAGTTGACCTTGGTAATCGCTGTCAATCAAACCCACCAAATTACCCAACACAATGCCGTGTTTATGGCCCAAGCCTGAACGCGGCAATATCAAAGCAGCATAGTTCGGGTCTTTCAAATGGATGGCCATGCCGGTGGGCACCAACTGCCACGCATTAGGCTGCAAGGTCAGCGGCGCATCTAAACAGGCACGTAGATCCAAGCCTGCACTGCCCGCAGTCGCATAGCTGGGCAACAAGCTGCGCAAGCGCTCATCCATTACTTTCACATCTAACTTCATGGGGTTTCCTTTGCGCTGATGCGCACAGCAATGTCCGCTACCAATTGCCTCGCCAGCGACAGCTTAGAAGCGCGGGGCCATTCGGTGACACCTGCCTCATCAATCACCAACAAAGCGTTGTCGTCTTGCCCAAAGGTGGCTGGACCTAAATTTCCCACCATCAAAGGGACACCTTTGCGAGTCCGTTTGGCTTGCGCTTGGGCTTGCAAATATTGGGTTTCAGCCGCGAACCCTACGCAGTACAAGTCGCCCGACTGGGCCCTTGTACTTGCAGCGACACCAGCCAAGATGTCGGGGTTTTCCACCCAATCTAAGTTTGGCAAACCGTCGCTGCCTTTTTTGATTTTTTCGCCAGCCACTTGGGCGACACGCCAGTCGGCCACGGCCGCTGTTGCAATAAACACATCGGCATGCTCAACCTGCGCCATCACAGCGGCGTGCATGTCGAGTGCAGAGCGAACATCGGTGCGTGAGACACCATAAGGCGTTGCTAAGCTCACTGGTCCTGCCACCACCTGCACCAGGGCACCGGCTTCGTGGGCAGCACGCGCTAAGGCAAAACCCATTTTTCCGCTGGACAAATTGGTGATGCCCCGCACAGGGTCAATGGCTTCAAACGTAGGGCCTGCACTGATAAGAACACGTTTCCCCTGCAATACCTTGGGTTGGAACAAAGCGGTTAACGCATAGAGCAATTCATCGGGTTCCAACATACGCCCGTCGCCCACTTCACCACAGGCTTGATCGCCCTGACCCACACCCAACACTGTGGCGCCGTCTTGGCGCAATTGCGCCATGTTGCGCTGCGTGGCGGGATGCGCCCACATTTCGCGGTTCATCGCAGGTGCAAGCAGCAAAGGAACGGTCTCAGTCGGTCTGGCCAAGCACATCAGGCTGAGCAAATCATCGGCGCGGCCGTGCAAAAGCTTGGCCATGAAGTCGGCGCTGGCAGGTGCCACCAACATAGCGTGGGCATGGCGCGTGAGATTAATGTGGGCCATGTTGTTGGGCTCACGGGAATCCCATTGCGACACGTAGACAGGATTGTTGGACAGGGCTTGTAGGGTCACAGGGGTGACAAACTGGGCTGCAGCTTCCGTCATGACCACCTGTACGGTGGCCCCTTCTTTGACCAAGGCACGGCACAGTTCTGCAGCTTTGTAGCAAGCAATACCGCCGCTCAAGCCCAGTACGATATGTTTGTTGGACAGATCACTCATGGGGCGCAATGTAGCAGAGCCCCTATAATTTGGCATTACCACCTCTAGGGAGACCAGGCCCTCCCATCCCGACATGACCAAATTTGTCTTCGTCACCGGCGGTGTGGTGTCCTCCCTTGGCAAGGGAATCGCCTCAGCCTCCCTCGCTGCGATTCTTGAATCGCGAGGCCTCAAAGTCACCTTAATCAAGCTAGATCCCTACATCAATGTCGACCCCGGCACGATGTCGCCCTTTGAGCATGGCGAGGTTTTCGTCACTGAAGACGGCGCTGAAACCGATCTGGATTTGGGCCACTATGAGCGCTTCATCACCACGCGGATGCGCCGCACCAACAACTTCACTACAGGACAAATCTACAAAAGCGTTCTTGAAAAAGAACGTCGCGGCGATTATTTGGGCACCACGGTGCAGGTCATCCCGCACATCACCAATGAAATCCAAGACTTCATCAAACGTGGCGCAGGCGTAGGGACCGCCGACGCGGTGGATGTGGCCATTGTGGAAATTGGCGGTACCGTTGGTGATATTGAATCCTTGCCCTTCTTAGAGGCCGTGCGCCAGATGAGCTTGCGCATGGGGCCACACAACGCGGCTTTTGTGCACTTAAGTTATGTACCTTGGATTGCTGCAGCGGGCGAACTCAAAACCAAACCTACCCAACACACGGCCCAAAAATTGCGTGAAATCGGTATCCAAGCCGATGCCTTGCTGTGCCGAGCTGACCGACCCATTCCTCAAGAAGAACGCTCCAAAATTTCGTTGTTCTCCAATGTCTCCGAATGGGGCGTGATTTCCATGTGGGATGTGGACACCATTTACAAAGTGCCGCGCATGTTGCACGAGCAAGGCTTAGATGCGCTCATTTGCGAAAAATTGCGCATCAACACGGCGCCTGCCACGTTAAAGCGCTGGGATGATTTGGTGCAAGAAGTGGAGAACCCCCAGTACGAGTTGCACATCGCCATGGTGGGTAAGTATGTCGACTTGTCGGACAGTTACAAATCATTGAATGAAGCTTTACGCCACGCTGGCATTCACCACCACGCCAAGGTCAATATCGAGTACATCGATTCGGAAACCTTGGACCCTGCCAATATCGCCCAGCTGTCACGCTTTGACGCTATCTTGGTTCCCGGTGGTTTTGGCAAGCGCGGTATCGAAGGCAAAATTTGTGCGGCTCGTTTCGCTCGTGAAGGCAAAGTTCCCTACCTGGGCATTTGCTTAGGCATGCAAGTCGCCACCATCGAATACGCTCGACACGTCGCAGGACTGACAGGTGCTAACAGCACCGAGTTTGAGCCCGATACGCCCCACCCCGTCATTGCCTTGATCACCGAGTGGAAAGATGCCGATGGCAAGGTGCAAACTCGACATGCCAAATCGGATTTAGGCGGCACCATGCGTTTGGGCGAGCAAACCTCCAATGTCGCCCCACACACACTGGCTCACCATATTTACGGCGATCATGTCAGCGAAAGACACCGTCATCGCTACGAAGCCAATGTCAACTACCTTGACCCATTGCGAGAAGCTGGCTTGGTCATCTCGGCTTTGACCCAACGCGAACAACTGACTGAAATTGTTGAACTGCCCTCCTCGGTTCACCCTTGGTACATGGGCGTTCAATTCCATCCCGAGTTCAAGTCCACACCCTGGGACAGCCACCCCTTGTTCATCGCCTTTGTCAAAGCCGCCCTCATCTACCAAAGCGAGCGCAAAAAATTGAAAGTTGTCGCATGAAGCTATGCGACTTTGAGGTGGGTCTGAACAAACCTTTTTTCCTGATTGCAGGTACCTGCTCCATTGAAAGTCTGGAGATGTCGCTGGACGTCGCTGGGCAACTCCAAGAGATCTGCAAGGGGCTGGGTATTCCACTGATTTATAAAGGCTCTTTCGACAAAGCCAACCGCTCTTCGGGCAGCACCCAACGTGGCTTGGGACTCGATGCGGGTTTGAAAATTTTGGATGAGGTACGCCGGCAACTGCATGTGCCTGTTCTCACCGATGTGCATGATGAGTCGCAAGTCCCTTCTGTGGCCAGCGTGGTCGATGTGCTGCAAACACCTGCTTTTTTGTGCCGTCAAACCGACTTCATACGTGCTGTCGCCCAGTCCGGCAAGCCTGTAAATATCAAAAAAGGCCAGTTTCTTGCCCCTTGGGACATGAAAAACGTGGTCGACAAAGCCCGTGCTGCAGCCCGTGAGGCAGGCCTGAACGAAGACAATTTTTTGGCCTGTGAGCGTGGTGTCAGCTTTGGTTACAACAATTTGGTGGCCGATATGACCAGCTTGGCCGAGATGCGCCACACAGGAGCACCCGTGGTGTTTGATGTCACGCATTCGGTGCAAAAGCCCGGTGGCCAAGGTACCAGCAGCGGTGGCGCCCGTGAGATGGTGCCCGTGCTGGCCCGCGCTGGCGTGGCAGCTGGTGTGGCTGGACTGTTCATGGAAACACACCCCAACCCAGCCCAAGCCTGGTCGGATGGCCCCAATGCGGTTCCCTTGAAACACATGAAAGCGCTTCTTGAAAGCTTGGTTGCGATTGACAAAGTCGTCAAGCAAGGCCCTTTGCTTGAAAACCATTTTTCTGTTTAGTTATATCAACCTTTGGGCTTATCAAGCCTGTTTTCCTTCTCGAAGAAAGTCAGAACATGAGTGCAATCGTCGACATCGTTGGCCGTGAAATTTTAGATAGCCGTGGTAACCCCACGGTGGAGTGCGATGTCTTGTTAGAAAGCGGCATCATGGGCCGTGCGGCCGTTCCCTCAGGTGCTTCCACGGGTAGCCGAGAGGCGATTGAGTTGCGCGATGGCGACCCTGCGCGCTATGGCGGCAAAGGGGTTTTGAAAGCGGTGGAATACGTCAACAACGAGATCACCCAAGCCGTGATTGGTTTGGATGCCAGCGAACAAGCGTTTTTGGACCACACGCTGATTGACCTTGACGGAACAGACAATAAAGCCCGATTGGGTGCGAATTCCATTTTGGCGGTGTCTATGGCGGTGGCACGTGCGGCAGCAGAAGAATCTGGTTTGCCTTTGTACCGCTATGTCGGTGGCATGGGGCGCATGCAAATGCCTGTTCCCATGATGAACGTGGTCAATGGTGGTGCCCATGCCAACAACAACCTAGATTTACAAGAGTTGATGATCATTCCCGTGGGTGCGCCCAATTTCCGAGAAGCCTTGCGCTACGGTGCAGAAGTTTTCCATGCCCTGAAAAAAATCATGAGCGACAAGGGCATGAGCATTGCAGTCGGCGATGAAGGTGGTTTTGCCCCCAATGTGCCTGGCCATGAAGCGGCGATTCAAATGATTTTGGACGCTATCGACAAAGCCGGTTTCACTGCTGGTGAGCAAATTGTTTTGGGCCTCGACTGCGCTGCCAGCGAGTTTTACAAAGACGGCAAATACCATCTGACAGGTGAAGGCTTGGTGCTCGATGCAGGTCAATGGACCGATATGTTGGCAACTTGGGTGGACAAATACCCCATTCTCAGCATTGAAGACGGCATGGCCGAGGGCGATTGGGACGGTTGGAAGCACCTCAGCGATCGCCTGAACAAAAAAGTGCAGCTGGTGGGCGACGATTTGTTTGTCACCAACACCAAAATTTTGCAAGAAGGCATAGACAAAGGCATCGCCAACTCCATCCTCATCAAGATCAACCAAATTGGCACCCTGAGCGAAACCTTTGCTGCCATTGAAATGGCCAAACGTGCTGGCTACACCGCCGTCATCAGCCACCGCTCGGGCGAAACTGAAGACACCACCATCGCCGATATCGCGGTGGGTACCAATGCAGGTCAAATCAAGACTGGGTCGCTCAGCCGCTCTGACCGTATGGCCAAATACAACCAGTTATTGCGCATCGAGGAAGATCTCGGTAGCATCGCCTCTTACCCTGGCCGTGCAGCTTTCTACAATCTGCGCCACTGAAACCGACCCACGTAGTACCCATGCGTCGTCCTGTTCCGATCATCTTGTTGACCCTGCTGGTGGTTTTACAACTGCAGCTGTGGTTTGGTCGCGGCAGTATTCCTGATGTATGGCGCTTGCGCCAACAGGTTCAAACCCAGTTAGCGCTCAACTCCCAAGCTGAACTCAAACTCGACCGTATGCGGGCCGAGTTACGTGATTTACGCGATGGCATGGAAATGGTGGAAGAGCGTGCTCGCTTTGAAATTGGCATGGTCAAGCCCAACGAAATTTTTGTGCAAATCGCCAAATAAGGCGATGCACATCGTTCTGGTTGGCTTGCCGGTAGGTCGTATGCAGCACCTTGCTGCATCGCTGCGACAAGTGTTGACGCCTATCAACCCACACTTGAACTTTCAAACCCCCGAACTTAGCCCTTGGTGGACAGCTTCAGCGCAGCCTTGTCAGATCTTGCTGTGTTCAAGCTCAGAGGCTGGCAACGCATCAGCCGATTGGCGAGCGCACCTTGTGAACCAGGGCTTGTCTTTTCAAGTGATTCACGCCGAAGAGCAAGGGTTCATGGGCCCTTGTCTGAAGGCCTTGCTGCCCCCCGATAGTGTCACGGGTCTCTCAAGGCAATCGGTGCCTATTCGCTGGCAAGGCGTATGCGAAACCTGCAGCGATCCCGCGTGTGAACTGCGGCTGTTCTCTGGCTTATTGCAAAGCCGATGAGCCTGGGGGCTGGATAGACTGCTGGGCAAACAGCTGGGCTGCGTCTACTGCGTCATAGCGGTATTGCTGGCCACAAAAATCGCAACCCACTTCGATCAAGGGACGTTCGGCCAAAATGCTGTTGGCCTCGTCTTGACCCAAGCCGCGCAGCATATTGCTGACCCGATCACGGTTGCACGAGCAAGCAAAGCGCGGCGATTCATCGGCGGGAGCGGGTTCAAAGCGGCGTACGGTTTCTTGCCAAAACAATCGGTGCAACAACTTATCGGCTGACAGGGTGAGCAGTTCTTCGCTGGTCAGGCTTTGCGCAAGAATAGCTATGCGGTTGTAGTCTTCGTTGCGACCAATGTCAGCTTCGTCGGCCATGCTTTCTTTGCCAGCCAAGTTGGCCGCGCCATGCATGGGTAAGCGTTGTATCAACAAACCTGCAGCGATATCGTCATTGGCCGCCAGCACCAAGCTGGTGTCAAGTTGTTCGCTTTGCAACATGTAATGCGCCAACACATCGCTGAAACGATTCAAAGGTTCGCGGTGGTCGTCATACAAAGGCACCACGCCTTGGTAGGGTTGCTGCCCTGGGCGGCGTCCTAAAGGGTCGAGGGTGATGGCACAGCGTCCTAGGTTGCGTTGGTTGGCCATATCAGCCAGCCCCATGCCTTTGGGCACTTCACCTATGGTTTTGGCAGTCGAGCGAAAACGCATATCGGATTGCACCTCCACCACCGCCAGTTTCAAAGGACCTTCGCCCATCATTTGCAAGACCAAAGCACCGTTGAATTTGATGTTGGCTTGCATCAGTACCGCTGCTGCGGTCATCTCGCCCAATAAAGCGCGAACTTCTGGGGGGTAAGCGCCGGTTTCGGCGTTGGCCGCCCGTTTGGCCAGCACCGTTTGCCAACTGTCGGTCAAGCGCACCAATACGCCGCGCACAGGCAGCCCTTCAAACAAAAACTTGTGCAACTCACTCATGCGATCTGTTTCAAACCGTTTTTGAAGCGCAACGCATTCTGGGTGTAGTGCTTGGCGCTCATGCGCAAGCCCTCGATTTGCTCTGGCGTGAGTTCACGCACCACTTTGGCGGGGGTGCCCATGATCAGGCTGCCATCGGGAAATTCTTTGCCCTCGGTCACCACCGAGCCTGCACCCACCACGCAATGGCGACCGATGCGAGCACCGTTCAACACCACCGCAGCGATGCCAATCAAGCTCTCGTCGCCTATGGTGCAGCCGTGCAGCATGACTTGGTGACCTACCGTCACGTTCTTGCCCACCACCACCGGCAAGCCGTTGTCGGCATGGATGACGGCCAAATCTTGCACATTGCTGCCCTCGCCAATATGGATGGTTTCGGTGTCGCCGCGCAAAACTGCGCCAAACCACACACTGGTGTTGGCCTCCAAAGTGATGGCACCCATCACATGGGCGGAGTCCGCCACCCAAGCGCTGGGGTCAATCTGAGGGGTGTGGTCGTCGAGCTGGTAAATAGCCATGGGTTTGCCGTTCATTGAGGTTTCTACAATTGTAGAGATGGAATTGCGAGAAGCCGCCTTAAGGGCATTGTGTGAAACCCAAGCCACCGACAAAGTACAGGCGGTGCAACGGCTTTGGTTGGAGCGCAAGCATCTTGCTTTGGATGTTCAAGCCCCGCTGCAAGACGTTGACCACAAAGCCCCTGGTCGACCCGAC
>CANGPV010000030.1 GCA_947455935.1 Comamonadaceae bacterium
CCCATGGTGCCCTCCACTTCAGGATGGCCTTTGTGCCCAATCATGATGAACTCATAACCCTCTTTGTGTAGCTTGGCCACTTCCACATGCACCTTGGTGACCAAGGGGCAGGTGGCGTCAAAGATGCGAAAACCGCGACGTACCGCTTCATATTCGACTTCTTTAGGCACACCGTGGGCGCTGAACACCAAGGTGGCACCCTCGGGCACATCGTTCAAATCTTCAATGAAGATGGCACCCCGCGAACGCAGGTCTTCGACCACATGGGTGTTGTGCACAATCTCATGGCGCACATAAATGGGCGAGCCAAATTTGGTCAAAGCGTGCTCGACGATATCGATAGCGCGGTCAACGCCTGCACAAAAGCCTCGCGGCTCGGCCAACACAATTTCTTGCAAATCAGGCATTCACAGCACCCCTATGACGTGTACTTCCATGCTGACGGCTTTGCCAGCCAGCGGATGGTTGAAATCAAACAAAATCGCATCATCGCCCAGCTGCGCCACAGCGCCAGCATACTTGCCTGCATTGTCAGGCGCGGGAAACTCCACCACCTCACCCAATAAGTACGACGCATCGGCGTCGCCAAACGTGGCGAGCAACTGCTTGGGCACCCATTGCAGCATAGCGGGGTTGCGCTCGCCAAAGGCTTCGCCAGCGGCTAGGTGCAATGTCACATGCTGGCCCTCGGCAAGGCCCAGCAGTCGTGCTTCAATAGCGGGTGACAGCTCGGCATTACCCAAGGACAAGGTGGCGGGCGGGCCGCCGAAGGTGTTGATGACGTCACCTTGCGGACCACTCAATCGGTAGTGCAAAGTCAGAAACGAGCCGGCTTCAATCGTGGGGGTTGCTTGCATAGGTGTCTTTTGTAAACTGAATCTATTGTAGAAAGGCCATGGATCACATTAGCCTGCGGGCTTGGTGCACTTGGCGCAGCCCATTCCCAAAGCGATGATGTCCCTTGTTTAACCCACCATGCTCTTGACCTACTCCTTTGCCATGCAGCTGCAAGATTTGCCCAAAGCCATGCGCCCGCGCGAAAAACTGCTCACGCTCGGCAGCCAAGCGCTGACTGATGTGGAGTTGTTGTCGGTGTTACTGGGCAGCGGTTTGCGGGGACAAAGCGTGTTGCAACTGGCGCAAAGTTTGCTGGACAGCTTTCAAGGCTTGGCTGGTTTGCTCTATGCCAGCCCCGAACGTTTACGCAGCACCAAGGGTCTGGGCGGCATGGCCAAACGCTCGCAGTTGTTAGCGGTGGTTGAGTTGTCGCGGCGAACCTTGCTGCAACAAATGCAAGCCACTGACATCATGGGCCACCCCGACTGCGTGAAACAGTTTTTACAACTTCAACTGGGGCAAGAACCCCGCGAGGTCTTTGGGGTCTTGTTTCTGGATGGGCAAAACCGCTTGCTTCGGTTTGAAGAAATGTTCACGGGTACCCTCAACCAAACCTCGGTCTACCCGCGTGAAGTCGTGAAGTTGGCGCTGCAGTTAGGGGCAGCCTCGGTGATCTTGTCGCACAACCACCCCAGCGGTGAGGTTCGTCCCTCTCACGCCGACAACCAACTCACACTCAACTTGCGCAATGCCTTGGCTTTGGTGGACGTGCGGGTGCTAGACCATGTCATCGTCGGGCCTGGGCGGAGTTGGTCCATGGCGGAGAACAGCGCATGGTGAAGGCCCGCAGTTTGCAAGATTTGGCCGTTGTCAAGGCCAAGCTTCAAGCCGCGGCCGAGCAAGCTGCCGCACTTGAAGCCGCGAGGCTAGAGGCGCAGCGCCGCGCTCATGCTGAAAAGAATTTGTTCATCCGCGCCGTGGGCGAGGTCACTACGCTGTCGCATTCGCCACGTGTGAGCTTGTCACCCGAACCCGCCAAGCCCTTGGCGCAGCAACAGCGCCGAGACGACGCCAATGTGCTGCGCGAAAGCCTGAGCGACGACTTCGATGTATCCACCTTGCTCGATACCGACGATGAGCTGAGTTACCGCAGCCAAGGCATTGGCACTGACGTTACCCAAAAGCTGCGAAAAGGACATTGGAGTCTTCAAGGGCAAATTGATTTACACGGCTTGCGCAGCGATGAAGCCCGTGAAGCCTTGGGACAGTTCATCCGCGACGCCACCAAACGCGGTTGGCGTTGTGTGCGGGTTGTGCACGGAAAAGGCTTAGGCTCACCGGGAAAAACGCCGGTGCTCAAGTCCAAGGTGCAGCGCTGGTTGGTGCAAAAAACCGAGGTGCTGGCGTTTGTGCAAGCCAAGGCCTCCGAAGGTGGCGCAGGCGCTTTGGTGGTGCTGCTGAAATAATTGGGATCTGACCCCAATTAATTAACCGCTTGCCTCAGGGTATCAACGACAGGGCGACGCAGCACCTCACGCAAACCCCACCACCCCGCGCCCCAAGCCAGCAATGCGCCACTGATGACACCAAACAAGGGAACCCACGGCGAGGCGGTCCAAGCAAACTCAAACACATAACGGGCCAAGCCCCAGCCCATGGCCACTGCTACCAAGGCAGCCAAGGCACCTGACAGTGCGCCCACACCCAAAAGTTCAGCAGTTTGCACTTGGCGCAGCAACTGGTTACCCGCACCCAAAGCCCGCAGCACCGCGTATTCACGGGCACGCTCTTCGCGGGTGGCGGTGACGGCGGCAAACAGCACCACCAGCCCCGCCGCCAAGGTGAAGGCAAACAAAAACTCCACTGCGCCAATCACCTGCCCCAGCACTTTTTGAATCTGGTTGATGGTGGCACCCATGTCCACGTTGGTGATGTTGGGAAACTTGTTAACCAACGCATTGTCAAACCCCGACTGCGTGGGAGCGCGGTAGGCAGCGATGTACGTCATCGGCATGTCCGGCATGGCCGACACAGGGTAAATAGCAAAGAAATTGGCTCGCATGGAGGTCCAGTCCACCCGTCTTATGGAGGTAATCCGTACATCCACCACCACACCTGCCATGTCAAAGCGCAGCAGATCGCCCAAGTTCAGGTTCAAGGTTTTGGCAATGCCTTCCTCCATGCTGATGGCGTTGGCTTCTTCGGGTTTCCAAGTGCCTTGCACGACCACGTTGTGCGCTGGGGCTTGCGCAGCGTGCGAGAGATTGAATTCCCGCTCAATCAAGCGCTGCGCCCGCTCGTCGCTGTAACGCTCAGCCCGCACGTTTTCACCATTGATTTGTATCAGCCGCCCCCGAATCATGGGGTACCAGTCCAGCTTGGCCACACCCGCTTCATGCAAGGTGTCTAAAAAATCCTGTGACTGTGTGGGTTGAATGTTGATGACAAACCGGTTGGGTGCATCTGCCGGTGTGGCGTTGCGCCAGCTGTCAACCAAATCGGTGCGCAGCAAGACCAGCAGCATGAGCGCTAACAAGCCCACCGATAAAGCGCTGACCTGCACCACGGTGTAGCCCGGTCTGGCGCTGATTTGACGCGTCGCTAAGCGCAACCATGTGGGCAAACCGCTAAGCGCCATCAAGCGACGCAAAGCCATCACGCCCAACCATGCCATGCCAGCAAAGACCACTACCGCGCCCGCAAAGCCGCCCACCACCATCAAGCCCAGCCACACATCGCGGCTGGCGCTCAGCAACAAAGCTGAGAATCCCAGCAAGCCCAACAGCATCACGCCCAAGGACGCCGCACGCAGCGGCCCCAGGTCGCGGCGAATCACCCGCAAAGCCGGCACCTGCGCCAATTGCAAAATAGGTGGCAAACCAAACGCAATCAACAACGTCAAACCTGACCCCAAACCCTGCCAAAACGGTGACATGCTGGGCGCGGGCAAGTCGGTCTCGACCAAACCTGCTAACAACTGGATAAACACTTGGTGCAAACCAAAGCCCATCGCCAAACCCAATAAGCTCGCGAGCAAGCCCACGGTGAAGAACTCCAACACATAGACCGTCAAAATATGCCGCTGGCTTTGCCCCAGCACCCGCAACATGGCGCAGTCGTCTAAATGCCGCGCAGCAAAACCACGGGCAGCCAAGGCCACCGCCACCGCACTCAATAAAGCGGCAAGTAATGCCACTAAATGCAAAAATTTTTCAGCGCGATCCAAGGTTTGGCGCATCTCCGGCCGCCCAGCCTCCAAGGTCTCCAGCCGCATGCCACGCACCTCGGGCTGTTTAACGTAGTCGCTGGCCCAGGCCACGAACTCACTCACCTTGTGGGGCGGGCCTATCACCGCCAAACGCCAGTTGACGCGGCTGGCCGGTTGCACCAATTGGGTGGCAGGCAAATCGGCTTGGTTCATCATCACCCGCGGGGCGAAGTTCATGAAACCTGCACCACGGTCGGGTTCGCTGAGCAACACCTCTGCAATACGAAGTCTGCGCTCACCTAGCGATAAATCCTCGCCAACCTTGAGCTCCAAAGCCTCCATCAAGGCGGGCTCTACCCAAACCTCGCCCTGGGCAGGCAGGCGATCGGTGATGGGCGTGGGTCGGTCAATCTGCAAGCGTCCCCTGAGCGGGTAGCCATCGGCCACCGCTTTCAAAGCCACCAACCGACTGGCCCCTTGGGTACTTCGGGCCATGGTGGGAAAGCTCAAACTGGTGGCTGAGGTCAGCCCCAAGCGCTTGACTTGCGCTTGTACCTCGGGGGGCAAAAGATGGTCGCTGGCGATCACCGCGTCCCCGCCCAGCAACTGGCGCGCATCGCGTTGCAGGCCGCCTTGGATACGGTCGGCCAAAAAGCCCACCGACGTCAGCGCGGCGACGCCCAGCGCCACCGCCACCCACAGCAAGCGCAATTCACCCGCACGGGCGTCTCGCCACAAAGCCCGTTGGGCCATGGTCAGTAATTTAATCAATGGAAGCGCTCCAACGGTCGTCCCAGCCATGCTGGGCTTGTTGCAAATCACGTCGGTCGCGCTTGGTCGGACGACCATGCTCAATCGCCAGCGCCGGTTCTTTGGCAAACCGGCGTTGCTGCACATAAGCCTCTTTGGCTTGCAAACTCTCGGGAGTGTCGGCGTACAAACCTTGAGCCACAGGCGCAGAGCCCCGCACATCGCTCAAGGCCACCACGGTCACTGTTCGCACCAAGCCCTCACGACGCATGGCCACCGTGTCGCCCGCGCGCACCTCACGCGAAGGTTTGGCGGTTTGCTGGTTCACCTCAATACGGCCCTTGTTAATTTCGTCCGTCGCCAAGGAGCGGGTTTTGTAAAAGCGGGCGGCCCACAGCCATTTGTCTATGCGAATTTTGTCCATTGCCTGCCATTGTGAAGCATGACGCCGCCACAAGCAGAAGTCGCAACAAAACAACAGCCTACAAAACGGCAAATTTGACATAAATACAAAAAAAGCTAATATCCATCCCCCCTTACGGAATTTTTCTCATTTGGTTTCTGCAGTTTGGCAGACGCCGGTGGGTTTGACACCTCCGTAACCTCTGGAGCTGACAATGGCATTCAAGATTTTGGTCACAAGTCAAAAAGGCGGCGTAGGCAAAAGCACGCTGTCCGCCAATTTGGTGGCTTTTCTGAGTCGAAGCATGAATTTGGGCGTGACCCTGATTGACTGGGACCCCCACGGTTCTTCCAGCACTTGGTTGAACCAAGCACCTGATGTGGGTGCTGTTATCAAGCATTTGGCCTTACCCGTCGATCAAGGCGGCAACCGTCCTATTTTTGAAGCGCGATTGCAAATGCGCCGTGCCGCCAGCGAGTGCGACATCTTGGTGTGTGACTTGACGTGGTCCGACTCTTTGGCGGGCGAATTGATGTTCGAGTTCGACATGGTCTTGGTCCCCACTTCGGTATCCGAAATTGAATTAGCCGCCACCTCGGGTTTCTTAAACCGTAATCGCTGGGTGTTTGACTCGGCCTCGGAGCGCCGCCCCATGTTGGTGGTATGTCCCACACGTGTGTTGAACGAACAACTTAACTCCGATGTGTTTACCCGTCAGCGCTTCCCAGTCAGCTTTATGTTGGCACCCCCCATTTTGGAATCGCAATCGGCCCGTGATTTGTTCGAGCGTGGTTACCTGATGGACGCCCAAGATATTGGCGGCGAGTCCTTCCGCGAATTTGGCGAAGCGATTTGTGCAGCGCGTGAAATCCGCATGGCTCAAGCCAACCAGCCCCGCAAACCTGCACCTGTGAAACTCACCGAGCAAGACACCAGCCGCGTGCGTGTGCCCTTGGTAGCGGCAAAACCCAGCGTGCTAGAAACCATCCCCAATGCCTCGCAGTACTCGGTACTGGGTCGCTACCGCCAACGCAAAGTCGCTGAGAATGACGAGGCCCTCGTCAATTCCAGGTCGTTGTCGCAAATTGGCATTCCCGAATTCCTCAAACGTTTGGCACGCGGCAACGCCGCCAAACTGTGAAGCTAAAGAACACCTGTTTTGACCATGGCTGAAGAAAAATTCCTCGCATTCAAAGGGCTCAAGCAGTACGACCCCGGCATGGGTTGGGCGCAAGTGCATAACTTTGCAGGCGCCCCCAGCAGCCCTGCACAACGCCATGCTGCTGAGGAAGAGGCAGAAGCTTCCAACGAAGCCTTTGATGAGCCTAGCTACGCACCGCAAAGCTACAGCGAGATCAACCAACAAGCCGCACAAACCATCGCCAAAGCTTCCAGCGAGGTGTTGCACGACCCCTTGTTGGGCGAGTTGTTCGAGCAACTCAACCGACCTGCGCAAGACGAGTTAGCACAAAACTGGAAAGTCATTGCCGGTAGTGTGAGTTTGCTGAGCCAACGCATGAACCAACAACGAGAGTTGCGCAAGCGCCTGTCCACCATCGATGTGGAACTGGATGCCCTGCGTCAAACGATTTTGAAAGACTTGCAAGAGATTCAGCGCTCGGCCGACCAACAACTCTCCATGGCCCGCTTACGTGCTGAGGTATCCTCTTTGGCGCAAGCACGGTTGGCCTCACGTTTGCGTCAATCGCCACCCTGACGATCTTGGACGGGTGGAGCCCAGGAGAATCCCCCCATGCCCGATCTGTCCCGCCTCCTCCAACGCCTTGAATCCACTCGGGTGCCCTACCCGGTGCGCTACACCACGTTTTTTATCAGCTTGGGTGGTTTTTGCCTGAGCGTGTTGGTGCTGTTAGCGGGTGGCCAACTGAGTGGGTGGCTGCTGCTGTTTTCGCTACTGAGCGCCATTGGGGTGCACGATTTGCTGCAAACCCACCATGCGGTTTTGCGCAATTACCCGATCTTGGGCCATCTGCGTTTTTTGCTGGAATTCATTCGCCCTGAAATTCGCCAATATTTCATCGAAGGCGAAAACGAAGCCGCCCCTTTTTCTCGCGCCCAACGCACCTTGGTGTACTCACGCGCCAAGGGCCAATCAGACAAGCGCCCATTTGGCACCCAGCTGAACGTGATGGGCGAAGGCTATGAATGGTTGACCCATTCCATTGCGCCCAGCCACATCGCCAGCCACGACTTTCGGGTTCAAGTGGGTGGCAAAGACTGCACCCAGCCCTACGCCTTGAGCTTGTTCAATGTCTCTGCCATGAGCTTTGGCGCTTTGAGTGCCAACGCCATCATGGCCTTGAACCAAGGCGCACAGATGGGCGGTTTTGCCCACGATACGGGCGAAGGCTCTATTTCTCGCTACCACCGCATGCACGGCGGCGACCTGATTTGGGAAATTGGCTCGGGCTACTTTGGTTGCCGTGATGCACAAGGTTGCTTCGACCCTGATCGCTTTGCAGAGCAAGCCACACAAGCGCAGGTGAAGATGATTGAGATCAAGCTCAGTCAAGGTGCCAAGCCCGGTCACGGCGGTGTCTTGCCGGCTGCCAAGATGACGCCTGAAATTGCCGAGGCACGCGGCGTTGCCTTGAACCAAGACTGCGTCTCCCCCGCTGCCCACAGTGCATTCAAAACGCCCATCGAATTGCTGAGCTTTGTGCAGCAGCTACGCACCTTGAGCGGTGGCAAACCTACCGGCTTCAAACTTTGCATAGGCCATCCTTGGGAATGGTTTGCCATCGCCAAAGCCATGCAAGAGACGGGCATCACACCCGACTTCATCGTGGTCGATGGGGCTGAAGGCGGCACGGGTGCTGCGCCCTTGGAGTTTTCCGATCACATGGGCATGCCCCTGCTAGAGGGCTTGCGCTTGGTTCATAACACCTTGGTGGGCGTGAACTTACGCTCGCAAATAAAGTTGGGTGCCAGCGGCAAAATCATCAGCAGCTTTGACATGGTTCGCGCCTTGGCCTTGGGCGCCGATTGGTGCAACAGTGCCCGAGGATTCATGTTTGCCTTGGGTTGCATACAAGCGCAAACCTGCCACACGGGTAACTGCCCCACGGGTGTGACCACCCAAGACCCACAACGCCAAATGGCCTTGGTGGTGCCCAGCAAGGCGCAGCGGGTGAAAAACTTTCACCTCCATACCTTGGTGGCTTTGCAAGAGATGTTGCAAGCTGCTGGGTTTCAAGCGCCTGGCCAGTTGCAAGCCAAGCACATCATGCGACGCATCAGCGCGCAGCTAACCTGCTCTTTGGAGGAGATCTATCCCAGTTTGGCTGAGGGCAGCTTGTTGAAAAAACCCACCAAGACCCTACCCGCTGTGTTTACCCAGTTTTGGCCTCTGGCTACTGCCAAACATTTTCAGCTTGACGAGCAGTTGCCGCTGGAACTGCTGCCTTAAACGTCAGCCTAGTTATCGGTATTGGGGCGGGGAAAGACGACGCGGTCTTCCTTGGGCTGGGCACGCGGTGGTATGGCGGGGGGTTGTTGTGCCGCCGCTCTTTCAGCAGCTGCCTTGGCTTCAATCGCCTTAGCGCGTGCTTCTGCCGCTTTGGCGTCGGCTTTGGCTTTGGCTTCAGCAGCCTTGGCTTCTTCTGCGGCCTTGGCGTCCGCAGCAGCCTTGGCCTGTGCTTTAGCTTCAGCAGCCTTGGCTTCAGCTATTTTGGCTTCAGCGGCTTTCAGTGCGGCAGCTTTGGCTTCAGCGGCCTTGGTTTCAGGCGATTTGCCTTCAGCCGGCAAGGTCAAAGGAGGGTTGCGTGAAGCCGCCACAGCAGCTTTGTCAGCAGCTTTCTCTTGCGCTTTGTCATGTTCGTGGGCGGCTTTGGTAGCGGCATGGTTAGCGGCGATGGCGGCTTCCAAGTCTTTTTTCAGCTTTTGAATTTCTGCAATGACGGCTTGGTTGTTTTGCACTGGGGGGGGTGGCGCAGCAGGGGCTTTGGCGCTGGCCAAGGCTTGCATCTTGGCTTCTACCGCTTGAATGCTTTTTTGCAGGTTTTGCAGTTTGGCATCCAAGCTTTTTTCGCTTTGACCGTTCACCTGACCTGCAATTTGATCGGGCATCTTGGTGAACAGCTTGGCCATGTCGTCCATCTTGGTTTCGACCTTGCTCTCGAACTTGGCTTGATGCTCTTCCATGCTTTCGATTTTTTCGGTGGCATCCCCCAAACCATGGGAGGCATCACCAAAAGCCGCCAAAGTTGCGTCGAGTTCAACCACGCGCTTGCCCACGGCCAAGGACAGTGCGTCTAACTGGCGAATGTTTTGTTGCAAACGGGTGGAGATAGCGAAAAACGTCCCTACCGCAATCATCAAAAAGCTGAGCAAGCCAATCAACATGACGCGAGAATGCAGCACATTGCGCTTGCTCATGTCGTCGACCTTGAGCATCACATTGCGCATTTCCTCGCTGATATTGGCCGCCACTTCGGCAGAGCGGGTAGACACTTCGGCTGAACTCAGCACCACGCCAGTCAGGTCTTCGAGTTGGCGCGAGACTTCGCCGCCATCTAAGGCATTTGCCTGCAGGTTATCTACACCCTCAGCAACAACGTCAGTCTCGGGCGCAGACGGCGTGGCCAAAACCGCGCTTTCTTCAGCGGTTTTTGCTTTTTCCTCATCTTGCGCCATGGCTGGAGTCCTTATCGGTATTTACGGGTGGTCAAATGATCCAAGCGCTCATTGACTTCGGTGATTTGCTCTTGCAAATGCTCAATGCGCGGCTTGATCTGCTCATCCCAAGTATCGGAATCAACCAGCCCAACTTGAGCCAAATGGGCTAAATGGGGCTGCAACACCATGCCGTTTGGCAACTCAGTGCTGGCTGAGGTGGCCTCCGTCGGGTTGGTGGGAGCAGCTTGTGTGTCAGATGGGACCAGAGACAAGGTAGGAGCGCGTAGCTCATCAGCAGATTGGGCAACCAAAGCGGGGGCGTGCAACTCACCAGAACCTGCTGCGGCCAAACTGGCGGGGTCTGAATGGCCGTAACTACTGCCTGCGCCCAAAGCTGCTTCCTTTGAAGAGGCAGATTGGGTGTCTTCAGGATCCACCACATCCGCGTCCAAAGGCTCAGGTTCAGGCATAGGTTCGAGCAGGGGCTCTGGCTCGTCGGGAAATTCATCGGTGCTGGAGGTCAACGGCTGCACCATGGTGGGTGGCGCGCTGCTGCGCTCAAACACGTGGTCGCTGTTCAAGGCCTTGGCGACGGCTTGTGCGTCGACATCGGCAAGCGGTTTGTCATCAAAATTGTCTTCACTGCTCATAAACCATTCTCCGCAGTTGAAGTCGACCGCAGAACGGACAACTTGAAAGCACGCTGCCAGCCTCAGTCCTGAAACTGAGCTTTCAACGATTTTGAAGTGCGCAGCCAAGCCTTGGCCATGGCGGGGTTTTGCCGCATTTGTGTCTCCGCTATCGCCTTGTCCGCATAGGGTCCCGTCAAGACAATGTAAAAGGATTTACCCCCTTTACGCTGGCTGAACAAGACCTGAGCCGATTTGAACAAGCTGGAGTTGGCTTGAAACGCTCTGGCCTCAGCCAAACTGTCAAAAGCCCCATGCTGCAAGACCCAAGTATCGGTATCTAATTTGGTCACCCAAGCCGGATCGTCGGCAGCAGCGGTCTTTTCTGCCGCTGGTTCTTGGGGTTTATCCACCGATTTTTCAGGCGTTTTCTTCTTCTCTGCCGCCACGGGCGCAACCACAGCTGGGGCTGGAGCCACAGGGGGGGGGTCTGCTGCGGCAGGCGTTGCGGTGGTCGCAGGTGGGGCCACAGGTGGGGCGACAGGTGGTGTGGGACTGATCACTTCTTCTTTTTCACTCAACACGATGTCGGGCGATTTGGGCGCAGAAGGGATGTTGCTAGACGACATAGACACGGTCGCCGCAGGTGGCGCAGGCGGTGTCACTTTCACTTCGGTTTGCGGTTTTTTCCCGCCCAAATACTCTTGCAAAGTAGCGGCTTCTTCACGAATCAGGTCTTGGTACAAAAAGCCGAAAGTCGCCAAACTGCCCACCACCGCCACCAACAAGATAGCGGCAATCTTGGTGCTGCGCCTAGACGATGCAGCGTTCTCGGCCCATTCTTTGGCCAACTCCTCGCCACTCAACGTGGTTCCCAAGGGCACTTCTTCTCCCATGACAGGTTCAATGGGGTCGTCGAGTTCGTCCAAGTTATCACTGACAACAGGCGTAGCCGCCACAGGTTTGGGGGGAGCTTCTTTGGAAAGTGCCTCTTTGGAAGGTGCCTCTTTCAAAGGGGCTTGTTGGGGCGGCTCCAGCGGTGGCAAAGGTGCAGGTGGCAGGGCGAAGGTTTTGGCTGCTTCATCCCGGGTTTCGATGCGCTGAGGCTTGGCTGGGGTTGGATCTTCCGACTCCAACACCCACTGCAACAGATTTTTGCCAAAGGTTGCGAGTTTTTTCTCGTACGACAACTGGTTGTTGACCAACAAAATCAAATTGATATTGCTGGCAGGAAAACCATTCACTAATCTGGCCAACAACTGCAACTCAAACTCTTGGATGGCTTGGGTGTCGGGGAAGATCATGAAGCGCTTGGGAGCGGCTTTGTTGCCTTTGTCTACCGCCTGATCCACCGTCAACTCAGACAATATTTCGTTGAAGCGGTCGACCAATTTTTCGGAGTCCGCCGAGGTCCACAGCTCCACATGCTGCTCGCCCTGCTCTTTCAGATGCTGAAAAATACGTCTGCCGTAATAGGTCAGCGCCACTTCATCGTCGCCCAGAATGGCCAAATTGAGTCGACCCTCTCGAAGGGACTTGAGCAAAATCTCGAACCGCAGTTTGTCTGCGGGACTTTGGTAAAAATCACTCATGGTCGATTCGTCTTTCTGGACTCATCATTGAAAGAGAAAACCGTTTTCGTCATAGCGCATATTGTCGGGGATTCGCAAAGTCGGTTTGATGATGCCCTCGCCGGGTGCATACGACTGGTTCAGGCTGAACACATAGGCAATCACTTGCGCCACCGCGTGGTAAAGCGCCTCGTGAATGGGCTCATCGAGTTTGGTGGTGAAGTACAGCGCACGTGCCAACTCAGGCGCCTCAAAAATATATACACCTTCTTCCTTAGCCAAGTCGCGTATGCGATGGGCTAAATCGTCTGTTCCTTTGGCAATCAAGGTAGGTGCGCCGTCAGAATTGGGGTCGTAACTCAAAGCCACCGCAAAGTGCTGGGGGTTGGTAATGACCACATCGGCATCCTTGACCTTGGTCATCATGCGGTTGTTGGCCATCTCTCGCTGACGGCGTCGAATGGTGGCCTTGACCTCGGGGCGACCCTCCGAGTTTTTCATTTCGTCTTTGATCTCTTGGCGGGTCATCTTGAGCTTTTTATTCACTTGGTACTGCTGCAAGGGAACATCCAACAAAGCGATCAGTACCAAGCCCATGCTCATCCAAAAACACGCATCCAAAATCATGGTGCCTGCGTGTTGCACAGCGGTACCCAAATCCAAACGATTCAAAGTGACCAAGTCATCAATGTTGTTGGACACCGAGTTCCACAAAATTAAACTGATGAGGGCGAACTTCAAAATCGATTTGCCCAACTCAATCAGCGCACGCGTGCCAAACATGCGCGACAAACCGGACATCGGGTTGAGCTTGCCAAAATTAGGGGCCAACATTCCCAAAGAAAACACCAAGCCCCCACTGAGCACCGTGGAGATGACCGCCACCACGGCCAACAAAACCATGACAGGCAATATCAGGGTGTAGCCGTCAACGACAGATTGGAAAAATATGGCTGGCAACAACTCAGCTTTGTCCATCACCTTGCGATCGAACTGCAGTTGCGAAGTGAACAAAGCACCCAAGCGATGAAACATGTAACTGCCGGACAAACTGAAAAACAAAGTAGCTGTCACCAAAATCGCAGCCGTGGACAGTTCGACCGAACGCGCAATCTGCCCTTCTTCACGCGCTTTTTTCAAGCGCTGCGCCGTCGGTTCTTCGGTACGTTCTGCGGAATCGTCTGCCATGGCCCTAGCCGCCCGTCAAAATGCTACGCATCTGGCTAAAGGTTTGCACCCATAACCAAGCAATGCGCTGAATCACGCTGGGTATGGACAACCACAGCACCACAAACCCAGCGATCAACAAGGCAGGTAAACCCACCGAGAAAATATTCAAACTTGGCGCGGCACGGGTGATAAAGCCCACGCCAATATTCACAAACAGCAAAGTGATAACCACAGGCAGAGAAATTAACAAGGCCGACACAAACATCAGGGCACCCCATGCGGTGATCTTGCCCAGTAAATCTTGTGACATCATCGATTTACCAATAGGAAACAAGGTGAATGATTCCAACAACAGGCCAAACACGATCAGGTGTCCGCCTATGGACAAAAACACCAAGGTGCCCAAGATAGTGAAGAGTTGTGAAATAACTGGCACATTACCGAAAGAGGGATCGACCATGTTGGCCATGGACAACCCCATGGAACCCGACACCGCTTGACCTGCCACCACAATGGCCGCGCTGGAGATCTGCATGATGATGGCCATCACCAAGCCAACAAATAACTGATTGACAATTTCCCTCAACCCTTCGGCGGTGACGGGATCTATGCGCGGAATATCCACGTGCAAGGATAAAAAAACCGTCAGCACAATCGAGATGGACACCCGAATTCGAAGACTCACTGCACGGATCGAAAAAATGGACGAGAACGCTAAAAACGCTGAGATGCGCAGCATGGGCCAGACCAAGCTGTAAAACTTGTCCAGCAAATTGAGCATCTCTAAGTTCATGGCAACTTAGCCAAACAAGCCTGGTATGCGGCCATACAAAATCTTGGTGTAGTCCACCAAACTGTTGATCATCCAGCCACCAAAAATGGCGGCTGTCAGACCCAGCGATAACAACTTAGGGATGAAGCTCAGGGTTTGTTCGTTGATAGAGGTGGCCGCTTGGAAAATACCCACCACCAAGCCCACTACCAAACCCACTAAGAGCATGGGCGCTGAAATCAGCATCGTCATCCACAAAGCTTGTCGCCCCAAATCCACCACCATGGCTGTATCCATTGCTACCTCACTTGTAAATAAAACTAGACGCTAAAGACCCCATGACCAAGGTCCATCCATCGACCAATACAAACAACATCAACTTGAAAGGCATGGAAATAATCATGGGCGAGAGCATCATCATGCCCATGGACATCAACACGCTGGCCACGATCAAATCGATGACCACAAAGGGGATGTAAATCATGAAACCGATCATGAAAGCACTTTTAAGCTCAGAGGTCATGAAAGCAGGCACCAAGGTGGTGAAAGGCACATCAGCGGCACTGGCGATTTCTTTTTTCTGACCAATTTGCATGAACATGGCGATATCGTCTTCGCGGGTTTGCAGCATCATGAAGTTACGCACCGGTACCTCGGCCAATGCCAGAGCTTTGTCAAACCCCAAAGTACCGTTCATGTAAGGCATGACGGCCTTGGTGTAGACCTCGTCAAACACCGGCGACATGATGAACAGGGTCAAGAACAAGGCCAAGCCCACCAACACCGTGTTGGGCGGTGTTTGACCAGTACCCAAAGCTTGTCGCAAGATGGACAACACAATGATGATGCGTACAAACGACGTCATCATCAACAGCAAAGACGGCAATACCGTCAGCACCGTCATCAAGCCCAACAACTGCAGCGTCATGCTGTACTGCTGTCCAGCTTTACCGCTGTTGACTGTCACCAAGGGCAAACCTTGGGCAGCAGCAATATCAGGTAATACCAAAGCCAGCAGCAATACTGCTAGCCACCACCATCCTTGTTTAGTGCGCATCAGAAACACCTTGCTCAACGGGGGAGGAAGAATCTGCAGGCCATGCGTGCAGTTTTTGGATGTCGTTGGGATTGACCGCCAACAACAAGCGTTGTGAGTCAACCTGTATCAGCAACAACTTGTGTCGCAGGCCCATGGGATAGGCCTCTAGAATTTGGATACGGCGTTTGCCAGAAGGGAGAAGAAAACCCTTGTTGCGACGCGACAGCCACCACAGGACCGCCGCCAACAGCAACAAGACGAATGTCATACTGAGAGAATACTGAACCCAGTCTTGGTTTGGCATGGTTCCCCATTATCCACCGCATAAGCGTCAATTCATGAAAAATCTTGGTCAATCCTCTAAATTCTTTGTTTGCCTGAGTCTGAGTGCCCTGTCGCTGTGCGCCATGGCCGCCGACTGGGTGGCTTTGGGACTGGCTGACATCGGTACCTATGGCATAGACCGCGCCTCCATTGAGAAAAATGGCTCTGTGCGTCGCGTCTGGACCATGCTGGACTACCGCGATGCTCAAAAATCAGCACAAGGTAAAACTTATCTCTCCAGTCGAGCACTGATGGAGCTGGAATGCGTCAAAAAACAAGTGCGCACAAGGTCCATGGCCTTGTACAGTGGTCACAACTTGGGCGGAGATGCCCTCACCAGCGAAGGCATATTCGACCAATGGCAAGCTGTTCCGCCCAACTCACCCGTCGCCACCATGTTCAAGGTGGTGTGTGAACACTGAGCTCAAATCGTCGCTGGGTTTGGCCACATGGGTCCGCGATCTGGCCAACGCAGGAGGAACGGGCGGTCTCAATTGGCATGTCCATGCCTTGCGCTCCTTGAACCGTTGGCTACCTACCCGCGAACGCATAGCCCAATTTTTAGCCAGCATTGAAACTACGCAAACCCATTTATTGTTGATTGGCCCGAGCGCTGGGTGGATGCTGCCCACACCGTGGTTGGCGCGTTTCAAACAGGTTGATGTTGTTGACATTGACCCTTTGGTGCCATTGTTATTTGGTTTGCGTCACGGCAAAGTGTTGCGTGAACATGGCACTCAACTGCATTTTCATCGCCAAGATGCCATTGCCGGTTTGCCTCAGTTGTTGCGTGAATTTCCCAACGCATGTGTGTGGTTTGACAATGTGCTGGGTCAGGTGAGTGTGCGATTGGGTGACGAAGACATCGCTGAGCGCCAACTGCGTCACCTGAAGTTACTGCTGCAAGGTCGCAGTTGGGGCAGTTTGCATGATGTGTACTCGGGACCAACTGACGCTGCCATGGCCTTGCCAGAAATCAAGACCGTAGGATTTAAACGCTTAGACAACGCCGACGAAGACACCGCACAAGTGCACATCGATGGCAAGCCACAACTGCTGAGTGTGGCAGCGCAAGGTTTGCTCACTGCGTTGAATGCGAAAGGTGTGTGGCACGACCATGCGACCGCGGGTGTTTTCCCCAGCAAAACTTCCACTACTTTGATACCTTGGGCCTTCAAACCCCACTATTGGCACTGGTTGGAAGCGGGCTGGGTCAGGCCTTAAGGTTAAAGAGCGTCAAGCCTAAAGCATCCATCTCTTTTTGATCGCGCTTGCGTTCCCAAGTTTTCACATTTTGAGCGTCTTTTTCTTGCATGGTTTCCATTTTCATACGCTGGTGTGTAGCTTGGGTGAGGCCTAGCTTGCATTGATCGTAAGCAGCTTGAGCGTGTTGCTTGTCATTTTCTACACGTGAGATCAGGTCTTGCAGTTGCAAAATAAATTGACGGTTGTTAGCAGTTTGCGCCATGCTGTGCAAACTGGCTTGAGCAGTTAACGCCTTGTCTTTATATTCTTGCAGCAAAGTGTTCATGCGTGCCAAGCTGTCTTGCAGGTCTTGCAATTTTTTGGCAGCTTGCACCATGGCAATTTGCGCAGACTCTTCTTCGTCTTTGGCTTTTTTGGTCAACACTGACCAACAACTGCGAACTTGCATGGTGTTTCCTGTGTTTACTGGTTAAGCAGTTCACGCAACTGGGTACGGGTCACATCATAGTCTTGGCTGATGTGCATGTCTTGGCGCAAAAAATTCACAATGCGATCATGCAAACGAATGGCTTCATCAAGCTCAGGATTAGATCCGTTTTCATAGGCGCCCACTTGAATCAGGTCGACGTTTTGTTGGTACAAAGACCATAAACGCCGAAGTTTGTTGGCCGACTTCAGGTCTTCGCTGCTGAGCAAGGTTTGCATCAAACGAGAAATGGATCCTGTCAAATCAATCGCAGGGTAGTGTGCAGAGTCGGCGAGTTTGCGCGACAACATCACTTGACCATCTAAGGAAGCACGGGCAATGTCAACAATGGGGTCAGCGGCGTCATCACCTTCAGCGAGCACGGTATAAATAGCAGTGATAGAGCCGTGGCCGTGTCTGCCCACACCACCACGCTCAATCAAATTGGGCAACAAACCAAACACCGAAGGGGGATAGCCTTTGGCTGTAGGGGGTTCGCCAATGGCCAACCCAATTTCACGCTGGGCATGGGCCACCCGCGTCAAACTGTCGCACAGCATGAGCACATCTTTGCCTTGGTCACGGAAATACTCGGCAATCACATGCGTGAGGTGCGTAGCTTTCAATCGAAGAACGGGCGAGACATTCGCAGGCGCGGCAATCACCACCGATTTAGCCAAACCCTCTTCACCCAAGGACTCTTGAATAAACGCCTGAACCTCGCGGCCGCGTTCGCCAATCAAACCAATGATGACGATGTCGGCTTTGGTAAAGCGGGTCAGCATACCCAGCAACACGCTTTTTCCCACACCAGAGCCGGCTATCAAGCCCAGTCGCTGACCGCGACCCAAGGTAAGAATGCCATTGATAGCTTTGACGCCTACATCCAAAATTTTATTGATGGGGCCACGCTCCATCGGGTTGATGGGGCGGCCCAAGAGGCTGAGCAAATCTTTGCACACGGGTGCTGGTTTGCCGTCCAAGGGTTGACAACGACCATCGATCACACGGCCTAACAATTCAGGACCCAAGCTGACCAAAGAGGAGTTGCTGACCACACGCACCATGTCACCAGGACCTACGCCGGCAGGTTCTGTGAAAGGCATCAAGAACAAGACCTTGTCATTGAAACCAACCACCTCGGCTTCGACGCGGTGGCCGTGTCTGCCTACCACTTCGCAGCAAGCACCCAAGGGTGCCATCACGCCACGGGCTTCCAAGGTCATACCGACCAAACGCACCAAGGTGCCACTGCGCTGGGGTTGCGGTGTGCGCAAGCCCGAGAGGCTTTGGTCTACTTCGTCGGCGAAATCAATCATGCGCGTCACTTAGATTTGGATCATGGAGCGAATCGTGTTGGCCACTCGGTTTTGTTCTTGTTCGGCCACAAAACGTACCACCATGAGTTTATCTTCGTAGCTGTTGCCAGCCAGCAATTCAGCAGGAATAGAAGGTTTTTTCTTTTCTTTCTTCATGTTCTCACGCATTTTTGTCAACTCATCGTCGCCATCGTCGTCATTCAAACCTGCTTCAAGATCTGCCAAGGCTTGGGCTTCACGTGCCAGTCGATCGGCTTCTTCTTGGGCAAGCTTGGCACGACGCGCCAACTCTTCTTCGTGACCTTGGTACCTGCGCGTCATCGCTTCTTGTTGTTTGACCATTTCTTCTTGCTCTTGGGGCGTGAGCAGAATGACAGGGGCAACAGGAGTTTCGCGCACTTCCTCAACCGCAGGAGCAGGTAATTTTTCGACAGGCTTGGGCAAATAAAAGCTGGCGAACTGTTGGCGATAAGCGCTGTTGACCGCAAGTTGCGCCATTTCTTCCAACTCCATGTAGTTGGGTTCACGACGCACCATGGACATCAGCATGGGGCGAACCACCCAGGCTAAAAAAGCCAGGCACATAAGCGTTCGCAAAGCAACATTGGTGAAATCAAGCATGGGGGTCACCGTCGAAAATATCCAGATCGTCTAAAGGTTCTTCATAGGCAACGCGTTGGGGCACATCTTGCGCTTGTCCTTCGCGTTGCGCCAGAGGTTGTCGGAAGAAGACTGATTGCTCACGCCATGCTTCTGGTTGTGTCAACAAACTGTTGGCCAGCGACTGCATGCGGTTTTGCACCAGATCTTCAATTTGGGTATCGTTCATCAGCACCCGCACACTGCCAGGTTGCAAGGTAGGAACGGCTTGAATTTGCATTTGGTTCATCACGTCACCCGCCATCTCTTGCAAACGTGCCTTGTCTTGGGGATGAAGTTCAATCACCACTTGCGGTTGTCCGTGTAAGTCGATTTCATCTAAACAACGTTGGACCAAACGCTCAATAGCTTGTCCAGAGAGATTGAGCTCTGCCAGCACCATGTGTTCGCTGATATGCAGCGCCAAACGCTTCAAAGGCTCAAACAACGCTTTGGGGTTGTCACTTAATGCTTGTAATTTATCGGTCACTTCTTTGAGGAGAAGTTTTTGCTCATCCAAGCTGGCAAAAATCTCAGCTTTTTGGGCTTCCAAGGCTTGCGCTTGGGAAGCATCCGCTTGCGACTGCGCGGCTTCATAACCGAGCATTTGGCCTTCAGCCACACCCTCCAACTTACCCGTTTGATAGCCTATGTCGTAACCAGTTTGATTGCCCTCATCACGTCCTGCGGCAAAACCTTCTTGGTAAGCCGCTTCACGTGCCGCAGCCCAATCAGCAGAATCGAAGCGTTGGTCGACAATGCCATCGTCGGTGAACATATCCCACACATCGGGATTGGCCGATGCCCACAAACTCTCTTCACCAAACAATACCGAGGTATCGACACGCGATGGGGGTTCAACGGGTTTGACAGGCAATGCCGCAGCGCTTTCTGTCACCAGCGCCGTCGTAGCTTCAGCTTGTGCTTTGGCAGCTAACTCACTTTTCTTTTCTGAACGCGGTGTGGGCAAAGGTTGGCCAAAGGTCTCCAACACAAAACCTTCGCTGTCATCAAAAACCTTGGCAGACTCGGGCGTGGCCAATTGCTTGAACAACACAGAGGCGAAGTCCATCTTGGGCACTTGCGTCCAATCGAGCTCACCGAACTGGGCGGTCAGCTTATCGGCCGAATGCAGCCAAGTGTCATTTAGCCAATGGCGCGGGCCTGGCTGATGAGCATCAGGTTTAAACAAAATCTGCTCCACCCAAGATCAGTTCGCCAGAATCGGACAGCTTGCGAGCCAAACGCATGATTTTCTTTTGTGCGTCTTCCACATCGGCTACACGTACTGGACCGCGTGCGTCCATATCGTCCTTGAACATACCGCGAGCACGCTCTGACATGTTGTCGAGGAAACGTGCCAACACCTCTTCGGGTGCGCCTTTGAGGGCCACCATGAGTTGTTCGGGCTCCACGTTGCGCATGAGCACCTGAATACCTTTGTTGTCCACCGTGACCAAGTTGTCGAAGGTAAACATCTGATCTTGAATCTTCAACATCAAATCGACATCAATTTCTTCCAAACCGTCCATGACCGAGCGTTCCAGATCGGTTTTGGTTTTGTTCATGATGTCGGCTGCCGCCTTGATACCGCCAAAGCTTGACGACTTGGAGGACGAACTCTTGGCAAACTGCTGCTTCATGATTTGCTCAAGTTCAGCCATGGCAGACGGTTGTACCGTGTCCATGCTGGCTACGCGCTGAATGGCTTCGGGTCGCACTTCAGGTGGCAAATACACCAACACGTCAGCAGCGACACTGGTATCTAACAAAGACAAAATAATCGCAATCACTTGGGGGTGTTCGGTGCGAATCATCTCGGCAATCGAGCGGGGATCCATCCAACTGAGAATGTCCAAGCCTTTGGTGCCTTGTCCGGGCATGATGCGGTTGAGAACCGAGTTAGCTTTGTCGTCACCCAAGGCCAGGCGCATCACTTTGTCTACATAGTCTGAGCCGCCCAGTCCCACGCTGTTTTGCTTTTTCAGCATATCGACAAACTGGTCGAGCACCACATTCACTGCGTTTTGCGACAAGCTCGATGCTTGCACCATGGCGGCACCCAAGGCTTGTACTTCCTTGGGACTGAGGTATTTCACAATCTCTGCAGCTTGTTCTTCGCCCAGCAAGAGCATGAGCACCGCAGCGCGTTGGGTGGACGTCATGGCGGCCATTTCGGCTCGCAACTCCGGCGTCCATTGAATCGTATCGTTATCAGCCATGTTATTTCCTTGGTTCCTTCATATGCATCAAGGTTCGCATCAAGACTCGATCATGCC
>CANGPV010000031.1 GCA_947455935.1 Comamonadaceae bacterium
ACAAGCCAATACATAGATAGGTGGTGCGCCAGCCCACTTGGGTGACACCCCACTGTGCGATGGGCGGCCACAAGGTACCCGCCAAATAATTGCCACTGGCGCACACCGCCACCGCAATGCCACGGCGTTTGTTCCACCACTGCGCGGTGTCTGCCAACAAAGGCGCGAAAGTGGATGCGATGCCCAGCAAGCCCAACAGACCTTGCGCCAAAGCAAAACCCACAATGCCACCCGACACACCCGCCAACACAAAACCACTGGCTACACCTAGAGCGCCCAAGGCTGCTACCCGTGCAATGCCAAAGCGATCAGCCCAACGCCCCATCCACATGCCGCCTATGCCAAAGCCCAACATGCTCAAGGTGTAGGGGATGGAAGCATCAGCGCGGCTGACGCCAAACTCGGCTTGCACCTCTGGCAACACCACAGACACCACATACATACCGCTGTTGCCCAAGAGCATCAGCAGCAAGGTGGTGAGTAACCGCCACGCCGCTTGGGGGGAGTCGATGGCGCTGGGGGAGGCTTCAGATTGCTTCACGGTGTTCGCAATGACAAAAGGTTGTGCAATGACATGGCTCAGGCATTGCTGAACTGCAAAGCCGCCAAACTTGCATATAAACCACCCTTGGCCACCAACTCGGTGTGCGTGCCTTGTTCCACCATGCGGCCATGGTCCAACACCCAAATCACATCGGCTTTTTGAACGGTGGCCAATCGGTGGGCAATGACCAAGGTGGTGCGCCCCTGCATGGCAGTTTCCAGCGCAGCTTGCACCATGCGCTCGCTGTGCGCGTCCAAGGCACTGGTGGCTTCGTCCAGCAAAAGAAGCGGCGGGTTTTTCAGCATAGCGCGGGCAATGGCAATGCGCTGGCGTTGACCGCCGGATAAACGCACCCCTTTTTCGCCTAAGAAGGTGTCATAGCCTTGGGGCAGTTGCACGATGAACTCATCGGCAAACGCGGCTTTGGCAGCAACCAACACCTCGGCGTCTGTGGCTGTGGGTTTGCCATAGCGGATGTTGTCCATGGCTGAACCTGAAAAAATCACCGGCTCTTGCGGCACGATGCCAATGCGTGAACGCAAGTCGTGCAACGACATCTCGCTGATGGGCACGCCATCAAGCACAATGCGCCCCGCTTGCGGGTCGTAAAAGCGCAGCAGCAAACCAAACAACGTGGTTTTGCCCGCACCGCTGGGGCCGACCACCGCCACGGTTTGTCCAGCAGGTATGTCGCCACTCAAACCCGACAGCGCCAAGGTTTGCGGTCTTGATGGGTAATGAAAATCCAAGCCCTGCATCGACAATGAAGAGCCATGTGCAGGCCAAGGTGCAAGCACGGGCACCAGCGGTGAGTTCACCACCGAACGGGTGCCCAGCAATTCCATCAAACGCTCGGTGGCACCTGCGGCACGCAACAAATCGCCATAGACCTCGCCCAGCACCGCAAACGCACTGGCCAGCAAAATCACATAGACCACGGTTTGGCCCAACTCACCGGCGCTCATGCTGCCGTCGCGCACAGCCAACGTGCCTTGGTAGAGGCCCCACAACAGCGCTGCGCTGCTGGCCAAAATGATGAAACCTACCAACACCGAGCGGGCTAAGGCGCGGCGCAGCGAGGTTTTGACGGCTTGCTCGGTGGACTCGTTAAACCGCTGGGCTTCTCGAGACTCCGAGGTATAGCTTTGCACCACAGGAATGGCGTTCAACACCTCGGCGGCCAAGGCACTGGCGTCGGCCACACGGTCTTGGCTGGCACGCGAGAGCTTGCGAACACGTCGGCCCAAGGTCATGCTGGGCCACACCACCAACACCAACAGTCCAATGACTTGCAACATCAGCATGGGGTGGCTGTAGACCAACATCAGCAAAGCACCGGTGCCCATCACCATATTGCGCAGTCCCATGGAGAGCGACGAGCCGACCACGGTTTGCACCAAGGTGGTGTCGTTGGACAAGCGAGACAGCACCTCACCGGTCTGCGTGGTTTCAAAAAATGCAGGGCTTTGTTGCAACACATGGCCATACACCGCATTGCGCACGTCCGCCGTGATGCGCTCGCCCAACCATGTGACGGTGTAAAAACGCGCCGCTGAAAAAAGGGCCAAAGCTGCTGCCACGCCAAACAATTGCGCAAACTGTCCCGCCAAACGCTCGGCACTGCCTGGCCCCGTGAGGCCTTGGTCAATCAGCTGTTTCAAGGCCCACGGAAACGCCAAGGTGGCTGCTGCGGCTGCCAGCAAAAACAACCCTGCCAAAGCAATACGCGCTTTGTAGGGTTTGACAAAGGGAAAGAGGCCAGAGAGGGATTGGGGCGAGGCTGGTTTGGGTGTGGTCATTCGATGAGCGTATAGCAAGCGGCCAGTGTAGGGGCATCAAAGCCCCATGGTACCCACCAAACGCAGCACCAACATGCCTGACAAGGCCCACATGGTCAGGCCAATCAGAATATCCAACACCTGCCAGGCACGCGGTTTGGCAAACAAGGGGGCCAGCCATTGCGCACCAAAGCCTAAAGCGCAAAACCACAGCAAGCTGGCGCTGCTAGCACCCGCCACAAACCAAACTCGCAAGTCTGCGGGCTGTTGCGCACCAATGCTGCCCACCAGCAACACCGTGTCCAAATACACATGGGGGTTGAGCAAAGTGAAGGCCGCGGCTTGCGCCATGGCAGCGGCCCAGGTCAGGCCATCGCCTTCTTCATTCGCCAACAAGCCGTTTTGATGCAAGGCGCGGCGCAAGGCATTCCAGCCATACGCTGCCAAGAACGCGGCACCAGCCAAAGCCAGGGCATGGGCCACCATGGGTCTTTCTCCCAGCGCTTGGGCCATGCCCAGCACGCCAGCGGCAATCAACAAGGCATCGATGCTCGCGCAGAAAAACACCACACTCCCCACATGCTCGCGGCGCAGGCCTTGACGCAAGACAAAAGCATTTTGAGCGCCGATGGCAACGATCAGGCCCAAACTCAAGGCCAGACCTTGCAGAAAAACAGATCCCATCATCGGCATGGCCTCACCCGCTAAGATGCCTTCTTTATGAATGGCAACGCTTTAGAAAAAACACCACAAACCGGTGCATATGCCGGTGGTCAACTGTATGGCCAGGTCGATCAACGTGCCGATCAGCAGCAAAGGGACGCCCACACAGATGAACACCCACAGGGCAGCTTGCCACGTCAGGCGCGGTTCGGGCAGGCGGTGGCCCATCACGGTTTGCACGGGGGTGCGTTTCAACAATTTGCTCCACATGTATCCATGTTAACCAAAGCGGGTGTGGCGGCATGAAGGTCGAGTGGGGCACCCAAGACATGAACGCTTGGGACACCGCCCACGCCCAAACCGCTGGTCCCTTGCAGCAAGACTGGGCTTATGGTTCGACCATGTTGGTCAGCGGCGGCACCGTTATTCGGGCGGTGATTCAAGCCGATGGCCAAACCGTGGGCTTAGCCCAATGCGTGGTGAGGCGTTTTGGCAACCTCGGCGGTGTGGCCCTGTGTACCCGAGGTCCTGTTTGGTTAGCTCAGCTGAGCGGCAAAGACAAAGCCCACGCCTATCGCAGTCTGCGCCAAAGCTTGCCGGTCAAGGGGTTACGGTTCTTGTTTGTCACCCCCAATGAACCCAGCAGCGAAGATGTGGGTTTGTCGCCCTTGAAGCGTGTGATGACGGGCTACTCCACCGCGCTTCTAGACCTCACGCCCTCCATGGCAGATCTTCGCGCTGGCTTGGAAAAACGTTTTCGCCACCGTGTGGGTGGCGCTGAAAAATCTGATCTCACCGTACACCGCGTGGGCACCAATGTGGGCCAGTACCGCTGGTTGATGGACGCCGAGCAGCAGCAGCGCGACAACCGCAGCTTGCAAGGCATGCCGCTGCATTTTGTCGATGCTTACATCGCTTCGCGCAAACAGCCCGGCCACAACGTCTTGACCTTGCGTGCCGACATCGGGCGTGACCGTGTAGCGGGCATGATGTTTTTGCTGCACGGTCAAGCGGCCACCTACCAAATTGGCTGGACCAGCGACGCGGGGCGTGACGCCCATGCGCACAACCTGTTGCTGTACCAAGGCATGGAAGCTTTGAAAGAGCGCGGCATACGTGTGTTGGACATGGGTGGCATCAACACCGCCCGAAGCGCGGGGATTGCCCGTTTCAAAATCAGCACCGGTGCTCAAGTAGTGACCTTGGCGGGTACGTTTTGGGTATGAGCCAACTCCAAGTCATCGCTCTGAGCTGCGAGCGCGGCGGTCGTCCCCTGTTTGCGCCGCAAAGTTTCACGCTCAGTGCTGGCCAAGCCATGCAAATCGAAGGCGATAACGGCGTGGGGAAAACCAGTTTATTGCGCATGGTCTGCGGCTTAGCACCGGCGGCCAGCGGCGAGGTGCGTTGGGGGGGCGAAGCCATCACCGAACACCGCTCGACATTTTTGCGGGATCTGCTGTATTTGGGGCACAGCCTAGGGCTGAAAGACGAGCTGTCCGCATTGGAAAACCTGCACACTGCATCCGTGTTGGCAGGTCAATGGGTGAGCCGTGACCAAGCCTTACAAGCCCTGCAAACACAAGGCTTGGCCAGCCGTGCGAACTTGCCGCTGCGGGTCTTGTCACAAGGGCAGAAGCGGCGCGTTGCGCTGGCGCGTTTGCAGCTATCGAAAGCCCGTTTGTGGGTGCTGGACGAGCCTTTTGTAGCCTTGGACAGTGCGGCCATGCAAGCCTTGCAACAGGTGTTGCAAACCCATGTTCAACAAGGCGGTATGTTGTTGTTCACCAGCCATCAGTCGGTGAATTTGGGGGGTGTTGTTCAGCCCTGGCGGTTGGGCGCATGAAGGCTGTCTTTACCTTGGTGGTGCGCGATCTGCGTTTGGCTTTCAGGCGCAAAGCTGAGGTACTTAGCGGTTTGTTTTTCTTTGTGGTGGTGGCTGCTTTGTTTCCCTTGGCCATAGGCCCAGAAGCTGCCACTTTGCGTCATATTGGGCCCGGTGTGTTGTGGGTAGGTGCATTGCTGGCCAGCATGTTGTCTTTACCGCGTTTGTTTGAAAACGATTGGCGTGATGGAACGCTTGAACAACTCTTGCTGTCCCCCCATCCCTTAGGGCTTTTGGTCTTAGGGAAAATGACTGCGCATTGGCTGCTCTCGGGATTGCCCTTGGTAGCATTGGCGCCTTTGCTGGGTTTGCAATTCGATTTACCGCCAGAGGCTTTGCGCATGATGGCACTGTCGCTTTTGATAGGTACGCCGGTGTTGTCATGCATTGGTGCGATAGGTGCGGCACTTACCTTGGGTGTTCGTGGCGGCGGTGTGTTGATGGCCTTGTTGGTTTTACCCTTGTTCGTTCCTGTGCTGGTGTTTGGCGCAGGGGCTGTACAAGCCTTGGACAGTGGCATGGGGGCGCAAGCCCATGTGTCTATTTTGTTGGCGATGTTGTTGCCAGCGGTGTTTTTCAGCCCTTGGGCGTGCAGTGCGGCTTTGCGTATTGCCTTGGAATAAATAAATGACGATGCGCTGGTTTTATTACGCTGCTCCGCAGACCTTTTATGGTTTGGCAGCACGCTTGTGGCCATGGCTTGCGGCCATCGCTTTTGCGCTGACCGTGGCAGGTTTATGGATAGGCTTTGGTTTGGCCCCTACTGACGCCCAGCAAGGCGAGGGTTACCGCATTATTTTTGTTCATGTGCCGGCCTCTTGGATGTCCATGGTGATTTACCTGGCCATGGCGTTTTGGAGCGTGTTGGGCCTGACCTTCAATACCCGTTTGTCGGGCATGATGACACGCGCCTTGGCACCCACCGGTGCCATGTTTGCGTTCTTGTCTTTGTGGACGGGCGCTTTGTGGGGCAAACCGATGTGGGGCGCTTGGTGGGTGTGGGACGCCAGACTGACCTCAGAATTGATTTTGTTTTTTCTGTACTTGGGCTATATGGCGCTTACCTCCGCCATTGAAGATGTGCGCCGTGCTGATCGTGCCGGTGCCTTGATTGCCATTGTGGGTGCCATCAATGTGCCCATCATTTATTTCTCGGTGAAATGGTGGAACACCCTGCACCAAGGGGCTTCGGTATCGCTCACGCGTTCGCCCAGCATGGCGCAACTGATGTTGTGGGGCATGTTGCTCATGGCTTTGGCGTTTTGGGCTTACACCTTGGCCATTGTGTGTTATCGGGTGCGCACCCTCATCATTGAGCGTGAGCGCCACACCGATTGGGTACAAGCTTTGCCTGAAGTGACAGGAGCTCAAGCATGAGGTGGGAGAGTTGGTCTGAGTTTTGGTTCATGGGTGGTTATGGGCTTTATGTGTGGGGCAGCATGGGCATGACCGTCTTGTTCATCTTGCTGGAAATTCGGCAAGCTTTCGTCGCCCATCGCAACGCATTGGCTTTGGCCAAGACTGAACAAGCGGCTGAGAAACCATGAGTCTGACGCCTCGACAGCAACGTTTTGCTTTCATCACGGGTGGCGTGCTGGTGCTGGCGCTGGCTGCGGCGTTTGTGCTCAATGCCTTTCAAAGCAATTTGGTATTTTTCTTCACCCCCACTCAAGTCTTGAATGGTGAAGCGCCCAAAGAGAAAACCTTTCGCATCGGTGGCTTGGTCAAGGTGGGCAGTGTGCAGCGCGATGGCACGGACGTGTCTTTTGTGGTGACCGATACCGCTCAAGAGATTGCCGTGCATTACACCGGCTTGTTGCCCGATTTGTTCAAAGAGGGCAAGGGTGTGGTGGCCCAAGGCCGCTTGGACGAAAAGGGTCAGATGACGGCCACCGAAGTCCTGGCCAAACACGACGAAAATTACATGCCGCCCGAAGCCCAACACGCTTTGGACAAAGCCGCGCAGGCCCGTGCCGCGCAATCTGTCAAACCTTGAAAGCGCTTAGCCGATGATTCCTGAACTTGGTCAATTTGCGTTGGTGTTGTCTGCTGTCATCGCCCTGTTGTTGGGTACCGTGCCGCTGGCTGGCACTTTGCGTCACAAAGTGGTGTGGCAGTCGCTGGCACGACCCGCCGCTTTGTTGCAATTTGTGTTGGTGTCGTTTGCATTTGCGTGTTTGGCATCTTCGTTTTTAAGCAACGATTTTTCGGTCAAATATGTGGCCGAGCATTCCAACACCTTGTTGCCCAAGCCCTACCAATTTGCAGCGGTGTGGGGCGGCCACGAAGGCTCTTTGCTGTTGTGGGTGCTGATGCTCAGCGCTTGGACGGCGGCGGTGGCTATTTTCTCGGGCAGCTTGCCCTTGGCCATGGTGGCGCGTGTGCTGAGTGTGTTGGGTCTGGTGTCGGTGGGTTTTTTGATGTTCATCTTGACCACCTCCAATCCTTTTGATCGCCTCTTTCCTATGCCAGCCGATGGACGAGACCTCAACCCCTTGCTGCAAGACCCCGGCTTGGTGATTCACCCGCCCATGTTGTACATGGGTTATGTGGGTATGTCGGTGGCGTTTGCGTTTGCTATTGCCGCCTTGCTGTCGGGTCGTTTAGACGCTGCATGGGCGCGCTGGTCGCGCCCTTGGACCGTCATTGCATGGGCTTTTCTGACCTTTGGCATTGGCCTGGGTTCTTGGTGGGCGTACTACGAACTCGGTTGGGGCGGTTGGTGGTTTTGGGACCCCGTGGAAAACGCTTCGCTGATGCCTTGGTTGGTGGGTACCGCACTCATTCATTCTTTGATGGTGACCGAAAAGCGCGGCAGCTTCAAAGCCTGGACCGTGCTCTTGGCTATCGCGGCTTTTTCACTGTCTTTGCTCGGCACGTTTTTGGTTCGCTCAGGTGTGCTGACCTCGGTTCACGCGTTTGCCGCAGACCCTTCGCGCGGCATTTTCATCTTGTGTTTTTTGGCGCTGGTGGTGGGTTCGTCGCTGACTTTGTTTGCTTGGCGTGCACCTGCGGTGACTTTGGGTGGCACCATGGGCTTGGTGTCGCGTGAATCGTTTTTGTTGCTCAACAGCGTGTTACTGGTGGTGGCTACTGGCGCGGTGTTGCTGGGCACCTTGTATCCGCTCATCATCGATGCCCTGAACTTGGGCAAGCTGTCGGTGGGGCCGCCCTATTTCAATGTGGTTTTTGCACCCCTGATGGTGCCCTTGTTGTTTGTCTTGGTGCCGGGGACGGTCGCGCATTGGCGCGAAGCCCGCATGAGCGAGGTGTTTTGGCGCTTGCGTTTCGTCGGCGGTGCTGCTGTGCTGCTGGCTGTGGTGCTGCCTTTTGTGCTGGGCAGTTGGTCCGCAGGCACCATGCTGGGCATCTTCTTAGGCATGTGGGTGGCTTTGGGCAGCTTGCAGCATGTGGTGGAGCGTCTGCGTAAACCTGGACGTATTGGCGGCTCGTTTTGGGGCATGCATTTGGCGCACTTTGGCATGGCGGTGCTGGTGTTGGGCATCACCGGCGTGAAGTCCTACGAGGTTGAGCGTGATGTACGTATGGCGGTGGGCGACACCGTCACCATCGCACCCTACACCTTTCGATTGGCCGAGATCCAAGACGTGATGGGGCCCAATTACAAAGCGGTTCAGGCCAAGGTTGAGGTGTTGAAAAACGATCAAGTCATTGAAGTGTTGCGTCCGCAAAAGCGCCGCTATTTCTCCTCTGCCATGCCCATGACCGAAGCTGCTATTGATTCAGGGTTGTTGCGTGATTTGTATGTGTCCTTGGGTGACCCCGTGGCGGGCGGCACACCTTCGTGGAGCATGCGGGTGTATTACAAGCCCTTCGTGCCTTGGCTGTGGGCAGGTGTGTTGATCATGGTGCTAGGCGGTGTGCTGGCTGCCTTGGACCGCCGCTACCGCCGAAACACCAACCAACAAGCTGTCAAAACTGCGGGTGAAGCCTTGTCTGGTGCCGCATGAAAAAGTTTTTGCTGCCACTGGTGCTGTTTGCCGCTTTGGTGGTGTTTTTGGGCGTGGGCTTGAAGCGTGACCCGCATGAAATCCCCTCGCCCTTGGTGGGCAAACCTGCCCCTGCATTCAACTTGCCCACCTTGGTGGGCAACACGCCTTTCAGTCCCGCTGACATGAAGGGCCAAGTATGGATTTTCAATGTCTGGGCGACGTGGTGCGTGGCTTGTCGTGAAGAGCATCCTTTGCTGGTTCAGTTTTCCAAGACCCAGCGTATTCCTATCGTCGGTTTGAGTTACAAAGAACTGCAAGGTAGCGAGACCGCAAATGCGCCCTTGTCAGACGCGGACAAACTGCAACTCGCGCGTGAGCGCAGTCTGAAGTTTTTACAAAAATCAGGTGACCCCTACAAGCTCTCGGTGATGGATTTGGATGGCCGCGTGGCCATTGATTACGGCGTCTACGGTGTGCCCGAAACCTACATCATCGATAAAGAGGGTGTGATTCGCTACAAACGTGTCGGTCCCGTTACCCCCCAAATATTGATCGACACCATCCTTCCTCTGATTCAACAATTGGATAAGCCTGCATGAAAACCCTCTTCCTTGCCGTCTGCCTCAGCACGTTGGTTGGGGGCGTGGTCGCTGGCGAAGCGCAGCCCATGGCGCAAGACCCTCAGGTGGAAGCGCGCATGGTGGCGATTGCCGAAGAGCTGCGTTGCTTGGTATGCCAAAACGAGTCCTTGGCTTCTTCTCATGCGGAATTGGCTGAAGACCTGCGCCGCGAGGTGCGCAAGCTGATCCGCGAAGACAAAACGGATCAAGAAATCAGAAGCTATTTGGTCGAACGTTATGGCGACTTTGTGTTGTATCGCCCGCCCGTTAAACCGTTGACATGGCCGTTGTGGTTTGGTCCATTTATTTTGTTGGCCTTGGCTATCTTTGGCTTGTGGCGTTATTTGCGTTTGCGTCGGCAAACCCAAACCCAAGCTCCTCACTTGGACGCTGCAGGGCGCGCCCAAGCAGAACAACTTTTGAAAGATTGAATGAACGCGGTGCAGTGGTTTTTGGTGTGGGCGGCCGTCATGTGTGTGGCGGTGGTTGCGGTGTTGGCCTGGGCTTTGCGGCGAGCATCGCTGGCGGGTTTGCAAGCCAGCGAGCGCGAGCAAGTGCTATCGCATGTGGCGGTGTACCGCGAGCATTTGGCCGAGTTACAACACGAACTCGCGCAAGGCACCTTAGACCAAGCGGGTTTTGATGCGTCGCATGAAGAACTCACCCAGCGCTTGTTGGAAGACACGCCGAAACAAGCTGTTGCGGCCGTGCCCCCTGTGACTTCGCACTGGCGTGGCTTAGTCGCCAGTGTGGCAGTGGTTATTCCCTTGTGCTCATTTGCTTTGTATTTTGTGGTGGGCACCCCTGTGGGCATAGACCCCTTGCTGGCCAACCAAGTCGGCGGCGACGAGCAAATATCCAGCGAAAAACTGCAATCCATGGCCGAGCAACTGCGCCAACGTTTAGCGGAGAACCCCAACAACGCCGAGGGCTGGGTGATGATGGGCCGCATAGAGCGTGCCTTGGGACATTTTGACCCTGCCGATGAAGCGTTCAAAAAATCGCTGGCGCTGGCCGCGAATGACGATGTGCAAATTGAGCGTGCCGAGGTGTTGGCGCAAAAAAATCAAGGTAAGTTTGAGGGTGAGCCATGGGACATCATCCACAGCGTGCTCAAAGCCGACCCAGAGCATGGCAATGCCTTGTTGCTAGCGGGCAGTGCGGCGTTTTCGCAAGGGCAATTTCAGGAATCGTTGAAATATTGGGACAAGGTGCGAGGCTTGTTGCCTGCGTCTTCGCCTGACTTACCTGCCTTGGTGGAAGCCATCAACAAAGCGCGTGAGCGTTTGAACATGCCGCCTTTGGACCCCAACACCGTGGTCGCCCAAGCACCGCAAATGCCTGCTGCCCCAGCCAAACCGGCGCAGGGCAAAACCGCGCCTGGGTCGGAACGTATCTCGGGGCGTGTTAGCTTGGACCCCAGTTTGGCCACGCAAGTTTCCCCGCAAGACACCGTCTTCATTTATGCCAATGCCGCCGATGGCCCACGCATGCCTTTGGCGATTGTGCGAACCACGGTGGACAAACTGCCTTATGACTTTGTGCTGGACGACAGCATGGCAATGAACCCGCAGATGAAGCTCTCGCACATCAGTGCGGTGATGGTGAGGGCACGCATTTCAAGAAGCGGTAACGCCATGGCGCAACCTGGCGATTTGGGCGTGAGCGCTGGCCCCATCAAGCCTGGCAGCAAAGAAAAATTGAATTTGGTAATCAGCCAGCCCTTGAGCAAATAAGGGCTGGGGTCTTTCTTGCTAAGCGCAGGGCTATCAGCCCATCAACAAGCCATGGGTGCGGGCAAAGTGCAGGGTTTGGGTACGACTCTTCACACCCAAGCGGCGGAACAGACGCCACAAATGCACCTTGACAGTGTGCTCGCTGATATTGAGTTCAGCAGCGATATCGCGGTTGGACAGCCCACGGTCGAGCATGAGGATGAGCTGTTTTTGGCGCTTGGACAATTTGATGTCGCCAATCACCACCACTTCGGCGTCGTCGTCGCCATCATCAGATTTCATGATGTCTTGGATGGCCGCGGAAATTTCGGCCGTGTCAGTGGATTTTTCGATGTAGAGATCGGCACCCGCCTCAAGACAAGCATCACGTGCTTCGCCAGAAGGCATGGCTGACAGCACCACCAAGGGAATCTCGGGATACATTTTTTTCACGTCCGAGATGGCCGTAGCACCTTTGACGCCGGGCAGCAGCAAATCTAAGACGAACAGCTCGGGTTCGCCGTTCTTGATGAGAGCAGCTTGCAACTCGCTGTATTTTTCCAACTCGACCACTTTGGATGCGGGGCGCAAGCGGCGCAACAGCATGCCAATCATTTGTCGAACCATGGGGTGGTCATCAATGACGTAAAGACTCATTTTTATTCTCCGTTCTTAGTAATTCAGGCCCATGGCCTCGCGCACATCGCGCATGGTTTCTTGTGCCGTGGCGCGAGCCCGCTGTGTTCCAGCGTCTACGATATCACGAACAAGCCGAGGATTGGAAACAAAAGGTTCTGCCCGAGCCAACATGGGCTGTTGCTCGGAAACAATAGCTTCGATCACCGGTTGTTTGCATTCCAAACAGCCAATACCAGCGCGCACACACTCGGTTTTCACCCACTCACGGGTGGCGGGGGGTGAATACACCAAGTGAAATTGCCACACAGGGCAGCGATCGGGGTTACCAGGGTCGCTGCGCTTGACCCGCGCAGGGTCGGTGGGCATGCGCTTGACCTTGGTTTCGATGCTGGCTTTGTCTTCCCGCATGGCAATGGTGTTGTGGTAGCTTTTGCTCATCTTGGCGCCATCCAAGCCGGGCAGCTTGCTGGCTTCGGTCAGCAAAGCTTGGGGTTCGGTCAACACCGCTTTGCCGGTTCCTTTGAAATAACCTTCCAAGCGCTCGCGGTCTTTGGCATCGAGTTCGGGGGCTTGCGCCAAAAAGCCCATGGCGCCTTCCATGGCTTTGGTGTCGCCGGTTTCTTGGAATTGTTTGCGCGATTTTTCAAAGCGCTTGACGCTGTCTTTGGGGAGTTTGGCCAAACACGTTTGTACCAAGGCGTCGAAATTGGGTTCGCGGCCATACAAATGGTTGAATCGCCGCGCAGTTTCTCGGGTCAACTCCACATGGCTGGCTTGGTCTTCGCCCACAGGTACCCAGCGGGCTTTGTAAATCAAGATATCAGCGGATTGCAGCAAGGGGTAACCCAAAAAACCATAGGTGGTGAGGTCTTTGTCTTTCAACTTCTCCATCTGGTCTTTGTAGGTGGGCACACGTTCTAGCCAACTCAAAGGCGTGCCCATGGCCAACAGTGTGAATAACTCGGCGTGTTCGGGAATACGGCTTTGCAAAAACAAGGTGCACTTGTTGGGGTCCAAACCCGCTGCCAGCCAATCGATCACCATTTCGTAGACGTTTTGCTCGATGATTTCTCGGCTCTCGTAATGGGTGGTGAGGGCGTGCCAATCGGCAACAAAGTAGTAGCAATCCATCTCGGATTGCAAACGCACCCAGTTTTTCAAGGCGCCGTGGTAGTGGCCCAGGTGCAAGGCCCCCGTGGGTCGCATGCCAGAGAGTACGCGTTCTGTCATGGCGATAACTGCAACAAGGAAGCCAAAGGCTGAAGCACCCACTGAATGCCTTCGGTGGTGGCCATCATGATGGGGCGCATCCAATAGGTGTTGACCGTGCCCATGAGCACCAAGCCCATGACAATGAAAAACCCATAGCGCTCAATTTTGGAGAAACCAATCGCCAAGCGCAGGGGCAGCAGGCCCACAGCGATGCGACCCCCGTCCAATGGCGGCAGTGGAAACAAATTGAAAGCAAACATCACCAAATTGACCAGTACACCGGCTTGCGCCATTTCAATAAAGAAACGCTCTTCGCTGCCCACGCCTGACAAAAGATAAATAAGCACAGCCCAGGAAAAGGCTTGCAGCAAATTGGCTGCAGGACCGGCCAAAGCCACCCAGACCATATCGCGTTTGGGATGGTTTAAGCGTGAAAAATCGACGGGGACAGGTTTGGCATAGCCAAACAAAAGCTGACCCGAGGTGGCAAAAAACAGCATCAACGGCATGATGATGGTGCCGACCAAGTCCATGTGGGGCACAGGATTGAGGGTGACACGGCCCATTTGCCATGCGGTGTCGTCGCCCAGCAGCCGCGCGGCATAGCCGTGGGCGGCTTCATGCAGGGTAATGGCAAGCAACACAGGTATCGCATGGGTAGTGATTGTTTGTACTAATTCATTGAAATTCACAAAAGTATTCTCTCACTAATCTTTATCAATTTTTCGGTGAAAAGTATGTGAATAGCTATTTTTTTAAGCGCTTTAGGGTACGCAAAAACCCTAAAGAACCTTATTTAACTAACATCATAAACCTAAAAGTTCACATTTCCCTGCGCCGAGACGTAAGACTTCTGGCTCACCTCCGCTTCCCATGGGCGTGAGGTCCACCACGGTGGTGGCTTGAAGGCTGCAGGCTCCCGCATCAATCACTGCCGCGACTTGGTGTTCATAACGATCGCGGATCACTTCGGCGTCATTTAAAGGCTCGGTTTCATCTTGGGGAATCAAGGTGGTGGCCAGCAGCGGTGCGCCGTGAATGTCCAACAAAGCCAGCAAAGTGGTGTGGTCAGGCACCCGCAGACCTATGGTTTTGCGCTGCGGGTGGGCCACGCGGCGCGGCACTTCCTTGGTGGCTTCCAATATAAATGTGTAGGCCCCAGGGGTGGCGGCTTTGAGCAATCGAAATTGCCGGTTGTCCACTTTGGCATACAACGACAACTCTCGCAGGTCGCGGCATAGCAAAGTCAGGTGATGCTTGTCGTCCACGCCACGAATCTGGCGCAAACGGTCGATCGCGGCTTTGTCGTCCAGATGGCAGACCAAGGCATAGCTGGAATCGGTGGGCACGGCCAACACGCCGCCTTGGCTCAGCAGAGCCACGGCTTGTTTGAGCAAACGCGCTTGCGGGTTGTCCGGATGGACTTGAAATAATTGCGCCATAAAGGGAGGCGACGCTTTATTGGATGCGGTGGGTAAGTAATTCCCACACCGGTGTGAGGTCACCGGGCAACCAAGGCAAGGCGCCTAAATCGGTATGGCTCTCGTCCGGGCTGTGAAAGTCGCTGCCGCGTGAGGCGGCCAAACCAAACTCACGTGCCATGTCGGCGTATTGGATGGCTTCGGCGGCTGAGTGGCTGCCGGTCACAACCTCTACCGCTTGGCCGCCGTGGTTTTTAAATTCGGTGAACAGAGCGTATTCCTCGGTGGGCGTGAAGTCGTAACGTGCGGGGTGGGCAATCACTGCCACGCCTTGGCATTCCCGAATCCAACGCACCGCGTCGCCCAAGCCGGCCCAGCGATGCTCCACATAGCCTGGTTTGCCCTCGGTCAGGAACCGGCGAAACACCTCATAAGTGTCAGCGCACACACCGGTTTCCACCAAATAGCGGGCAAAGTGGGTGCGGGAAATCAAATCGGGGTTGCCAGCAAAGGTAAGAGCGCCCTCAAAACTGCCGTGTATGCCCACCTTGGCCAGGCCAGCGGCCATGTCCAAAGCCCTGGCGTGACGACCACCGCGTGTGGTGCGAAGCCCCTCTTGCATGCGCGGGTCTTGAGGATCAAAACCCAAGCCCACGATGTGCACGGTGCGACCGGCAAAAGAGACAGATATTTCGGTGCCATGCAAATAACCCATGCCCAGCGCTTGGGCCGCCGCGCAGGCACGCGATTGACCGCCAATTTCATCGTGGTCGGTGAGCGACCACAACTCCACGCCATTGGCGTGGGCACGTGCTGCCAGCGCCTCGGGCGTGAGCGTGCCGTCGGAGACGACGGAGTGGCAGTGCAAATCAGCGTTGAGGATGGACACGGCTTAATTGTAGGAGGGCTGCATGGCTTCTATCTGTAACTGTAATTTTTCCAGCCCTTGCCAGAGGTTGATATCCAGGCGGTAAGCCAGCGTGGCTTGCACCGGCAAGCTTTGGGTGCGACCAAACCATATGGCGTCCACCACCTGCCCATGCAATTGCAGTTTCAGGGACAAATGTTTGTCGCCAACGATTTTTTGGCTCATCACATTCACCGTGTCTTCGAACAGTGGCGCTGCAAAACCTTGGCCCCAGACCTGCGCTTGCAGGTGTTTGACCAAATCGGGGCGCAGATACGCGGGGGGCAAACCGCCATCGGTCAACAGCGTTTGCGACAAGGTGGCTTCATCCAGCCACGCGGCAGCGATGTCTTGCAAAGCCATCTCAAAGGTGGCCAAGTCGTCTTCCAGCAAGGTGCAACCCGCGGCCATGGCGTGACCACCAAAGCGCAGCAGCAGATCGGGGTAGCGTTTCACCATCGCGTCCAAGGCGTCGCGCAAATGAAAACCAGGGATGGATCGCCCCGAGCCTTTAAGCACCGCTTGGCCTTGCGATTGGCTGTTGGCAAACACAAAGCAGGGGCGGTAGTGCAAGTCCTTCAAGCGACCGGCAATGATGCCGACCACGCCTTCGTGAAAGTCTTCGTCGTACACACACAGCGCTGCGGGGGCTTCATCCTCGCTGTCCATCAAGGATTCGGCTATCTGCAGCGCTTGTTCGCGCATACCGCCCTCCATGGCTCGGCGTTCGCGGTTGATGGTGTCGAGCTGTTGCGCCAGTCGCCACGCCAGTTCGCTGTCGTCGGTGCGTAAACATTCGATGCCCAAGGTCATGTCTGACAAACGACCTGCGGCATTGATGCGCGGCCCGATGGCAAAGCCCATGTCCTGGCTGCTGGCTTGTGCAGGGTCGCGTGCCGCCACTTTGAACAAAGCTGCCAATCCTGCAGGCAATTGACCTTTGCGCATACGCTGCAAACCTTGGGCCACCAGTCGACGGTTGTTGGCGTCCAGACCCACCACATCGGCTACCGTGCCCAAGGCAACCAAAGGCAGCAAGCCGTCAAGCTTGGGTTCGGTGTCTTTGCTAAAAATACCGCGTTCACGCATCAGCGCTCGCAAGGCCAGCAAGACATAAAACATCACGCCCACACCGGCCATGCTTTTGCTCTCGAACGTGCAACCGGGCTGGTTGGGGTTGACCAAGGCATCGGCTTGCGGCAATTCGGTACCCGGCAAATGGTGATCGGTGACCAACACTTGCATGCCCAAGCCTTGCGCTTCTTGCACCCCCGCCACACTGGCGATGCCGTTGTCCACGGTGATCAACACCTGTGAGCCCAAGGCATGAACCCGTTGGGCAATCTCGGGCGTCAAACCATAGCCATCGACCACACGGTCGGGAACGATGAAGCTGACCTGCTGAGCCCCCAAGAGCTTCAAGCCGCGCAAGGCCAAGGCGCAAGCGGTGGCACCATCGCAGTCGTAATCGGCGACGATGCACAGATGATGTTGTTGGGCAATGGCGTCTGCCAACAAAGTGGCTGCTTGCGCTATGCCTTTGAGGCCCGAGGGCGGCAACAACAGCTTGAGATCGGTTTGCAAAGCTTGCGCATCGTGTACCCCACGGGCGGCATACAAGCGGGCCAGCAAAGGATGTGTGCCGCTTTGCTCCAGCGCCCACACACTGCGCGGTGGCACGTCACGTACCTGCAGCTTCATTGCAGCACCTCAGAAAGTAAGACAGGTCGCCACCGCTGCTGGAGACGGCGCAATACGTTGGGGGTTTGTGCTTCAAGCAACACGCTGCGCTGCAGGTTGCACAACAGCACCTGCTCATCACGCATCAAGGCGGGTGCGATGAGATCGTTCACCACGGCCTTGAAAGCAGGCAAGAACACCGTGGGCGTGTGGCTGAGCCATGCCTCACGCAATTCTTCGTGCAGCATCACGGCTCGTGGCGCTGCCTCGGTGCTTGGAGGCAAGTCACCCGTGCCGCTGAACCAAATGGAGTTCAGGGCGATGGCGCGGTGGTCGTTAACAGCATGGGTGTAGAGCAGCATTTGCATTTCGTTTTGCAAGCGTCGCAGTTGGCGTTGTGCAGGGTTTTGCGCGGCCACACTATCGGGTTGCAAAAACGCGTCGATGCGCTGGCCATTCACTTGGTCCAAGGACACGCTGGGCAGCTGCTTGAACACTGGTCCGTGGGCCAACCAGCGACCTGCGTGCAGCGGGTGTAGGTGGATATCGTCTTGCGTCATGAACGGTTGCATGGCCTGCAGCAGTGCCTCGGATTCTTCGGGGGTGATGGGCGTGGGAACGTGCAGATGGACGTGTGCTTGGTTGATATGCCAATTCACCGCATCGATGAAGGCCCATCCGTGCGAGGGCGGACACTGCCAACCCCAACGCTTTGCTTGCCATGCGGCTAATGGCACCAAGCCATCGTTGATATGCCAGCCCAAGCCCTGTGCCCAAGCCCATTCATGGCAAGCATTGAAACTGTCGTCAGGCAGTTGATGGCGTTTCACTACCGATGCTTGACGCAAGCACGGCCAAGCTGCAGCCTCAGGATCTGCGTCTATAGCCTTCGTCCAGTGGGCGTGGTCGGGGTGTCCATGCGTCAAGCCCAAGGGCAGGGCAAAGGCAACAATGGTCAAAGGCGGGGTTGCAGACATAAGAGGGATTGTGCAAGATGCCACAATCACCCTGCCATGAATGTTTCACGTTTGCCTTTTGAGTTGTTGGTCGGTTGGCGCTACACCCGTGCAGGACGTGCGGCGCGGCGCAACCGCTTCATCTCTTTTATTTCCTCTGTGTCTATGCTGGGCATTGCCTTGGGTGTGGCAGCACTCATCATTGTGTTGAGCGTGATGAACGGTTTCCAAAAAGAGGTGCGCGACCGCATGTTGGGCGTGTTGTCGCATGTCGAGGTGCTGGCCTACAGCAGCGCCGCCTTGGCAGACCCACCCGCTTTGCAACAGAAATTAACCCAGCATCCGCAGGTCTTGGCCAGTGCGCCCTTCGTCTTGTCGCAAGTCTTGCTGGCCCAAGGCGAGGACATGCGCGGTGCGGTGGTGCGTGGCATCGATCCCGCCCAAGAAGTGTGGGTGACTGATGCCGTGGCGCTGATGCGTCCCGAGGTGTTGTCGCAGTTACAAGCGGGCAGCTTTGGCGTGGTGCTGGGCTCCGAATTGGCCAGAGCCTTGGGTGTGAAGGTGGGTGAACACATCACCTTGGTGGCGCCGGGGGGGCAAGTCACGCCTGCAGGTGTGGTGCCACGCTTGAAGCAACTCACGGTGGTGGGATTGTTGGATTCGGGCCATTTTGAATACGACGCCTCCTTGGCCTTGCTGCATATCGAAGATGCCCAACGTATCTTCCGCTTGGAAGGCCCTAATGGCTTGCGTGTGAAGTTGAAAGACGCCCAACAGGCCAGGCAGGTGGCGGCGGAACTCTCGCCCCTGTTGGGTGACGAGGTGATGGTGCGTGATTGGACCCGCGCCAACCGCAGTTGGTTTGCCGCGGTGCAAATTGAAAAGCGCATGATGTTCATCATCTTGACGCTGATCGTGGCGGTGGCAGCGTTCAATTTGGTCAGCACGCTGGTGATGACGGTCACGGACAAACAAGCTGATATTGCCATTTTGCGCACCTTGGGGGCGAGTCCGGCGAGCATCATGGGCATCTTCGTGGTGCAGGGGGCGCTGGTGGGGGTGATTGGCACCTTGTCGGGTTTGGGGCTGGGCTTGTTGGTGGCATTCAACATTGGCAGCATCGTGCCGGCCATCGAAAAAGCTTTGGGCGCGAGCTTTTTGCCCAAAGACATTTACCTCATCAGCCGCATGCCCAGCGACCCCCAATGGGCGGATATCGGGCCCGTTGTCATCATCGCTTTGGTGTTGGCCTTGGTGGCCACGCTCTACCCCAGTTGGCGAGCCAGCCGCATCGATCCTGCAGAGGCCTTGCGCCATGAGTAAGTGCGTCTTGCAAGCCCAAGGACTGGGGCGGCGTTTCCATGAAGGCGTGATTGACGTCACCGTGTTGCATGACGTTGATGTGCAAGTGCATGCAGGCGAGACCTTGGCCGTGGTGGGTACCTCGGGCTCAGGCAAAAGCACCTTGCTGCATTTGCTGGGTGGTTTGGACACACCGACCACAGGCAGCGTGCGTTTGCTTGACCGTCCGTTGGCCGGTTTGGATGCCACCGCATTAGGACAGTTACGCAATCAGCATTTGGGCTTCATTTACCAGTTTCACCATTTGCTGCCCGAGTTCAGTGCTGTGGACAATGTGGCCATGCCCTTATGGATAAGGCGTATGCCGCGTGAACAGGCGGCCTTGCAAGCGCAGGCCATGTTGGCTTTGGTGGGTTTGGCCGAGCGGGTGCATCACACGCCCAGCGAGTTGTCGGGTGGTGAGCGCCAGCGCGTGGCGATTGCCCGTGCCTTGGTGACACAACCCGACTGCGTGCTGGCCGATGAACCTACCGGCAACCTGGACCGCGCCACCGCCGACAGCGTGTTTGCGCTGATGCTGCAACTGGCCAAGCAGCAGGGCACCGCCTTTGTGGTGGTGACGCACGATGAGCGCTTGGCGTCGCAATGCGACCGGCAGCTGCGTTTGGTGGCGGGGCGTTTGGTTTAGAAATTGGGAAATTGGGGTCGGAAATTGGGGTCAGATTCCAATTAATTCGCTTTAGCCGCCCGCCATGGGGGCCCATTTTTCTGCTCTTTCGCTCAAAAAATGGCCCCCAGGCCGTGCGGCTCTGTAATGAATCAAAGTTAATTGCAAAGTTAATTGGAATCTGACCCCAATTTCCATGCCCGCGACAATAGAGTCATGCCTTGGATAGACAGCCACTGCCACCTCGATGCACCTGAATTTGCGCATGACCGAGATACGGTGCGCCAAGTCGCTCGCCAAGCAGGGGTTGGGACCTGCGTCATTCCCGCGGTGGAGGCAGCTAATTTCGAGGCGGTACGTCTGCTCGCCCACCAGCATGGGGATGTTTATGCGCTGGGCATCCACCCCATGTACACCCCGCAAGCCCAGGACGCGGACTTGCGCACACTCGACAACGCTTTGCAAGACCACCGAAACGACCCGCGCTTGGTGGCGGTGGGTGAAATTGGCCTAGATGGTTTTGTGCCGGGCTTGGACATGGCGCGGCAACAATTTTTCTACAAGGCCCAACTCAAACTGGCCCAACAGCACGATCTGCCCGTCATCTTGCACGTGCGACGCAGCGCCGATCTGCTGCTCAAGGGCTTGCGCCAAACGCCTGTGAAAGGCGGCATCGCCCATGCGTTCAATGGCAGTTTGCAGCAAGCCCAACAATTCATTGAAAGGGGCTTCAAGCTGGGCTTTGGCGGCGCGCTCACGTTCGAACGTGCCCAGCAGTTGCGCCTGCTGGCCACGACCTTGCCCCTGTCAGCCTTGGTGCTGGAAACCGATGCGCCCGACATCCCGCCGCATTGGTTGTATGTCACTGCCCAAGAGCGTGCCCAAGGCAGGGCACAGGGCCGCAACACCCCCGATCAAATTCCGCGCATCGCCCAAGTGCTGGCCGATTTGCGTGGCATCAGCTTGGAAGAGGTGCAGCAAGCCACCACTGTGAATGTGCGAGATGTCTTTAGGTTGGGTTGACAGTCAATGCTATGAAGGTCCACAGGGCGGGTCGGGCTACCAAGAGCGTGACAGCCAACAGGGGCGGGTCGGGCTAGCCTCGAACATCGGCGCGAAGCGGCGGTGAGA
>CANGPV010000032.1 GCA_947455935.1 Comamonadaceae bacterium
CCTTCGGGGGTGATGCGGGGCGTCACCTCCAAACGTAAATTGGCTTTGCGAAAAGCAATGGACGTCGCACCATTGCCTGCTGCCACTTGGTAAGGCAATTCGGTGCCTTGCTCGATCATGGCTTTGGCTTGGTCTGCGGTGACCAGACGCGGACTGGCCACCACTTTGCCCAAACCCTCGGCCTCTAAGGCCGACAACTCCAAGGCCAGCATGCCGGTTTTGGAGGCGTCAAACAAACTCAAAGCCAAGGTAGCCACTTCTTGGCCCTGTAAACCCTGTGCGGGCAGCTTGACCAGACTGGACTTGCTTTCACCTCGGCTCAAACGCACGCCCAAACTGGCGGCAAAGCTGTCCGACGCCTCGATGATGCGAGCCTCAATCAAGACTTGGCGTTGCGGGATGTCGATGCGCTCAATCAACAAGGCCACTTGTGCGAGCTTGTCGGCCACATCGGTGACAAACAATTGGTTGGTTCGCACATCCACCATGGCCGAGCCCCTGGCACTCAGCAAGCGCGGCGCAGGGGTGGCACTGACCACGCCGGTGCTGCTGAGCAAGGGCACCAGCAGGTCTTGCGCCTTGGCATAGTTCAGCGCGAATGCGCGGGTTTGCACCGACTCCAAAGCCTGCAAGGCCACTCGCCCTTCTAAAGCGGTTTTTTCTTTGGCAGTGAGTTCTGCCAGCGGCGCAATCCACAGCACGTCGCCCAAACGGTGTTGGCCCAAGCCTTTGGTTTGCAACACCGTATGCAAGATCTGATCCCAAGGGACATTGTTCAAGCGCAAGCTGAGGCTGCCACTGACGCTGTCAGACACCACCATGTTGACGCCGCTGAAATCAGCGATCAGTTGCAAGGCGGTACGTAACTCAATAGTCGGAAAATTCATGGACAGGGGGGCACCGCTGAACACCGGCTTGTTCTCAAGCACAGCTTGCGCCTTCGCCACCATCGACACCCCGCAGCACAGCACCAGTGCCAGGTGCACAAAGGCTTTCATGGTGTCACCTTAGCGGGCCACCGCACTTCACGAAGCTGCCATTGCCCTCGCGCGTCAACCCACCATTCGTGAAGCAGCAGATGGTCGGTGTTGATCTGCACCACCTCGCCGCCATCGGCACCCAAGGCTTGGCCTGGCGACACACGGTACATCTTGCCCTCGTGCCTCAACCAGGCGCTGGAGGAGCCAGGCGCATTCAACGCACCTAGCCACTGCCATTGGGACAACTCTGCCTCAGGCAAGGGCACTGGCCGAGTTGTTCGCGGTTTTATAGGTGTCGGCAAGCCTTGCGACAGACCTGAAGCATCAAACGGGTTGTACAAAGGACTGCCACTAAGCGCTGGAGAAGCTTCCCGCATAAGGGCAGGCTGGGTTTGTTTGTTGGGGGACACAACTTGGGCAGCGTCTTCACGGCTTTGCAGTTGAAGGCTCAATTGCTTGGCCGTGGCGTCAGGCCGCAGCACAAAGGCCGTGATTCGCGCTGTCGGCGTGGCGTCCACGTGGTTTTGCCACGCCGCCAACAAAGCGGGCAAGCTAGCTTGCCATGGCTGAACGGCACCTTCGGTTGGCAAGGTCTTCACGCCAGTGCTTGCCAGCACCTCGCCGACCATTTGCCCTGATGGCTGGGCCCCGTTGGGGGGCAGCGTGACCCATGCGGGCCAGTCTTGGCCTGAAGGATGGGCCATGGCTTGCAATGACGCCACCCTGGCCTGATGCTGCGCCACTTGTTGCTGTAAGTCTTGTAGCTGTTGCCTCGCTTGGTCTTCCCGCACATCGGCTTGCCACCAAGTCAGCCACGCCTCGCCTGAGATTTGCCAGCTTAACCACAGGCTCATGAGCAGGCTAAGACCTGTCAGCAGCACGGCCTGTGCGGAGAGGGGCCACGCATGCAAAACCCGCCAATGACTGCGCCACTGCGGCCACCAAGCGTCCCAAAATACCCCATGACTGTTCATGAAGCGCCTCCTTGGCTGACGGTGTGCAACTCAAAACTGTGCAACCGCCACAAGCGTCCTTGCGGACAACGCCACCACACGGCAGGCGTGTCGCTGGGCTTGAGACTTAAGACCAAGCCCTTGGCTTGCAAGGTCGATTGCCAGCGCTGCACCTGTGAACTATGCAAAGCGCGAAGTTGCAAGCGCCATTGACCCTCATGCCAGTCGGCCACTGTGAGTTGCACCCCATAGGGACGAACGCTGAGCACCTGCATCAGTGCTTGCCAAGCCCGCCATTGCTGCTGTCGCCAACGCGGCCAAACCAGTTGCACGTGTTTGGCTTGTCGTTCACGGGCTTGCCACACCGCAGCATCGCTCAATGTCGCTTGCAAAGCCTGCTGCTGAGACAGCCAAGAAGCCATGCGCTCCTCATGCGCTTGATTGATAGCTGCCAAACCTTGGTCGACAAGGTGCACGACCGCGGCTGTGGCCAAGCCGCTCAGCAGCACACCCCATTGCCATCGTCCCATCACGGCTTGGCGTTGTCGCTCACGCCATGGCACCAAATTGAGCGTGCTCATGGTGCTAACACGCCCAAAGCTAAACCACCCACCCGGGCTTGCAACTCGGGTGCCAAAACCTCGATTTTGTGAGTGCTCACCGGATGGGAGTGACGTCGCCATCGGTCTTCGGCTTGCCATGTAGGCTCCAAACGCACCAACCACAAGCCAGCGGCGCGGCACCAGTGCTCGCAAGCCGCCACCCATGCACGCTGGGTGGCGAGCACCTCGACGTGTTGAACGGCTTGGGCCTGCATGGCGGCCAGCAGCCAAGCGGGTCTTAAGGCGGGGCTGGCCGCGCTGTCGGCTTGGGGGGTAGGTAGGTGGTGGAAGTCCCATACCGTGTCCGCCAGCGACCATGGCAACTGCTTAGACAGTTCGGACTCGATGGCTTTGACCTGTTCGCGCACACCCAAGCCACTGGCCAGCGACAAACTCAAGCGGCGCAAGCGTTGGTCTTCGATGGCCAAGGCCACGTCTTGGGCCAGGCAGCCTGCACTTTGGCGAGCTTGGCGCACCCAAGAAGGGTCGGGCCAGCCCGACAACAAGGGCTGGTGAGTCTTGGGTTCTTGGGGCGAAGCGAGCCAATGCCAGTGCTGTACATGGGCTTGCCCTTGTGCGGGTGCGCTGGCCTGGGCCAAAGCCAAGCCATCCGCTTGCACCACCAAGCCCAAACTGCGACGGGGAACGCGGGGGAAAAGACGACGCATACCAACTCCTGAAATAAGTCACAGGCAGGTTGTAAATCTGGCTTCAAACCCATGGGTTAAGCTGGACTGACGAAGTTTTTACAATGCACTCACTCCCCTGATCGCCCATAAGCGGCACACCTACCCCATGCCCCCTCCTACCAAGCCCGACGACAAACCCAGCGACCAGACGCACAAGACCTCCCCGAATACCTTGTGGCAAGTGCTGGGCAGCTTCTTTCTGTGGGCCATGGGATTGGGTACGGCAGGTTTCCTGACCCTGGTTTTGCTCGTCGGTGTGGCGCTGGCCATGGCCTATCCCCAGTTGCCCGATATTTCCGATTTAGCCGATTACCGCCCCAAGCTATCGATGCGGGTGTTTTCGGTAGAAGGCAAAGTCATTGGTGAGTTTGGCGAAGAACGGCGCAAGCTGGTGCCCTTCAAAGACATCCCCGACGTGGTCAAGCAAGCGGTGCTGTCTATTGAAGATGCGCGCTTTTACCAACATGGCGGCGTGGACTACATCGGACTGGCACGCGCCAGTTTGGCCAATGTGGGCCGCGCCAAAAGCCAAGGTGCTTCCACCATCACCATGCAGGTGGCGCGAAATGTGTATTTGTCCTCAGAGAAAACCTTTACCCGAAAAATTTACGAACTGCTGTTGACCTACAAGCTCGAACATTTGCTCAGCAAAGACCAAATTTTTGAAATTTATTTGAACCAAATTTTTCTGGGTCACCGTGCCTATGGTTTTGCGGCGGCGGCCGAAACTTATTTTGGCAAGCCGATTCAGTCTTTAAGCATCGCCGAAGCCGCCATGCTGGCGGGTCTGCCCAAAGCACCCTCGGCTTACAACCCCATCAACAACCCCAAACGGGCTCGCTCACGTCAGCTCTACATCATCGAGCGGATGCAAGACAACGGTTTCATCACCAAAGCGCAAGCGGACAGCGCCAAAGCCGAAGAGTTGAAGGTGCGTAGCGTGACCACCCCCAGCACCACCCACGCCGACTATGTGGCTGAGATGGCGCGACAACTTATGTTTGCGCAGTACGGTTCAGACATCTACACCCGTGGCTTGAATGTCTACACCACCATCAAGGCCGATGACCAAGAGGTGGCTTACCAAGCCCTGCGCCGCGGCATCATGGACTACGAGTTACGTCAGGTCTACCGCGGACCCGAAAAATTCATTACCCTGCCCAGCGACCCCCGCGAACAAGAGGACGCCATCGACGAAGCCTTGATTGATGCGGGCGATAAAGGCGATTTGCTGGCCGGTGTGGTTCTGGAAGTCGCAGCTAAGAAAGTGCGGGTGATGCGCCAAAACAGCGAGGTGCTGGAAATCACCGGTGACGGCTTAAAGCCTGTGCAATCGGGCTTGTCGGACAAAGCACCACCGCATATCAAGCTGCGCCCTGGGGCCATCGTGCGTGTCGCCAAAACCGCCAAAGGCGATTGGTCGCTCACGCAGTTGCCCGAAGTCGAAGGTGCATTTGTGGCGCTGGACCCCACCGACGGCGCCATACGCTCTCTTATTGGCGGTTTTGATTTCGACAAAAACAAGTTCAACCACGTCACCCAAGCCTGGCGTCAACCGGGCTCGAGCTTCAAGCCCTTCATTTACTCTGCTGCGCTGGAAAAAGGCTTCACACCGGCCACCCAAGTCAACGATGCACCGCTGTTCTTTGACGCCAGTGTCACTGGCAGCCAAGCGTGGGAGCCCAAAAACTACGACGGTAAGTTTGAAGGCGTGATGCCGCTCAAAACCGCTTTGGCCAAATCCAAAAACATGGTGTCCATTCGCATCTTGCAAGCAGTGGGTCCCAAAGAGGCCCAGACATGGATCAGCCGCTTTGGCTTTGACCCTGAACGCCATCCGCCCTACCTGACCATGGCCTTGGGAGCTGGATCGGTCACACCCATGCAAGTGGCGCTGGGTTACTCGGTGTTTGCCAATGGCGGCTATTTGGTCAAACCTTATTTAATTTCCAAGGTGACCGACCCGCTGGGTAAGGTGTTGTCGCAGTACACACCGATTGAGCTTGACGAGCGCTCCAGGGCGATTGAGCCGCGCAACGCCTTTGTGATGAGCCACTTGCTGCAAGAAGTGACCCGCGCAGGTACCGCCATGCGGGCCCAACAGGTTTTAAAGCGCAACGATATTTTTGGCAAAACCGGTACCACCAATGATTCGATGGATGCTTGGTTTGCCGGCTACCACCCCACGCTCACCGCTGTGACGTGGATAGGCTATGACACACCGCGCAAACTGGGAGACCGTGAAACGGGGGGTGGACTGAGTCTGCCGGTGTGGATCAGCTACATGCAAAACGCGCTGAAAAACATTCCTATCACCCCTTTACCTGTCCCGTCGGGCGTGGTTTACGAGGGCAACGACTGGTTCTTCTCGGAGTTCACCCACAGCACCGGTGTCACCAGCTTAGGCATAGAAGGCCATGGCGCAGAAGGTGATGGCGCTGACGCCGAGAAAAAGAAAATCCTCGACTTGTTTAAAGAGTGATACGCCAACTTCAGCTTGGCTGAAACTGCAACGACATGCCGGTTTGTGCACAGGCATCTTGGCTTAATTGTTGCCAAAACTCGCCCTGACCTTTGGTGTCTTGCCAGTGCTGACCATCAAACCGGTAGTGATAGCCGCCGCTGCGTGCGGCCAGCCACACCTCTTGCAAAGGCTTTTGCAAATTCACCACGATTTGACTGCGGTTGGGGAAGGTCAAGGTGATCATGCCGCCCGTGCGTTGGTTGTCAATGTCAGCGTCGCTGCTGTCGTTCAAGCTGTCGCACAGTTGTTCTAAACGGCCCAGCAGGACCTCGGCGTGGTTCATGAATTCCTGATCAGTCATTGGATGCGTACTTGTTTCTAGAGAGGGGGGAGGGATGGCTACAATTTCAACCATGACATGGCAGATTCTAGGCAGACGCCTCCTCCTCGCACTTAGCATGGTTTTTGGCTTGGTGGCGTGTGGTCAAAAAGGTGCGCTCTTTATTCCTACCGACCCCGAGGCCAGCGATCGCGCTGTGTTCCCCCAAGTCTTGGTGCCCGACAACCGATCAACCCCTCCCAGGACAACGCAGCCCTGAGCGTCTGCGCTTTCACCTTATTTCCATGACATCTCTCGCCTTGCCTGGTGCACCCTATTTTTCACGCCGTGATGGTCAGTTGTTTTGCGAAGAACTGGCTTTGTCCGACTTGGCCGCGCAGCACGGCACACCCTTGTTTGTGTACTCCAAAGCCGCCATGCTGGGCGCTTTGGCCCCTTATCAAAAGGCTTTTGCGGGGCGAGACGCGCAGGTGCATTACGCGATGAAAGCCAATTCCGCCTTGGGTGTGTTGCAAGTCTTTGCCCAAGCGGGTTGCGGCTTTGACATCGTCTCGGGTGGCGAACTCAGCCGTGTGCTGGCTGCCGGTGGCCAAGCCAACAAAGTGATTTTTTCGGGCGTGGGCAAAACCCGCGCCGAGATGCGCCAAGCGCTGGAAGCGGGCATCGCTTGCTTCAACGTCGAGAGCGAAGCCGAGTTGGATGTGCTAAGCGCAGTGGCGCTCTCATGCGGCAAAGTCGCGCCGGTGAGCATCCGCGTCAACCCCAATGTGGACCCGCAAACCCACCCCTATATTTCCACTGGGCTCAAGGGCAATAAATTTGGCATCGCCCACGAAGACACTTTGCGCGGCTATCTGCATGCCGCCTCTTTACCCGGCTTGAAGGTGGTGGGCATCGATTGCCACATTGGTTCGCAAATCACCAGCGCAGGCCCTTATCTGGACGCGCTCGACAAGGTGCTGGACTTGGTTCAAGCCATCGAGGCCGCTGGCGTGCCCATCCCCCACCTCGACTTTGGCGGCGGTTTGGGCATCAATTACAACGGCGACACGCCACCTGCCGCTGATGCGCTGTGGGCGCAACTGCTAGCCCGCTTGGACGCGCGTGGGTTTGGCAAGCGTCGCTTGATGATCGAACCAGGGCGTTCGCTGGTGGGCAATGCCGGTGTGTGCCTGACCGAGGTGCTTTACCTGAAACCCGGCGAGCAAAAAAACTTTTGCATCATTGACGCCGCCATGAACGACTTGCCACGTCCGGCCATGTACCAAGCGTTTCACCACATTGTCCCGCTGGCACAACGCGGGGGTGAAGCCACGGTGTATGACGTGGTCGGCCCCGTGTGCGAGAGCGGCGATTGGATTGGCCGCGACCGCTCACTGGCGGTGCAAGCAGGTGACCATTTGGCGGTGTTATCCGCAGGGGCGTATTGCATGAGCATGGCCAGCAACTACAACACCCGAGGCCGCGCGGCCGAGGTGTTGGTCGATGGTGACCAGGTGCACATCATCCGCGAGCGAGAAACCGCGCAGGACCAAATGCGTGCAGAGCGTTTGCTTTAGCTTTGTTGGGCATGGCGACGCCAATGCACCACTCGCCACACCATCAGTCCACCCAAGATAGCGGCATACACCCAGACCTCAGCGAAGTTGTTTTTGCCCGCTCGCATCCAGAAAAAATGCAGCACGGCTAAAACAGCTACCGCATACACCAGGCGGTGCAGCAGCTGCCAACGCTGGGGGCTTAACCACCGAATGGCTGCATTAAACGACGTCAAGGCCAAGGGCAACATGCAAACCAACCCGCCAAAACCCAGCCAAATAAACGGGCGTTTCAGGATATCGCGGGCGATGTCGTCGATTGCCAAGCCCTGATCAAACCAGGCATAGCAGAGCATGTGCAAACAGCCATAGGTGAAGGTGGCAACTCCTAAGATACGTCTGAAGCGTTGCAGCGCAGGGGTAGCGCTGATGACACGCAAAGGGCTGACAGCCAGCACCACGCACAGGCCGCGTAAGGTCCAGTCACCGGTGCGACGGGTCAAGGCTTCAGCAGGATTGGCACCCAACATATCGTTGATTGCCGCATACAGCAACCACAGGGCTGGCAAGGCCAGCAGCAGCATCAACAGGGGTTTGGCCCAGGGCGACAACAGGTGCTTGCGCACATTCATGAAGGCGATCCTTGGTTTTAAAAATTCTTGGCCAAATCCATGCCGCTGTACAAAGATGCCACCTGCGCCTCGTAGCCGTTGAACATCAAGGTTTTGCGCTTTTTGTTGAACAGACCATCTTCGCCTATGCGCCGCTCGCTGCTTTGGCTCCAACGTGGGTGGTCCACATTCGGGTTCACATTGGAATAAAAACCGTATTCATGCGAAGCAGCTTTGTTCCACGCGGTTGCGGGTTGCTTATCGGTGAAACGAATCTTGACAATGCTTTTGGCGTTTTTAAAGCCGTATTTCCATGGCACATTCAAACGAATGGGTGCACCATTTTGGTTGGGCAAGATTTCGCCATACATGCCAAAGGTCAGCAGGGTTAAGGGGTGCATGGCTTCATCCATGCGCAAACCCTCGACATAGGGCCACTGCAACACCCGAGAACCCACAAAAGGCATGGTCTTGGGATCCGCCAACGTCACAAACTCCACAAACTTGGCGTTGCTGGTGGGCTCCACATGCTTGATAAGTTCAGACAAGGAAAATCCTATCCAAGGAATCACCATGGACCACCCTTCGACACAGCGCATTCGGTAGATACGCTCTTCCATGGCGGCCAACTTCATCGCATCTTCCAAGCCCATTTGCATAGGCTTTTTCACCATGCCCTCTATCTCTAAGGTCCAAGGCTTGGTCTTCAAGGTGTGCGCATTGCGAGCCGGTTCAGCCTTATCGGTGCCGAATTCATAGAAGTTGTTGTAAGTGCTGGCATAGGTGTAGGCGGTGGGCACATCATTGCTGACAGCGTTTTCCAAGGCTGAACGCTTGCTAGTCAGTGGTGTCAATTTGCCAGGCGCCACAGTGGGCGCTGGCGTTGCTTGCGCCCAAGCGGCATTCAAGCCGCTACCGAGCACGCCCGCAGCTACGCTGTGCGCAATCAGTTGACGGCGATTCAAATAGGCCGACTGAGGGGTGATGTCACTGGGCAGATCGACAGATGCAGCGGGGGGTGCGACTCGGATCAACATTGGCTTAACTCCATGAAAAAAGGCTGACATCACGTCAGCCTTTGTGGTTTGAGTGAGAACTAAAGTTTAGTTTAAACCAGCAATGTAGTCTGCCAAGGCTTTGATTTCCTTGTCGTTCAATTTGGCCGCCACTTGGCCCATTTGCGCGCTGTTCAAACGAATGCCGTCGCGGAATTGGGTGAGTTGCGAGGTGGTGTACTCAGCATGCTGACCTGCCAAACGAGGGTATTGCGAGGGAATACCTGCGCCTGTCGGGCTGTGGCAACCGGCGCAGGCGGGGATTTGTCGATCAGCGATGCCACCACGGTAAATTTTTTCACCCAAGGTGGCAAGGTCTTTGTCTTTGGCGAACCCAGGCTTGGCGGTTTTGCCAGAAACAAAAGCGGCGATGTTGCGCATATCGTCTTCGCTCAAGGAAGCGGCCATGCCACTCATGATGGCGTTGGCGCGTTTGCCCGATTTGTATTCACCCAATTGCTTGGCGATGTATTCGGGGTGTTGCTGTGCGAGTTTGGGGTAGATGGGAGCGCCAGAGTTGCCATCAGCGCCATGGCAAGAGGTGCAGACTGCGCCAAACAAGGCACCACCTTTGGCGGCATCAGCCTTGGCGGGCGCGGCAGGCGTGTCGTTGGCTAGAGCGAGGCTGCAAGCAACCAATGTGCTGAGCGATATCAGCAAGCGAGCAAAAAAAGTCATGGCTTCAAGGGGTTAACTAACTGAGGGTGATTCTACAATGCAGCCCTGTTCGCCTCTTTGGGCGTTCTGGAAGAAACCCTTTGGCCTCAAGCTCTCCCCCGTTGGACGACGCACAAGCGCAGCGCATCAAACAGGCCGTGGGCTGGTTGCATACCGCCCGCTTTTTGACTACCGCCGCCCAACTTCACCATTTACCGGCTTACGACCAACCTGAAATCGCCTTCGTAGGACGCTCTAATGCAGGCAAATCCACCTGCATCAATGTCTTGACCCAGCAGCGACAACTGGCCTATGCCTCCAAAACGCCGGGGCGCACCCAGCACATCAACTTGTTTGCCTTGGGGCGACAGAACCTTACCGATGCGGTGCTGGCTGATTTACCTGGCTATGGCTACGCCGCCGTGCCCAAAGCCGACAAGGTGCGCTGGCAGCGCGTCATGGCTAACTATTTGATGACGCGGGATAACTTGAAGGGCGTGGTGCTGTTGTGCGACCCCCGCCTAGGCTTGACCGAATTGGATGAAATTTTGTTAGAAGTGATACGCCCCAAGGTGGAAGCTGGTCTGAAGTTTTTGATGCTGCTCACCAAGGCTGACAAGCTCAACCGCAGCGAAGCGCAAAAAGCCTTGTCGATTGCCAAGTTGCAATCGGGCGGTGGGCAAGCCCACTTGTTTTCATCGCTGAAAAAACAAGGCGTTGAAGAAGTGAGCATGCAACTCTTTGATTGGACCCACCCTGCTCCCGCCCAAGAACCCGCACCACTGCCTGCACCCGTCTTATGAAACAACAACTGTTGAGTCTCTCCAACGGCATCAACTTAGATTGCCGCTTGGCTGGCGTGGATGGCCGCCCCTTGATGCTGTTTTTGCACGGCTTTCCCGAAGCCGCCTTTGTGTGGGACGAGATGCTCACCCATTTTGCAGACCCTGCCCATGGCGGCTACTTCTGTGTCGCCCCCAATTTACGCGGTTACGCAAACTCCAGTGCCCCCGCCGATGTGTCGGCCTACCGCGCCAAGTATTTGGTGCAGGACTTGGTCGCTTTGAAAGAAGCGCTGTCGCCACATCAACCCTTGGCTTGTTTGGTGGCCCACGACTGGGGCGGCGCGGTGGCGTGGAACATGGCCAACCAACACCCTGAATTGATGCGCCAATTGGCCATCATCAACTCACCGCACCCAGGTACGTTTTTGCGTGAACTGCAGTCCAGCCCCGAGCAACAAGCCGCCAGCGCCTACATGAATTTCCTGATTCGACCGGACGCTGAAAGTTTGCTGGCTGAAGACGACTACCGCCGTTTATGGGCTTTTTTCACCAACATGGGCGCTGTCGATGGCCCCTATGCGTGGCTAACGGACAGCGTCAAAGCGCAGTACCGCGAGGTGTGGTCGCAAGGTTTAACGGGTGCACTCAACTACTACCGCGCTTCTCCGCTGCGACCACCTAGAGACAACGACTCCGCTGCAGCAGCCATCACCTTGCCCAAATCCATGTTGGATATTTTGGTACCCACCTTGGTGTTGTGGGGCATGCAAGACATTGCCTTGCCGCCCGGTTTGATCGACGGCTTGGAAGACTACATCCCCGATTTAACTTTGCAACGTGTGGCTGACGGCAGCCATTGGCTGGTGCATGAGCAACCTGCCTTGGTAGCGAGATCGCTGCAGGCTTTTTTGCACACCGCTTAATCGGTACCCGGTGGGTAAAGCGACGCCTCGTCGTTGGGCCGTGATTTAAAGCGCTTGTGCACCCAGTAGTACTGCTCGGGCATCTGGTCAATCCAAGTTTGCAGACGCTGGTTCATCAACGCCGTGTCAGTGTCTGCATCGTTGCCAGGGTAATCAGTCCAAGCAGCATGCACCCTCACCTCATAGCCCTGCGGCGTCAATCGGGTCGTCACCGGCACCACGGGTACTTGGCCTAAACGGGCCAGTCGTGGCAGTGTGGTGACTGTGGCTGCGGCCACACCGTAGAACGGCACAAAAATGGACTCTTCCAAGCGAAAGTTCATATCGGGCAACAAATACATTAACTCGCCTTGGCGCACAGCACTGACGATGGCCTTGAAGCCGTCTTCGCGGCGAAACAAACGCACATGGCCAAAGCGTTGCCGCCCCTCAAGCACCCAGTCATCAATAGCGGCTGAGCGCTGTGGGGTGTAGAGGGTGGTGAAGTTGCGCTGCATCAGCAAACACAAGGCTGTCCATCCGGCATCCAAGCCCACAAAGTGCGGCGCGAACAACACCGCACCCGGGCTTTGTTGCAAGGCCTGCACCTCGCCCACCAATTGCAAACGACTGGCCACCAACGCAGGGTTGCCATGCCACAGCCAGGCTCGGTCCAGCCAGGCTTGGGCAAACAACACCATGTGTGCACGGCCACGCTGCAGACGCTCCTCTGCGGTGAGCAAAGGAAAACACACAGCCAAATTGGTCAACACCACTTTGCGACGCTTGCTTGCCAGCAGCCACAAAACCCATCCCAGTACAACCCCCAGCGGTCGCAACAAAGACAAGGGCAGCCAAGACAAGACCCAGATAGCCCCTCGCATGAACACAGCCATGGTCAAGCGCCAGTCCTAGGTTGTTTATCGCGCGCATAGCCCCATAGGTACTGATCAGGGCAAGACAGCACCATGCGTTCAATCGCTTGGTTCATCAGCGCGGCGGCTTGCTCGGGGCTGGTGTCAGCGTGGTTCAAAGCTTGCAAACAGGGCGGCAAGATATGGAAGGTGTAGCGCCCAGCATCATGGCGTTCACACCAGGCCAACAGCACCGTCGCGCCGGTTTGTTGCGCTAACTTGGGAAGCAGGGTCATGGTGTAGACCGGTCGTCCAAAAAACGGTGCCCACAGACCCTGACCCTCGGGCGGCACTTGATCGGGCAAGATGGCGGTGAAGCCACCCTTGTGCAAATGCTTGACCAAGGCACGCACCCCTCGCAAAGTGGCACTGGCGGTTTGAAAATACTGGCGTTGACGTGACAGGCCCACCACCTCTTGCAACCACAATTTGCGAGGCGGTCGGTACAAGGCCAACAAATCACCGAAGTCAGGACCCAGTTTTTCGGCCAAGGCTTGACCACCCATTTCCCAGCAACCCAAATGTGGCGACAACAAAATCACCCCTTTACCCGCTTGCATGGCCGCTTCAAAATACGCCAGACCCTCCCATTGCACACGTGGCAATACCGATTGATCCTGCGCTCTGGCCCACAGCCATGGCAACTCTGCGACCATCTTGCCAGTCGCGGCCACAGCGCCTCGTGTCTGCGCCCACGTCAAGCCTGCGATCTGAATTTGATGTTGAAACTGTCGTCGGTAAGAAGGCGATATCAACCAGACCAACCAGCCCACACCCGTACCCACCGCTTGCATCCAAGTCAAAGGTATCAAGGCCAGAAATCGGAACAAGCTTGTCATTGAATATGCCTATGCGTTGTGACGCACAAGAGCGCGAGAAACTTTGTAGGTTTGGTTAGAATAGCCATTGTCGCTGAGTTAATGAAGCAACTTGCAGGGCGACAAACTCGAGAGAGTCGGCTGGGTTCCAGCCATCTGCTAAAGCGTTCGCCAGGCTCTTTTGGAATGGCAACGCGTCAATCAATCAAAGGAGTATCTTTATGGCGAACGACTATCTATTCACATCCGAATCCGTTTCTGAAGGTCACCCCGACAAGGTGGCAGATCAAATTTCTGACGCGATCTTGGATGCCATCTTCAAGCAAGACCCACGCAGCCGTGTCGCTGCTGAAACCCTGACCAACACCGGTTTGGTGGTGTTGGCCGGTGAGATCACCACCAATGCTCACGTGGACTACATCCAAGTCGCCCGAGACACCATCAAGCGCATCGGCTACGACAATACCGAGTACGGTATTGATTACAAGGGCTGCGCGGTCATGGTGTGCTACGACAAGCAATCCAACGACATCGCCCAAGGCGTAGACCAAGCGTCTGACGATCACTTAAATACAGGTGCTGGTGACCAAGGCCTGATGTTTGGTTACGCTTGTCAGGAAACCCCCGACTTGATGCCTGCGCCCATTTACTACGCCCACCGTTTGGTTGAGCGTCAAGCGCAGCTGCGCCGTGATGGCCGCTTGCCGTTTTTGCGCCCCGACGCCAAAAGCCAAGTGACCATGCGCTATGTTGACGGCAAGCCCCACAGCATCGACACCGTGGTCTTGTCTTCACAGCACAGTCCTGACCAAAGCGAAACACCTACCAAGATGAAAGCTTCTTTTAACGAGGCCATCATCGAAGAACTCATCAAACCCGTACTGCCCAAAGAATGGCTCAAGGACACCCGCTACCTGATTAACCCCACGGGCCGTTTTGTCATTGGTGGGCCGCAAGGTGACTGTGGCCTGACCGGTCGCAAAATCATTGTGGACACCTATGGCGGCGCTTGCCCCCACGGTGGCGGTGCGTTCTCTGGCAAAGACCCCTCCAAGGTAGATCGCTCAGCGGCTTACGCCGCTCGCTATGTGGCCAAAAATGTGGTCGCCGCCGGCTTGGCCACCCAGTGCCAGGTGCAAGTGGCTTACGCGATTGGCGTGGCACGCCCAATGAACATCACCATTAACACCCACGGCACCGGCGTCATTGCTGACGACAAGATCGCCGCCTTGGTGAACGAGCATTTCGATTTGCGCCCCAAAGGCATCATCCAAATGCTCGATTTGCTGCGTCCTATTTATGAGAAGACCGCTGCTTACGGCCACTTTGGTCGCAACGAGCCCGAGTTCACTTGGGAGCGCACCGACAAAGCTGCTGCACTGAAAGCCGCAGCAGGCTTGAAGTAATCAACCCTGCTCAGCGAGGCGCATGCCGTACTGTCGGCACAGCGCCTCGCGCTGACCCGGTGCGAAATTGATACGCGAAGGGTCACGCCCCACGGCATCTAACAGTCTGGGGTTCATCACCGCAAACCACAGGGGCGGCACATAAGCCAGTAAAAACATACCCGCATAACCGCTGGGTAATTGCGGCGCATCGTCAAAGTGCCGCAAGGCTTGGTAACGCCTGGCCGCATGGGCGTGGTGATCGGCGTGGCGCTGCAAATGAAACAGCATCCAGTTGGACACACGGTGGTTGCTGTTCCACGAATGGCGTGGCTGACAGCGCTCGTAATGGCCATCGCTTTGCTTTAAACGCAGCAAACCATAGTGCTCGACATAGTTGGCTGAACTGAGTTGGAAATTGGTCCAAGCGGACGCCGCCAACAAGAAAGGCAGCACCTGCCATCCCAGCCAGAGCATCAACACACACCACAAGGCTGACGTGATGGCCAAGCCTTGCAGTATCTGGTTGTGTACCGACCACGTGCCATGACCCTGTGCTTGCAAACGCTGGGCTTCATAGCGCCATGCCCGTGCTGCGCCCCCCGGCATTTCACGCCATACAAAGCGCCAAATCGATTCGCCCATGCGCGAAGATGCGCTGTCGTGGGGCGTGGCCACCTCGACATGGTGACCGCGGTTGTGCTCAATGGTGAAATGGCCATAACCTGAAGGCGCCAAGGTGATGAGTGCCAACCAGCGTTCCCATCGGTTGTGCTTGTGGCCCAACTCGTGGCCCAAGTTGATGCCAAATCCACCCACCGCACCGGCATTAAGCACCATGGCCAACACCGCGTACCCAGGCAATTCGTGGCTGGCCACAAACCAGGCCGCAAACACAAAAGCGCCCCACAGCACCGGCACCAGCGCATAAGTGATGTGACGGTAATAGGCATCGGCCTCCAATTGAGGCACCGCCGACTCGGGCGGGTTGGCAAACTCTTCGCCCAACAAGGCGTCACTCAAAGGAACCGCTGCATACAAAAAGATAACGGGCAACCACAGCATCAGCGGGTTACCCTGCCACAGCATCAACAAAGGACCCAGGCCGATGAGGGCCGGCACCCCTAAAGAAAACCACCACACCCAGCGCTTGGGGTCGCGGTAGACCTCAGGCGCTGGCAAGGTGCTGGCTGTCATGGTGGCTAGTTCAGGCCAGCAATGTAATGGCCGAGGTTTTCAATATCTTGTTCGCTCAAGGTGCTGGCCACACTGGTCATATTGCCCGCATCATTGGTTCGGTTTTTGGCCTTGAAGTCTTTCAAGGTTTTAACCACGTAATCAAAGTTTTGACCAGCGACTTTAGGGATTTCGTTTTGACCCACAAACTCGCCCAAGTGACACATGGCGCACAAAGTTTCGTCGGCCTTGGCTTGGCCCAATTTGGCTTTATCAGGATCAGCTTTAAAGCCCTTGCTGCTGAGTTTTTGCTTAGAAAAATAATTGGCTAACTCTTGCATCTCAGGGCGAGTCAGGCCAGCCGTCATGGGCGTCATCATCGGGTTGTCACGACGACCTTCTTGGAAGTCGCGCAATTGCAAATAAATATAGCGGGCGTTTTGCGCCGCCAAACTGGGGGTGCCGGGCATGGTGGAGTTGCCATTCACACCGTGGCAGCTGATACACATGGCGGCTTTGGGAGGCATCTCATCAGCAGACCATGCTGCGCCAGCCATCACCATCCACACTGCTGATACACACAAAGCAAAAAAGTTTTTCATACATCTTCATCCGTCTTCTAGAAAAAAGGCCTGAGGGCACTTACGTGCCCCACAGGCCTTTGGCTCAGAGCTTGAGTAAAGCTCAGGGCAGTGTGAACACCACCACAGAGTTACCGCGCTTAGCATCGATCTGGTTGTTACCACCAGAGGCCACGGCAACGTACTGCTTGCCGCCCACGGAATATGACACAGCAGGTGCATTCACACCGGCGCCAGTTTGGTATTCCCACAATTTTTTGCCGTTTTTAGCGTCAAAAGCGCGGAACAAACCATTGGCTTCACCGTTGAAGACCAAGTCGCCAGCAGTAGTCAATACGCCACCAATCAAAGGCTCGTCGGTGTCAAATTTCCATGCCACTTTGCCAGTGTCGATGTTGACAGCAGACAAACGACCGGTTTGCTTTTCGCTGGGGATGGTTTTGAACGCACCGCCCAACCACAGCTTGCCGCCGGGGTACTTGGAAGCTTCAACGTGGTAAGTCATGGGTTGCAGCAAGTTAGCTGCGTAGGCCAAACGTGACTCGGGGTTGAAAGCCATGGGGCTCCACTCCACACCACCGTTAGCACCCAACATCATCTTGGCACCGTCTTTGGTAGGCAATGTCCACATACCGTCTTGGGGAACCATGGCTTCAGAGAAGCGGATCAGTTCGCCGGTGTTGCGGTCATGCACATAGACGTGGCCAGTTTTGCCAGCGTGGATGGCCACTTTGGTCATCTTGCCGTCTTTGCCTTTGGCTTCTGTCAAGATGACAGGCGACACGGCATCCAAGTCCCACACATCGTGAGCGACGTACTGGTAGTGCCATTTGTAGTTACCGGTGTTCAGGTCCACTGCAACGATAGAGTCGGTGTAGAGGTTGTCGCCAGGACGCTCAGCGCCATACAGGTCAGGTGAGGGGTTGCCCACCACGAAGAACACGGTGTTGGACTCGAGGTCAACCGCAGGGGCCATCCATACGCCACCGCCGAGGGTTTTGTAGAAATCGCCGCCTTGGCTGGCCAATTGTGCTTTTTCTGCGTTGATGTCACGCAACATATTGCGGTTGGTGGCGTCATTGACAGCCCACACACCTTCATGACCTTTTTCAGGGATGGTGTGGAATGTCCATTGCAAAGCGCCTGTTTTGGCGTCGAAAGATTTGACGAAACCGCGGATACCGTATTCGCCACCGTTGGTGCCGATCAGGATGCGACCGTTAACAGCCACAGGTGCCATGGTTTCTGAATAGCCCAACTCGGGGTCGGCGATTTGGGTTTCCCAAGCCAGCTTACCTGTTTTAGCGTCCAAGGCGACCAATTTGGCGTCCAAGGTACCCATGAACACGTGGCCACCCATGATGGCTACACCACGGTTGTTAGGACCGCAGCAGTAAGTGGTGACTGGGCCCATTTTGTGTTTGTAATGCCAGAACTGTTTGCCAGTGACCGCATCGATGGCGTACACATGGTTGTAGGAAGTGGTCAGGTACATCACGCCATCGACAACGATAGGCGCAGTTTCCATGGACTCCAAGACTTCAGTTTGGAACGTGAAGGCGGTACGCAGGTTTTTGACGTTGCCACTGTTGATTTGCTTGCTAGGGTAGTAACGTGATTGGTCGTAGCTACCGTTGGAATGCAAAAAGTTGTTGCCGTCTTTGGCAGCTGCATTGAGTTGCGACTGAGACACGGACACCGCTTTGCCTGTATCCGCTTGGGCCACGCCCGCTGTCAGCACGCCAATGGCCAAGCTGGCCAGCGTGAGGGAAATTTTCTTTCCGATGTGTTGCATTAAAAACTCCTTGAGCCTGTCGGCCAATGTTTGAAAAACCAAGTGTGAAATGAAAAATGTTTCAGAATCACACCTAGAAAGTCTGGGCTTTTCATTTGCGATAACCTTGTGCTCTAAGAACACAACGTAGCCACAAGGAAAATTTCCCATAGCCCATCTTAATCATCCTGCCCAGCAATTGGCATAGCGTTAAGACCTAGCTAGGGAAACCCCTTAAGACTTGAACAGCCTAAGGATATGCTTATGAAAAGCACATACACGCTCACTTTCATTCTTTTTTTCATCCGTTGGAGCCAATTGGGCAAATTAAGCCTGCTCAGTCTGGTCATGGGTTTGTCGCCGCTTGCTTGGGCGCAATCCGAGTCCAATCCCAGCGTGAACGCGCAGTTGCTGGTGGCGGCCCGCAATACCGACGCCGAAGCGGTGAAAAAGAGCTTGGACCGTGGGGCCGCACCGAATTCCCGCAATCGACTGGGCAAAACATCGTTGTACATCTCGGTGGAAAAAAACCGTATCGATATTGCCCGCATGTTGATTGACGCAGGGGCGGATGTGAATATGGCCTCGCTGGAGAAGGTCACGCCCTTGATCGCTGCCAGCTATGCGGGCAGCTTGCCTTTTGTGGATTTGCTGCTCAAGCACGGCGCTTCTCATGAGGCTACGGATCGTTTGCATAAATCGGCCTTGGTCTATGCCGCCGGCATGGGCCACACTGCCGTGGTGGAACGCTTGCTACAAGCGGGTGCGCCTGTCGACCAAACCCCAGTTGATGCTTTGACGCCGTTGATGTGGGCGGCTGGTCAAGGCCATGCAGACACCGTCAAATTGCTGTTAGCTTCAGGCGCTAACAAAGCACTTAAAGACAACCGCGGTCTAACCGCTTTAGAAATGGCCCAAGAGGGTAAGCACGAGCAGGTGGTGTCCTTGCTTCAATAAAAAGCAGGCCATTTATTGGTTAGGCTCATTGAAGCAACTTTTTTCCACCTCGTCGTACATGGCGGCGCGTTGGGTATCGCTGTGGTAAATCTTCCAAATCTCGTCCGCAATGGCGCGGGTGATGGCTTTGAACTCCAAATCGCAATGGTGCTTTAAGCTGTCTGCAAATGTGGCGCGGCGGTTTTGCCACTGGTTTTCGCGCATGATGAAGGCGTAGTGCACCAACTCATGGCCTACCCCCCAAGTCACCATTTCTTTGCTGTAACCCTCGATAGTTCGGGGGGCAATGCTGATTTGCATGGTGTTGTCGGGAAACTGGGGGGTGGGGTACTGAAACCCCATGCGAGCAAACGGCGGCACATGCCAATCGAGCACCAAGGGCGGAGGGGGCAAGTCCTTGGGCGCATGGGTGGTTTTCTTGACAAACCCCCACAAGCGATTGATGACGTCAAAGTCAATTTCAGGCGCAGTGACTTCAATCCCCGTGATGGCGTCATTCGCCCACAGCGGCGTGCTAAGCACGACGGCAAGGCAACAAGCGATAACGGGACGCAACGTCATGGCAACTCTTTAAAAAACTGGAATGAGTTTGCCGCAGCGCTCCATGTGTTGCTTAGTTGCCTACATTTCCCTTAATGTTGTAGGTGAATTTCTCCCCAAAGAGCCTGACAATCGTCGCTTTAAAGGCAAACCACCATGACAGACGCACTTTCCCCCAAAGACCTGGTCGAGACTTTTTTACGCACCATCATGATTCCCGACCCCGTGGCGGCCCGCGCCTATGTCTCGCCCGATTTGGGTATCCGCTTTACCGGAGGGCGCGAAATGAAAGACCCCAGCGAATGCAGCGCCTTCAACGCCTCACGCTACGCTTGGGTGAAAAAGAAATTCGAGCAAACCGATGTGGTTGAAGGCGCCAGTAACGCCCACGCCATCGTCTACAACATTGGCACGCTTTATGGCGCATGGCCCGACGGCACGCTGTTTGAAGGCAACCGCTATGTGGACCGCTATGTGGTCAGAGATGGCCTGATCGTCCAAATGGATGTGTGGAACGACAGCGCGGAGTGGTTATTGCTGCGCACGGCGTGAGTGGCTTGCGCTTTATATGAGTACTTTATTATTGATAATTTAGCAGTTTTATAGCTGATGAAGGCACTTGCCTCTTGAATTAGACAGGATTAGCCTTATCATTAGCACTCTAGTCCGGTGAGTGCTAATAATGCGCACGCTGGGCAGGTAGCCCGCACATTTTGTGCATCTGTATCCACTTAAGTTTCACCTAGGAGAACCCATGAAACTTCGTCCTTTGCACGATCGTGTGATCGTCAAACGCATCGAAAGCGAAACCAAAACCGCCTCCGGCATCGTCATCCCTGACAACGCTGCCGAAAAACCCGACCAAGGCGAAATCTTGGCCGTCGGTCCTGGCAAGAAAAACGACAAAGGCGAACTCGCCGCTGTCGGCGTGAAAGTGGGCGACCGCGTGTTGTTCGGCAAATACAGCGGCCAAACGGTCAAAGTTGACGGCGAAGAACTGCTCGTCATGAAAGAAGAAGACCTGTTCGCAGTCGTTGAGAAATAATTTAGGAGCTAAAACATGGCAGCAAAAGACGTAATTTTCGGCGGCGAAGCCCGCGCACGCATGGTTGAAGGCGTGAACATTTTGGCCAACGCGGTCAAAGTGACTTTGGGCCCCAA
>CANGPV010000033.1 GCA_947455935.1 Comamonadaceae bacterium
AGCATGACCGAGCTTTCTGCCAGTTTTGAAATTGACGTGGAACACCTGAAGGCCTTGGGTGTGGTAGACCCCAACTCACCTAAAAGCATGGACATTTTTGCCTCGGGGCAACTGAGCAGCAACGAGCGTTTGTATTTCAGCTTATGGGGCAACAAACTCTTGAGCACCGCCAGTTTTGAAGCACAAAAAAAAGTTTTCCATCAAGGCGATGATGTGGCTGTGGCGTATTTCATCGTGTCGGGCAGTTTGCTGGCGGTGAAAGACAAACACATTGAACGCTTAGGACCGGGCAGTGTGCTGTGCTTGGCCGAGGGCTTGGCCGGTTTGCCTGCCCCTAAAACGGTTATCACGGTCACGCCGGTGCAAGCCCGCATCATTCCCTTGCACAAAGTGGATCACATGGTGCCCAACTTGCCCAACGCCATTCGCCAAATCATTCGCACCACGGTGAAACGCACCTTGGCTTTGAAAACATTGCCCAAGGGGGTGCTGTGAGCGACTTCCCCACTGTCGCCTTCGAAGCTGGTCAGCGTATTTTTAATGCAGGCGACGCTGCGGACCAGCTGTATTTCATTCAAGAAGGCATCGTCCAGTTGCTGGATGCTCAAGGAAAGGTGTTTGCGCAAATTGCCAAGGGCGAGTCGTTTGGTGAGCAAGCGTTTTTAAATGGTGGCATCCGTGGCGCATCTGCCCAGGCCTTGGGTGAGGTGACATGCATACAAATTGCCAGTGCCGACGCCAACCGTTTGTTGTCTGAGGCTTCGCCACTGTGGGTGCCGGTGTTCGAAGCGCTGTTGCTGCAGCAAAACATGCACAACGCGTTGCGCTCTCCCATGGACCGATAGCGACGATGCTGGAGTTTTACATCGCCACCTTGCACAACTTGCGCAGCAAGTGGCCCGATGCTTGGCCTGGCTTACCTGTTGTTCTGAACGCCTGTATTCAACAGTTATGGCCCCAAGCTTCGCCTGTGTCGCACAGCCAAGCGGGGCAATTGCTTCAAGCGGCTGGCAGCATGGCTTTGCATATGGAAGCCGTGGCCAGGGCTTCAAGCTATGAACCGCAGTACCACAACCGTTTGCATACCGCCGATGCTCTAACAGCTGTCTGCCTGTTGATGCAGACCAGCAAAGAGCAAGCTTTTGCTTTGTCCGACGAATGGGCCGCAGCCTTGTTGCTGGCCGTCACCTCACACGATGTGCTGCACCCTGGTGGGGCCAATGCGTTTGTGCAGGAGTTTGAGCAACGTTCTGCGCATGAAATGCGAGGCATTGCACAAGGTTTGACTATTGAGCCCGTATGGACAGACCGCGTGAGTGAACTCATTTTGCGCACCGACCCCACGCTGGTGGCAGCTAACCACGACAAAGTCAAAGACACGCCTTTTGAAATGAGCGTGGACTGGGCGTGTGTGTTGATGAACGAGGCCGATATATTGGCCAGCGCCACCTCGCGCTACGGGCCTGAGTTGGGCCAAGCACTGGCGCAAGAGTGGGAGTTGAAAAACCACCCCTTGCACCATGTCGTGGGCACGCCTCAAGGTCGTTTGCAATTTTTGTCTTCGCTGCGATTTTCAACACCCGCCAGCAAGGGATGGGGGTTGTCTAGCCATGTGGCGCAACAACTGACAATATTGCAATAGCTTGTGTGGGTATCGGTCAACAGGGTGGCTTAGCCCCTTAACAACCGCTTCATCAAGAGTGTTGGGTAATCTTGCCGATGGCTCGCAATGACATAGACGACCACATGGCCATCCAATTGCCGATAGCCATTACTTGCGTCGTTGGCGTGCTGCAAGCAGTTGTGCGCGCGACGCTTCAACGGAAAAACCTTTGCCCTGCAAGCGATCCTTCTCGCCCAAGGCGATGATTTTGAGGGCGGCAATCAGGGACTCTTTTTCTTGAAACTGCTCGACGCTTTCAATGACCATGCTGGCTTCACCGTTCTGTGTGATGAAAAAGGGCTTGCCGGTCGTCGCCATGTCTTCGCAAATCTGGGCAGCGTGGCTTTTCAGGTATGAAATGGACTTGATGTTGGTGGCAGATGACATGGTGATTCCCAGCTGATGACGGTCTGAATTTATCCCCATATTTAGACTGAGTCAAACTCTGACTGTGCGAACACGCATGGCCGGCGGAATCCTGTCGAATGTGTTTTGGACTTTTTTTACTGAAATGGCTCGACGCTTTCAATGAACATGCTGGCTTCTGCGCTTCGTCCTCAGTTACTTGACCAAGCCTTTGAGCAAGACGCTCAGCATGTCCATGGGAGAAAAATAGTTAAAAACGCTAGGACAGATGGCGAGGCACTGAAAGCCTAAATATCATCCCGCAAGGCATAGGGCAGGGGATGCAAGGTCAAGCCAGCACCCTGGGCGGTGGCCAAACCACCCGCCGCGTCTTCCAAAGCACTGGTTTGCAAACACACCAGCGCCCAATGCCCCTGCACAGGATGGTCACAGGCTTGGGCAACGACACCAGAAGGTTGGCTGGGGTCGCTGGCACTGAACACCTCTTGGCCAGCTTGCAGCGCCGCAGAGGCCGAGGCAAGGTAAGCCCGACGCTTCAAGGTGCCGCGAAACTGGCTGCGTGCCACCACCTCTTGGCCGGGGTAGCAGCCTTTTTTGAAATTCACGCCGTCCACCGATTCGAAGTTGAGCATTTGCGGCACAAAGGCTTCAAAGGTGGCGGCTTGCACATCGGCCACACCACTGAGCACCTCGGACAGCAGCCAATCGTGCAGGTCTAAAGCAGCTGTCGTTACAGCAGCACCCACAGGTACCACTTGCAATGCACGGCCATGACCCTGTGCGGGGTACAGCCGCACTGTCCACGCCTGGGGTTGCACCTGCAAAGACCACGGTGCTGCGCCCAAGTCAGCAGGCAGCGCATCGCCCAACAAACCCCGCACCTCGTACTGCTCGGACACATCGTTCATCACCACCTTGGCTCGCAGCACAAACATGCGCAAGCGCTTCAAGGTTTGCGCCAGCAGGTCGTGTCGCAGGATCAGCCAGACATCGTCGGGCGAGGTTTTGAAGCCAATGAAACTGGCTTGCATACGCCCTTTGGCATTGCAAAACGCCGCCAGACGAGCTTGATCGGGTGGCAACAGCAAAAAATCATTGCTCAGTTGGTTGTGCAAAAAGTTGGCAGCGTCTGCGCCTTGGGCGTGGATGATGCCGAGGTGGGGCAGGGCACATTCACCGTGAGCATTGCGCAAGTGCTCGGGGAGAGCTACAAATGTATTCATGCCTCCATTATCATGGCCCCATCTTTTCACACCGCAGGAGCGGCAATGGCATGGTTTTGGCGAGGTCTGTGGCTGACATTGGGCATGGGCTTGGTGGTGGCGGGTGCGGCACTGTGGTGGGTGATGCGACCCCTGCCCATGGCCACACAAACGGTGGATCTTTCCATCTCCCCAGGTTCAACGCCGCGCATGGTGGCCGCGCAAATTGCCGAATCCGGCATCGATATCTCGCCCACGCTGATGTACTACCTCTTCAGGTTCAGCGGCCAATCCAAGCTGATTCGCGCGGGCAGCTATGAAATTGCCAACACCAACAACGCTTGGGACTTGCTGCAAAAACTCGTGCGTGGCGAAGAAAACCTCAAAGCCATCACGCTGGTGGAGGGCTGGACCCTGCGCCAATGGCGTCAAGCGCTGGTCAAGGCCGAGTTTTTGAAGCACGACACCCAAGGCGATACCGATGAAGAACTGATGCGCCGCTTGGGCGTGGCTGATGTGGCTGGTGAAGGGCGGTTTTTTCCAGACACTTATATGGTGGGCAAAGGCAGCAGCGATGTGGCGGTGTTGCGCCGCGCTTTGAACGCCATGGACAAGCAGTTGGCACAGGCATGGACTCAGCGCGACATGGGCTTGCCGTTGAAAACGCCCCAAGAGGCTTTGATCTTGGCAAGTATTGTGGAGAAAGAAACCGGCAAACCCTCGGACCGCGCCATGATCGCCAGCGTTTTTCACAACCGCTTGCGCATCAACATGCCTTTGCAAACCGACCCCACCGTCATCTACGGCATGGGGGCTGACTTCGACGGCAATTTACGCCGCGTGGATTTGCAAACCGAGCATCCTTGGAACACCTATGTGCACAAGGGCTTGCCGCCCACCCCCATCGCCATGCCGGGCAAGGCGGCATTGCTGGCCACCTTGCAACCCGCCACCAGCAAAGCGCTGTACTTTGTGGCACGTGGGGACGGCAGCAGCCAGTTCAGCGAAACCTTGGAACAGCACAATGCCGCCGTGGACCGCTACCAGCGCAACCCAGCCAAGGCACAATAAGCGGCATGAACCGCGGGATTTTCATCAGCTTTGAAGGCATAGACGGCGCAGGCAAATCCAGCCATGTGCAAGCTGTGGCCGATGCCTTTACCCATGCCAATCGCCAGGTGGTGCAAACCCGTGAGCCTGGCGGCACCCCCTTGGCCGAAAAGCTGCGTGACATGGTGCTGCACGACGCCATGGACCCGTTGTGCGAAGCGCTCTTGATGTTTGCCGCGCGGCGCGACCATGTGCAGCAAGTCATTGAGCCTGCCTTGGCCCGAGGCGATGTGGTGGTCTGCGACCGCTTCACCGACGCCACCTTTGCCTACCAAGGTGCGGGGCGCGGTTTTGACCTGAAGGTCTTGTCTCAGCTAGAGCAATGGGTGCAAGCCTTGCCCAGCGGCGGTGTGCGCCAACCCGACCTCACCTTGTGGTTTGCGCTAGACCCCGCCATGGCTGCCGAGCGCTTAAGCAAGGCCCGTGTGCCCGACCGCTTCGAGGCCCAGCCCGCCGCGTTTTTCGCCAAAGTTCACCAAGGCTATACCGACCGACAGCAAGCCGATCCCAAGCGGTTTGCCCGCATCGACGCATCTGCGCCGCTGGACGCTGTGCGCAGCCAAGTCATGCAAGTGCTGCACGAGCGCCTTTACCTTCAAGACCCACCATGAGCGCCTTGGCACCTTGGTTGCAAACCGCTTTGGACAAGCTGCTGCCCCGCGCGGGTCATGCTTGGTTGATCCAAGGTTCATCGGGTTTGGGGCAGTACGACCTGGCCTTGGCCTTGGCACAAAGCTGGCTGTGTCACAGCCCCACGCCGCATGGTGCTTGTGGCTCTTGCCCCAGTTGCCACGGCATTGAGGTTCGTGTTCATGCCGACTTTCGCTTGCTGATGCCCGAGACCGAAGCGCTAGAACGAGGCTGGCCTTTGGGCGACAAGGCCCAAAAAGAGATTGACGACAAAAAACGCAAACCCAGCCGCGAAATTCGGGTGGATGCCCTGCGCGACATGCTGGACTTTTGCCACATGACCCGCTCGGGCGAGCGTGGCAAGCTGGTGTTGATTTACCCCGCCGAGCAAATGAACACGGTCACGGCCAACACCTTGCTCAAAACCTTGGAAGAGCCGCCGCCCGACACCCGCTTCATTTTGGCGACCTCCGCGTCCCATGAGTTGCTGCCCACCATCCGCAGTCGCTGCTTGGTTTACACCTTGAACTGGCCCGACACAACCCCCGCCTTGGCTTGGCTGACCGAGCAAGGTTTGCCCAAGGCCGAGGCCGAGGCTTTGCTGCGCGTAGCGGGTGGCAGACCTCACGACGCCTTGGCCTATTTCAATGATGGCTTGAAAGCCAAAGACTGGGCGGGCTTGCCCAAGTTGCTGCTGCGCGGCGAAGCCGGTCTGCTGGCCGATGCAGCGCCCGCCATGGTGTTGTCGGTGTTGCAAAAGCTTTGCCACGATATGCAAGCCTTGGCCTGTGGTGCCGCGCCCCGCTATTTCAACGCCAACGATTTGCCGCCGCCCAAAAGTTTGAACACCCTGACCCTGTGGTCGCGGGAGTTGATGGACAGCGCGCCTAGCGTGGACCACCCCTTTAACCCGGGCCTGTTGTTGCAGGCTTGGGTCAGCCGTGCCCAACGGGCTTTGAATGCTGCCTGAACCATGTACACCGACTCGCATTGCCACCTGAATTTCCCTGAACTGCAAGCCAATTTGGTCGTTATTCGCCAAGCCATGCAAGAAGCGCAGGTTACCCGTGCGCTCTTAATCAGCACGCAAATGGAAACCTTCCCTGACGTGAATGCCATGGCGCTGGCGCATGACAATTTTTGGTGTACGGCCGGCGTTCATCCTGATGAAGACGATGTGCAAGAGCCCACACTGGACGATTTGCTGGCCATGGGACGCCACCCCAAGGTGGTGGGCATTGGCGAAACGGGCTTGGACTACTACCGACTGGGCGAGCGAACAGTGGCAGACATGGAATGGCAGCGCGAGCGCTTTCGCCGCCATATCCGCTGTGGGCAAACCCTGCGCCTGCCCTTGGTGATTCATACCCGCAGTGCCAGCGCCGATACCTTGGCCATATTGAAAGAAGAGGGCGAAGATGGTGGCGCTCAGTCTGTCGGCGGTGTCTTCCATTGCTTCACTGAAACCGCCGAGGTGGCCCGCGCCGCCTTGGATTTGGGCTTTTACATCTCGTTCTCGGGCATCCTGACCTTCAAAAACGCCCAAGATTTGCGCGATATTGCGGCTTGGCTGCCGCTGGAGCGCATGTTGATCGAGACCGACAGCCCGTATTTGGCCCCTGCGCCGCACCGTGGCAAAACCAATAACCCGTCTTATGTGCCTTGGGTGGCCAAGCAAATAGCCACCCTGCGCGGCATCAGCCCAGAAGACGTCGCCAGCCAGACTTCAGCCAATTTTGATCGCTTATTTCAAGGGGTTTTAAGTTGAAGTATTACTTTAAATATTTCATTTTCAGTGTTGTTTTAATTGTATTTTTACCAGTTAAAGCTGGCTCGTATGAGGATTTTTTCAAGGCCCTGGAACTCGACCAAGCCGAGGTAGTGCAAAACCTCCTAGAGCGCGGTTTTGACCCCAACAGCCCCAATCCCGCAGGTCAACCGGCGCTGATGCTGGCCATGCAAAAGTCGTCGAACAAGGTCGCCGAGGTGCTGCTGAACTGGAAAACCACCAACCTCAGCATCCACAACCCGCAAAGCGAAACGCCGTTGATGCTGGCGGCCATCACCAACCAATTGGATTGGGCGAAAAAGCTGATTGCGCACGGTGCAGATGTGAACCAACAGGGCTGGACACCGCTGCATTACGCCGCCACCAAAGGGCATATGGAGATGATGCGCTTGCTGATGGAACACCATGCCTACCTTGACGCAGAGTCGCCCAATGGCACCACGCCGCTGATGATGGCAGCGCTCTACGGCACGCCCATGGCGACCAAATTGCTGCTGGAAGAGGGCGCAGACCCACGCTTAAAAAACCAACTGGGTATCAACGCCTTGGCGTTTGCCCGCAAGGCCAATAAGCCCGAATCCGCTCAATATATAGAGGCATTTGAGGCCGCTTGGAACGCCAAATACCCTGTTAAACCTTGATGTATCAAGGCGCGCTACGGCTCAGCACCACCGCGCCGCGCAACTGGCCAGGCTGGTAACCCACGGCTTTGTCGTCGGGGTAGAGCTCATGGAGTTTGGCCTTCACCTCGGGGCTGATTTGCTCAGTGCTGCCATGGCACGACACGCACATGGGCTGCAACACAATAGGCTTGGCGAAGTGAAATTCTTTGCCGTTGGCGGTTTCAACCGTTTCAGAAAACTCAATATCAGCGGGTTTGTCGCCACGCGCTAAAGCCGCATCAAACTGCGCCAAAGCCTTGGCTTGCCAGTCGTTGGGCACGCCCATGACGGGATTGCGAGCACGCGTGCCCACACGGCTGAGCTTGACTTGGTTTTGGCTTGACACACGCCCAGCAATCTCAGGTGCTTGGGTGTTGCAAACGCCAATGGCATTCACAGCGCCACCGTCGGCCATGGCCGATTGCAGCTTTTGCCCAAGCTCTTTGAGCATGGATTGCGAGACAGCGCGGCTGTGTTTCAGCAGTTCATCATCTTGGGCTTGCACAGAGAGAACCGAGAAACCCAGCAAAATCAAGGGCAACAGCTTGTTGGCGTGGCGCATGGTGATACATCCTTTACTTAACATAATATACATCGTATTAAATCAACAAAGCATCAGGGCTTCAAGGTCAACAGGCTGGCTTGGCTGCTGGGCGTCATTTGCAAAGGCCTGTAATGGCCGCTGGCCCACTCATGCGCCATGTCACTGTAATGCTCAGAACCGATCACGCCGCTTTGGCCCGTTTGGTAAATGAACAAGGAGTTTTGCAAATCGCTCAGGTCGTAAATGGCCCGCATGGACGGCGCATGGCGACTGGCAAAAGGCTCCACAGTTTCGTTGAGCCAATACGTGCCCACGTTGACGGTGAACGGATCGCCCGAACTCGGCGCCACCACATCAAACCATTTGGCCAGCAAAGCCGACTTGCCCAAGGGCCGATGCCCGCTGATGGCCATGTGCGCCTTGCCCCAAGTCCAATGCGCCACATCCTTGCCTTGGTCTTTGGACAAACGCTCTAGCGCACGGGTAAAGGCCTCATTGGACTGCTCAGCACAGCTCTTGGGAGCACACCAACCAGCGTCTTGTTTGGCCATGGTGGCTTCCAAGAAACTGCGGAAATGCCGCTTGCCATACTGGGTTTCAAACAGCGCTTTGCCGAGTTGGGGCTCGACCAAGCCGCGTGTGAGCTCATCGGCCCAGTAGGCAAATATCAAGGGTGCGGCGGCTTCAGCTTTCATTTCGCCATTGAAACCATGCAAAGCCTTTTGTGCAGCGGCTGCCAAGGGATGCGCCGACTGCGCAGCTTGCAAATACGGCAGCAACCGCTGGGTAGACAAGGACAGCACATCGTTTTGCATGGCTTTCATGCTGTCAATGTCGTGCTTGGGTTTGTCGTTGATCATGCGGGTGATGCGCTCCATGCGGTGCGGTGCCACCCAGTCTTGGCCCAAGAAATGCGGGTAGCCCTCGGGCGTGATGCGCTGGTTGGCCGTGGCAATCCAGCCTTGATGGCCATCGTCTTGCGGGGTTTGGTCCAGGGGCAACCAACCCGCCCAATCGTATTTGGCGTCCCAACCGGGCGCGGGGGCCATGCCCATCAAATCGTTGTTGGGCTTGCGCAGCGGCACCTTGCCCAAGGCTTTGTAGGCGATGTGGCCTTGGTCATCGGCCAGCACCACGTTTTGCATGGGCGAGTGATAGTCCTTGAAAGCCTCTAAAAAATCGCTGACCTTGTCGGCTTGGCTGCCACGTATACCGGCCACCAAGGTGTGGTTGTCCACATCCAGCGCCGACCAGCGCAGGGCCAAGACAAATTTACTGGTGTCAATGATGTCAGCATGTGCGCTTTGCGCATCGCTCAGCACAGGACCATGGCGGGTGGTGCGCACCGTATGCAGCACCTCGGGCTTGCCCTTGACGCGAATGGTTTCTTGGCGGGTTTCAAACGTTTGCCAGCCCTCGGGGGTTTGGTATTGCGTGGGATTGGCAGGATTGATTTTTTCCAAATACAGGTCTTGCACATCGGGGCCGGTGTTGGTAAAGCCCCAAGCCACATGGCTGTTGTGACCCAAGACCACCAAGGGCATGCCCGGCAAGGTGGCACCAATCACATTTTGATCGGGCGACTGCAAATGCGCGTAAAACCAAATGGCAGGTGTGCCCAGCCCTAAATGCGGGTCATTGGCGAGCAGCGGTTTGCCAGACACGGTGCGATCGCCCGAGATGACCCAGTTGTTACTGCCCTTGCCTTCGACCAAGCCTGGCTCGCCTAAAAACGGTAAGGACAAACTGGCCACCTGCGTTGAGCTTGCTGAGCCAAGCTTGGCGGATGTGTCCTTGCTACTGGGGGTGCTGTACACGCCCAAGGCTTTGTAGAACTGGGCCAAGTCCACCTGCGTGGCAGGTGCTTCGCCGGGGTAACCGGCGTACAAATCCCACACATGTGGGGTGTCTAACACCTTGGCGGCGCTTAAACGGGCCATTTCTTGGCCCCAGTTGCCACCCAAATCCAGCGCCATCATCAGCGCCCAACCCACGCTGTCGGCAGGTTCCCAGGCCACGCCTGATCGGCCACCTGGCTTGGTGCCCAGCAACAAAAACTCGGGCGACAAGGTTTGGCTGCCTGAGGCATAAAACGCTTGTATGCCTTTGCTGTAAGCCTGCAAAGTGACTTTCACATCGTCGGGGTAGCCCGCGTACTGTTGTTGGGCTACTTGGTAAATGCCCAAGGTACGCAGCAGTTTGTCTACCGGCAAAGCGGCCTCACCCAAAATTTCGGCCAGTTCGCCATGCATGATGCGGCGGTTGAACTCGAGTTGCCAGCCACGCTCTTGCGCATGGGTAAAGCCCAGCGCAAATGCGGTGTCTGCCATGGAATCGCCTTGGATATGCACCACGCCAGCACCGTCCCGCGTCACTTTGACGGTGGACTTCAAACCTTGCAAACGCAGTGTGCCTTCATGTTGGGGTTGGGCACGCATCAAATAGGCACCCACCGCACCCAGCACCACCAACAACAAGGCCAACAAGCCCCCTGCTCCCCACAGTAAACGGGCTTTCATGCTTTGGCTGCCACGGGCAGTTGCAGGGCTTTGTATTCGAGGAACTCCTCCAAGCCGTAGCGACCGTTTTCACGGCCATTGCCCGATTGCTTGTAGCCACCAAAAGGCGCATTGCCATTGAAAGGTGCGCCATTGATGTCCACTTGGCCTGTGCGAATCTGTCTGGCCACGGCCATGGCATGGTCAAGGTCGACACTCCACACGCCGCCGCCCAAACCGTAAATCGTGTCGTTGGCAATGCGAATCGCCTCTTCCTCGTCGTCGTAGGTCAGGATGACCAACACGGGACCGAAAATTTCTTCACGTGCCAAGGTGTCGTTGGGCTGAACACGCAACACTGTGGGTTGCACAAAGTAGCCTTTATCGAAGGCGGGTTTGTCAGGACCCCCAGCAACGAGTTCGGCGCCCTCCTCCAAGCCTTGGCGGATAAAGCCCAGCACACGCTCGCGTTGGCTGGCGCTGACCAAAGGGCCTAAGCGGGTGTTCTCGTCCAAGCTGGCACCCAGGGTGAATTTGGCGATGGTGGCTTGCACCAAGGCCTTAACTTCGTTGTAACGCTTGGCGGGCACCAACATGCGGGTGTGCGCCGAGCAGGTTTGGCCGCTGTTAAGCAAGCAAGCGCCTATCGTGCCTTTCACCGCGGCTGCCAAATCGGCATCCGGCAAGATGACGCTGGCAGATTTACCACCCAGCTCCAAAGTGACCCGCTTGACGGAGGCAGCAGCCAACTCGGCCACACGCTTGCCTGCACGGGTGGAGCCTGTGAAGCTCACCATGTCCACCTCGGGGTGGCTGGCCAACACCTCACCGACCACGGGCCCCAAGCCGTTGACCAGATTGAACACACCTGCTGGCAGTCCGGCCGCATGGATGATCTCGGTCAAGATCATCGCGTTAACCGGTGCAATTTCGCTGGGTTTCAACACCACGGTGCAACCTGCGGCCAGCGCAGGTGCAACTTTTAAAGTGATTTGGTTCAAAGGGAAATTCCACGGCGTGATGCAACCGACCACGCCAATGGGTTCGCGCACCACCAGCGAGTTGCCCACTTTCTCTTCCCAATGGAAGGCGCGGGCCGCCTTGGCCGCATTGCCCCAGTTGAAAACAGGGCCGCCGACTTGAATCATCTTGGCGAGTTTGATGGGCATGCCCACCTCGCGGGCAATCGAAGTGCCCATTTCATCGGTGCGTGCTTTGAGGCCAGCGACGATTTTGTCGATATACACACAGCGCTCTTCCACGCTCAGCGCAGACCACGCAGGAAAAGCCGCACGGGCGGCCAACACGGCTTGGGTGGCTTCTTCGGCCGTGCCTTGGGGAACGGTCGCCATGACCTCTTCGGTGGTGGAGTCGTGAACCTCAAGTACCGCAGGGTTGTGGGCCTTGTGCCAAGCACCGTTGATGTAATGGCTGTCGTAAGTGGTCATGCAAACTCCGAGGGGTCAAGATGAAAAAGCAGATTGTAGGCAGGCCCTAAGACAAAGCCAGCAGGACTTCGTCGCCCAGTGCCAAACAACTGGTCAAGCCCGGCGACTCGATGCCAAACAAGTTCACCAAGCCAGGCAAACCATGCACCGCTGGGCCTTGCACCACAAAGTCGGCGGCCGGCGCATCGGGGCCGACGATTTTGGGGCGAATGCCTGCATACGCTGGTTGCAAAGCGTTGTCGGGCAAGCCGGGCCAATAGCGCCGTATTTCGTCGGCAAAGGGCGCAACCCGCTCAGGATTGACCACGTAGTCATCCGCTGTTGCCACCCATTCCACGTCGGGGCCAAACTTGGCTTGCTTGCCCATATCCAAAGTCAGATGAACGCCCAAACCCGCTTCGCTGGGCAGGGGATAAATCAAATGCGAAAAAGGTGATTTGCAGCTCAGAGAAAAATAGTTGCCCTTGGCATAAAACGCCTTGGGCACATGTTCAGCGCCCAGCCCTTCAAAACGCTTTGCCAGCAAGGGCGCATCCAAGCCTGCACTGTTGACCAGCAGCGATGTTTGCAAACAGGTGCCATCCTCGGTCAGCACCTCCCAGCCTTGCGATATGGGTCGGGCGCTTTGCACAGGGGTATGCAAGACCACCATGCCACCGGCGTTTTCTATATCGGCTTGCAAACTCAGCATCAGCGCATGGCTGTCGACCAAACCCGTGCGCGGCGAATGCAGCGCCGCCACACACGACAAAGCCGGTTCCATGGCCAAAGCCTCTTTCTCTTCAAGCCATTGCAGTTCTACCCCGTTGGCCAAGGCCTTGGCTTGCAAAGTTTTCAAGGCTGGCAATTGCTCGGGGGTGCTCGCCACAATCAGTTTGCCGCATAACCAAAATGGCAGCCCCCGTTCTTGCAAATAGGCGGTCAGCAGAGCATGGCCTTTGACGCAGAGTTTGGCTTTCAAAGAGCCAGCAGGGTAATAAATACCGGCATGCAACACCTCGCTGTTGCGCGAACTGGTGCCCGTACCGATCGCATCAGCGGCTTCCAAAACCAAAACGCTTTTGCTGGGCGACTGCAAGGCCAAAGCCCTTGCCACCGCCAATCCCACCACGCCAGCGCCTATGACGATGGCATCAGTGTCCATGGTCGTGGTTATGCCCATGTTCAGGGTGAGCCCACAGCAAAAACGCCTCGCGCCCTTCGCGCAACAAAGTCACGGGCTTGCCCACAGGCAAACACAATTTGGTGGGCACATGGCCAAAGGGCAAACCGGTCAGCACCGGTGTTTTGACTTGCGTTCGCAACCAGTCCACCACTGTTTGAAGTTTGAAGCCCTTGTCGTGCGGTGTGAGTTTGTAGTCGGTGAAAGCGCCCAACACAATGGCTTTTTGTTGCGCCAACACACCTGCATGCAATAACTGGGTCAACATGCGCTCGATGCGGTAAGGGTGTTCGGCCACGTCTTCCAAAAACAGCACGCCGCCTTGAACGCTGGGCAAGTAAGGCGTACCCACCAAACTGCACAGCACGCTGAGGTTGCCGCCCCACAGCATGGCGTGTTCAGCCAAGAGGGCTTTCTTGGGCAAATGGTCCAAGTCGCTGGCGGGCAGTTTCCATCCTGCGCCCTCGCCCCGCCCTTGGGCCATGTCATCAAAACACGCCAAGGTGATGTCGTCCATGGTCTTTGCACCAAAGTCGGCACAGGCATGGGGACCCGCCCAGCTGCTGGCGCCGGTTTTGGCGAGCAAGCCCATTTGCAAAGCGGTGAAGTCGCTGTGGCCCACCCACTGTGTGCCACTTTTGATGGAGGCGGCAATGGCTTTGTAGGGTAAGTGCTTCAAGATGCGGGTGAGTCCATAGCCGCCACGGGTGAGCATCACTATGTCTGCGCCACTGGCGGCAGCACGCGAGACCGCCAACACCCGTGCATCGTCGTCACCCGCAAAGCGTTGCTCGCTGCTGAGCGCATCAGGGTCTAGCTCCACGTCGTGGCCCCATTGCTTCAAGCGCTTCACGCCCAACCGCAAAGCGGCTTTGTCACGAACTGCGCCGGATGGTGAAATCAAGTAAATGTGCATAGTGTGTTCAGTACCCAAAGGCCATAGCCATCAAGGCGCATAGTCTAGAGGCTGTGGGCGACCAAAGCCTTCAAGGCCGCTGTCGCTATCACCTCGCCATGCTCTTGCACAAAATGTCCGGCCTCGGGCAAGACCAAGGCTTGGGGACAGTGGCGTATCGATTGCCTCAAAGCTTGCATCACCGGTTCACCCAACACGGGGTCTTGTGCGCCTATGGCCATGAAGCTCTTGCCCGACCATACGTCACGCCAAAAGCTTTGCGCTTGGCGAGACATATCAGCACCCTCGCTGTGCGCAAACTCCGGCACCATGGGCGGGAAAGCGCGTAAAGCGGCGCGGTGACCGGCATCGGGAAACGGTGCGTTGTAGGCAGCGCATTCGGCCTCGCTCATCTGCGGGTTGCCCCGCCCCAACAAACGCCCCACATCAAACAATGGCTTGTCAGCACACATCTGTCGCCATGCCAAAAAACCAGCGCTCAAGGGCTGCTCGCCTGTGGCCAAGGTGGTGTTCATCACCAGCAGGCCTTGGTAACGCTCAGGCGCATGCATGGGCAGGGTCAAACCCAAAATGCCGCCCCAGTCCTGCACCACCAAATGAATGTCTTGCAAATCCAAGGCCTCGACCAACTCCAGCAATACTTGGCGGTGCCAGTCAAAGCTGTGGGCGTTGTCTTTCTTGGGCTTATCGCTCTTGCCAAAACCTGGCATATCGGGGGCGACCACACGGTGGCCCGCTTGCAAGAACACTGGAATCATTTTTCGGTAGAGGTAACTCCATGCGGGGTTGCCATGCAAACACAGCCAAGTCACTTCAGCATCTTTGGGGCCCTCGTCAAGGTAATGCAATCGCAGCCCGTTCAGGCTGGGCAGATCGTTGATGTAATTCGGCTGCCAAGGGTAGTCAGGCAAATCAGCAAAGCAAGCTTCAGGCGTACGCAGCGCGTCGTCGCGCAAAGGCCAAGACGAGGCTTGTTTTTGGGCGGCTCGTTGCGATTGGAAAAACGCTTGCAGCAATGCGGTGGATGAATGGGCCAACACGCCGCCGAGGTGCTGTGTGTGGTGGTTCCACGCTGCTTGGGCAAACACATTCAGCACAGAGCCTGCAGCACCGGTTTTGGGTTCGGTCGCGCCCCACACCACGCGGGGTAAGCGGGCGTTCAACATCGCACCCGCACACATGGCGCACGGCTCCAAGGTCACGTACAAGGTGCAGTCTTCCAATCGGTAGTTGCCCAAGTGCTGGGCCGCCGCCCGCAGTGCCAACACCTCGGCATGGGCGGTGGGGTCATTCAAACCTATGGGTGCGTTATGCGCTTGCGCCACCACTTGGCCCTGGTGAACCACCACGGCGCCTACAGGCACTTCGCCTTGGGCAGCGGCCAGTTCTGCTTGAACCAAGGCGAGTTGCATGAAGTGTTCGTCATTCATGCGTGACAATGTAACCCATGCATTTATCACTTCAACGCACCGTTGTTGCTTTGTTTTGGGTGTCAGGATCGCTGTTGACCGCAGAGGCGGCCACCCCTCAGCCCCAAGTGCTGTATGTGTCTCAAGACAACTGCAAACGCATACGCGGCTACAGCCGCAACGACTTGGCAGGTGTGGCCAAAGAGTTTGGTGTGCCGGTCAGCAAAGTCAGCTATGTCAAACCCCAATGGGGCAAAGGCCCCGAAGGTCGCCCCCAATGCAATTTGGTGTTCGACACACCCAAGGGACGCACCTCCTGTGAGGTGTTTAATATTTTGAAAATCGATTTTGTTTTCGGCCAAGTTGTTCCCGTCAAAGGCAATCCCGCCATTTGCCTCCCCCCCTCATCCCTGGCCTCCCCTTGACAGCGATACCCCATCGCATCCCCACCAGTGTTTGGTTGCTGGGCTTCGTCAGCATGTTGACCGATATCTCCTCGGAGATGGTTCACAGCTTGTTGCCCATGTACTTGCTCACCACCATGGGTGTGAGCGTATTGACCATTGGCATCATTGAAGGCGTAGCCGAATCCACCGCCTTGGTGTTGAAAGTGTTTTCTGGCACCTTGAGTGACTATGTGGGCCGCCGCAAAGCGCTGGTGCTGACAGGTTATGCCTTGAGTGCGATCACCAAGCCCGTGTTTCCTTTGGCCACTTCGCTGTCGATGATCATGGGTGGCAGATTCATAGACCGCATAGGCAAAGGTATACGGGATGCACCCCGAGACGCCTTAATTGTCGACATCACCCCTGGCCCCATACGCGGTGCCGCTTTTGGTTTGCGCCAAGCCATTGATACCGTGGGTGCGTTCTTGGGTCCCATGATTGCAGTGGCGCTGATGCTGTGGTGGTCTAACCATTTTGTGTGGGTGTTTTGGGTCGCTTGTGTACCTGCGGTGCTGGCCGTGCTGTTGCTGCTGGCCGTGAAGGAACCTGTGCAGAATGAAAACGCCCAGCAAGTTCACCGACTCCGTTGGTCGCATATCCAACATCTCAGCCCACGTTATGGCTTTGTGGTGTTGATGGGCGCAGTGTTGGGCTTGGCCAGGTTCAGCGAAGCGTTTTTGGTCTTACGCGCTTTTGACAGCGACATTCCCATGGCGATGGTGCCCTTAGTGATGGTGGTGATGAATGTGGTCTACGCTGCCAGTGCCTATCCCTTGGGGGCTTTGTCTGATCGATTCAGCCACCCCGCCTTGTTGGCCGGCGGTTTGCTAACCTTGTTGGCGGCAGATATGTGTTTTGCTGCCGGCCAGCATTGGGGTTATGTGTTGGGGGGCGTGAGCTTATGGGGCCTGCACATGGGCATGACGCAAGGTTTGTTGGCCTCCATGGTGGCCGCTGAGGCCCCCGACGATCTGCGCGGAACCGCCTATGGTTTTTACAACTTGGCGATGGGCTTGGCCATGCTGCTCTCAAGCACTTTGGCCGGATGGTTGTGGAGCCAATGGGGTGCAGAAGCAGCCTTCATGGCAAGCGCTGGTTTTTGTGTGTTGGGCTTAGGAATGCTGTGGTCGGCGAAAGCAAACCCATAAACAATTCAGCAAACAGTAAACATTGCTGTCATAACGTCGTTCTATTTGTATGAAACCACACACATATAAATCACCCATTTAACCCTAATGCTGTTATGGTGACTGCATGGCCTTACACATCGGCAATTTTCACAACCAACTCCTCATCTCATTTTCTGAGACCGATTTTCAACGCTGGAGACCTCACCTGAAGTTGGTGGAACTTCAAGCCGATCAGGTACTGTATGAATCGGGCGATCAGTTACAGCACATCTACTTTCCCACCACCGCCATCGTGTCATTGCTGCACATCATGGAGACAGGGGCAAGCACTGAAATAGCCATGACTGGCAGAGAGGGCATGGTGGGCATATCTGCGTTCATGGGCAGCAACAACACCCCATGCCAAGGTGTGACCCAACAGCCCGGGTGGGCGTACAGAGCCAGCGCTGATTTTGTCTTGCATGAATTTGAAATATCGCATCATGTGATGCACACCATGCTGCGTTTCACACAAGCCTTGATCACCCAAATGTCACAGGTCGCCGTGTGCAACCGCCACCATGCCATTGAGCAGCAACTCTCACGCTGGCTGCTGCTGAACTTCGACCGAATCGACACGGATATTTTGTCTATCACTCAAGAAAAAATGGCCACCCTCTTAGGCGTTCGGCGTGAAGGCATCACCCGTGCAGCAGGTTTGCTGCAAGAAAACGGCTTGATCGAATACAACCGTGGGCATATGCATTTGCTCAACCGAGAAGGCTTACACACCAAGGCTTGCGAATGCTATGACGTGGTCAAGCGTGAATATGACCGCTTGAACACCGATTCAGCTTTCAACCGGTCACCATAAAGAAAGAATCGCAAGCAAGTGCAGGTCTTGTTGCTAAGTCAAACAAGACCTAAGCACTCAAAGAGCAGCCAGCGTTTCCAGCGCTGGTTTGTTTAATAGCTTGATGTTGCCACGGCTGTATTCAATCAAGCCCAGCAACTTCATTTCCCGCGCAGCCAAGGTGATGCTGGAGCGCCTCACGCCCAACATATGGGCGATGTGCTCATGTGTCATGACCAAGGCTTCGTGGTCGCAGCGGTTGTCGCTCATTACCAGCCAATCGGCCAATCGGCGTTTGATGTCATGCACATGTGACAAAGCAGCCAATCGGGCAATGTCTTGGTAAATCGTCCATAAATATTTGGAAAAAACCATCAACCAATCAGGATGCCGCTTCATCAATTGCTTGAGTCGTTGTGCTTCCATGACATAGGAAAATCCCGAGGACTGTACGATCAGTTTCAATTTCCCAACACCGAAGCCCAGCGCGGCTTGTAAACCCAGTGCACCTTCACGCCCTACCAAACCTACAGCCAAGCCAGTTTCTGTTTGCGCTGCTTGAAATGAAACGAAAAGGGCGACTGAGCCGCTGGTGATGAAGTAAATCAAGGGTTGCTCAGGCAAAGGTGAGGTCAATACATCTCCTGCCTTGATTTCGATCAATCTTGAATTTTTAACGATCAAATCTTGATCAGCTGAAGATAGTTTTGAAATCAACTCATTTTGCAAAGGATGCACGGAAAACCTTTTGACCCAACACGGGTGAAATTTTCACTGTTTTTTGTATAGAAATGATTCAACAGTTTAAAAACAAATGGTGTTCTCTACTGTGCGACAACGCACAAAGTAAGGTTTGGTGCTCCTATGTAGTTATCCAATATCACTTAACACAATAAAAATTGACTGTTGCAAATTGAACTTCCGCGTGTGAGCGAACAGGCGTGGGGTTACGAGTGTCAGGTGACAACACTTGTTGATCGGGCAAGGCCCAGAACAGATGGTCAAGTGACACACCACCGTTCCAGTCTCCTAGGATGGACAGGTACTCGTATTCTTTTTCGGTGGGCAAGCGAGCTTGCACCATTTTGCAAGCCTCTCTGGCGATGCTTGGGTTGGGCGCTTGGTTGATGGAAGAACCCGGCGCCCCCACCAATACCAAGATGCGATTACCCATGATGATCATGGTGGGGAAACTGGTTTTTTGAAAATGCCTGACCATTTGCAGGCCAATTTTTTGCATCACACTCTCGGGCCGGCCTTGGTCTTGGAAGCTGACCGACTCCCCCTTGGGCAAGACCACATGGATGGTGACCAATACGTCGCCTCGGCACCCTGGTGCATAGCTATAGGTTCCCCATACAAAGCCCTTGACTTTGCTGAGTAAGGCTTCATTCGTGGTGTCAAAGCGCTGGTTATTTTTGACACCCTCCATGATTTGAGAAGCGCTGCCAGGGTTGGCGAACTCTAGGCGGGTATTTTGTGGATTGATATTGCGGGACAAGGAATTAACGGAGGCTTTGAGCGTGGCCTCAAGTGTGATGTCCATGCCCACACCTTCTGTGGCCATGGCTCTGTTTTTGTCGATCAATTCATCGATTTTCTGAATGGCGTACACCGCCTCAGGCGCATTCACACCCAAGGAGATCAAACCTTTCAAATGCCCCATGGCTTGGTTCACCATTTCATTGCGTGAACTGCCATAAGCATCTTGAAACTGGCAAAGGTCTTGGCCACGCAGAAAAAAAATCGTAGGCCATAAAGTTAATTTTTCTACCGCCCATGCATGAGGCATGCATTGCATCAGCGTGATGAACACACAGATGGCGGTGCCGCGTGGCCACCTGATGAAATTCATGTTGTTACTCAAACTATTGTTGTTATACGAATAAGCATAGCGGTGATCATCATGCTTTGATTGATGCAGATCAATTGAAAAGCACATAACTCTCTTACATTGAATTCACCCTAACTGGAGAACGCAATGCAAATCGGCAAAGAAAAACTGTTGTGGATGTTCGAGAAGATGCACCAAATTCGCTTCTACGAAGAAACCATGGCGGCGGCTTATATGGAAGGCAAGTTGCCTCCTGCCATCCAAAAGGGTTTGGCGTTTGACATTGGTGCGGGTCCTGTTCCAGGTGAGATGCATTTGGCTGCAGGGCAAGAGCCCGTAGCGGTGGGCATCTGTGCGCACTTGAATGACGAGGACACCGTGGTGGGTACGCATAGGCCGCACCACTTTGCCATTGCCAAGGGCGTGCCCTTGGACACCATGACCGCCGAGATGTTTGGCAAAGTCACAGGACTGGGCAAAGGCAAAGGCGGTCATATGCATTTGTTTGATAACGCGCATAAGTTCAGTTGCAGCGGCATCGTCGGTGCCAGCATGCCTATTGCCTGCGGTGCGGCACTGGCCGCTAAAAAAATGGGAAAAAACTGGGTGTCGGTGGCTTTCTTCGGCGAAGGCGCTGCCAACCAAGGTTCTTTTCATGAATCTATGAATTTGGCCGCGTTATGGAAATTACCTGTGATTTTTGTGTGTGAAGACAACCAGTGGGCCATCTCAGTCCCCAAACAAAAAGCCACCTCCATCGATTGGGTCAGCGACAGAGCCGCAGGCTATGGCATACCCGGTATACGAGTGGCTGAAAACGATGCATTGCATGTCTTCGAGTCGGTCTCCCCCGCCATCACCCGTGCACGTCGTGGCGAAGGCCCCAGCTTGATCGAAGTAAAAACCGACCGCTACTTTGGCCATTTCCAAGGGGACCCCGAAACCTATAGACCCAAAGACGAGGTGAGTCGTTTGCGGGTGAACGACCCCATTCCCAAGCTGGCTTTCCTGTTGAAAGACAAATCGTTCATGACAGATGCAGAGGAAACTGCCTTAGTGAAAAAAACCCCTGACGCGGTGAGTAAAGCTTTTGCATTCGCCAGACAAAGCGCCTACCCAGAGGGTGCAGACGCTTTGCACCATGTCTTTGTGCCTGATCACGCCACTAACCGGACACCCGCATGAAAAC
>CANGPV010000034.1 GCA_947455935.1 Comamonadaceae bacterium
ATTGAACTACTCCCGCATCGAAGACTGCGGGCTTGAAACCCACGGTCGTCATCACAGTTGCAGGTCACCCAAGCACCTTGTGGTGGAGGAGGCTGGATTCGAACCAGCGTAGGCGTAAGCCAACAGATTTACAGTCTGCCCCCTTTAGCCACTCGGGCACCCCTCCAGCGAGCCAAAGACTATAGCATATTTCAGCGCTCTAAATGCCAATCGAATGTCACACCCTTGGTTGTCAGCCAATGTTGGGCTTGGGAAAAATGGCGGCAACCCACGAAGGGTTGCGGCCCGCGCAAAGCCGACAAGGGCGAGGGGTGATTGGCCTGCAAGACCCAACAAGTTTTGGCCGCCTGTGGCGACGCTTGGTTAATTAACCCCGCTTTGGACTGGGCATGTGCACCCCAAAGCAAGAACACACAGGCAGAGGTAGAACCAGCAACAGCTTGAATTATTTCGTCAGTGAGCGCCTCCCAACCTTGCTTGGCATGACTGGCGGGCTGTCCATCTTCTACGCTCAAGCAGGTGTTAAGCAGCAACACGCCATGTTGCGCCCATGGAACCAAACTGGGCTCAAAAGGAGGCGCAAGGCCCAAGTCGGCATGCAATTCTTTGAAAATATTGCGCAGTGATGGCGGTGGAGCCACCCCTGCAGGCACTGAAAACGCCAACCCCTCGGCTTGTCCCGCGCCGTGATAAGGGTCTTGGCCCAAAATAACCACTTTCACCTCGTTCAATGGCGTGAGTGCCAAGGCTTTGAGGGGATGTGCGGGGTAAATACGTGCGCCATCGTGTATGCGCTGTTGTAAAAAAGCCAGCAAGCCTTGACCCGAGGGAGACTGCCAAAACTGACTGACCAAGGCTGACCACGACGGATGAACGACCCAATCCGCAGGATCAGCCGTTCTTAGCACCGAAGCGTCAGTCACCGAACAAAGCCGCCAAGGCTTCTCCCGGCTCGGCGGCTCGCATGAAAGCTTCACCCACCAAGAAAGCATGCACGCCTGCTGCACGCAGACGGGTGACGTCGTCGCGGGTCGCAATACCGCTCTCGGTGATCAGCAATTTGTCAGCGGGCAAATCCACCATCAGCGACAAGGTGGTGTCCAAGGACACCTCGAAAGTGCGTAAGTTACGGTTGTTCACACCCAACAGCGGGGTCTTGAGCTTCAAAGCACGGTCGAGCTCTGCGCGGTCATGCACCTCGACCAAGACCGCCATGTCCAAGCTGCGGGCAGCGGCTTCGAAGTCGGCCATTTGCGCATCATCCAAACAAGCAGCGATCAGCAGCACGCAGTCAGCGCCCATGGCGCGTGACTCGTAAATTTGGTAGATGTCGACCATGAAATCTTTGCGCAGCACCGGCAGGTCGCACGACGCACGAGCCTGTTTGAGGTAATCGTTACTACCTTGAAAGTACTGCTGATCGGTAAGCACCGACAAACACGCCGCGCTGGTGTGACCATCCCCCATGGCATAGCTTTGGGCGATGTCGGCGGGAATGAAGTCTTCTCGTAGCAGGCCTTTGGAGGGGCTGGCTTTTTTCACTTCAGCAATGACCGCAGCGTGACCTGCTGCCATCTTGCGTCGCAAAGCACCTTCAAAGTCACGGGTCAGCACACGGCTTTGGGCATCGGCTCGCACCGCCTCCAAAGACACGGCACGTTGTCGAAGTGCGATTTCTTCATGCTTGGTTTGGACGATTTTGTTCAGTATGTCGCTCACGGACAGGGCCTTTTAGTAGGTGTCACGCCTTGGCGTGTTGGGCGGTGAATTCGTTCAATTGTGCCAACTTGGCTTTAGCTGTGCCTGAAGCCAAAGCCTGCTGGGCCAAGGCCAAGCCCTCGGCCATGGTGTGCGCCACATTGGCCGCGTACAGCGCAATGCCGGCATTCAAAGCAACGATATCGCGAGGCGCTCCCACTTGGTTATCCAGCACCGACAACACCATGTCCCTCGACTGCGAAGGCGTGTCCACCCGCAAAGCACGGTGGCTGGCCATGGCGAGGCCAAAGTCTTCAGGGTGAATTTCATACTCGGAAATTTCGCCGTGTTTCAACTCGCCAACCAAAGTGGCAGCCCCCAAACTGACCTCGTCCATGCCGTCTCGCCCATAGACCACCAAGGCATGCTCAGCACCCAAGCGTTGCAAGGCGCGGATTTGGATACCGACCAAATCGGGGTGGAACACGCCCATCAAAATATTCGGCGCGGACGCAGGGTTGGTGAGCGGCCCCAAGATGTTGAACAGGGTTCGCACACCCAACTCTTTTCGCACAGGTGCCACATTTTTCATCGCAGGGTGGTGGTTGGGCGCAAACATAAAGCCAATGCCCACCTCGGCAATGCTTTGGGCAATGGCGCTCGGACTGAGGTTGATCTGCACCCCCAAGCTCTCCAGCACATCGGCGCTGCCGCTTTTGCTGCTGACGCTGCGACCGCCATGCTTGCTGACCCTGGCCCCTGCAGCAGCGGCGACAAACATGGCGCAAGTAGAGATGTTGAAGGTGTTGGCACCGTCGCCACCGGTGCCCACAATGTCGACCAAGTGGGTGCGATCCGCCACCTCGACCTTGGTGGAGAACTCCCGCATCACCTGCGCAGCAGCGGTGATTTCGCCAATGGTTTCTTTCTTCACACGCAAACCGGTCAGGATGGCGGCTGTCATCAGGGGCGTGATCTCGCCATTCATGATCATGCGCATGAGGTGCAGCATTTCATCGTGAAAGATCTCACGGTGTTCGATGGTGCGCTGCAAGGCTTCGCTGGGCGTGATGCTGGTCATGGCTGCTGCATTTTCAAAAAGTTGTTCAACAAAGCGTGGCCGTGTTCGGTGAGGATGGACTCGGGGTGAAACTGCACGCCCTCAATGGCCAAGCTTCGGTGCCGTACGCCCATGATCTCGCCGTCATCGGTCCAGGCAGTCACCTCCAACTCAGCGGGACAGCTGCTGCGCTCAATGGAGAGCGAGTGGTAGCGGTTGACGGTGTAGTCTTTGGGCAAATCGGCAAACACGCCTTGCTGGGTGGTGTGGATGACGCTGGTCTTGCCGTGCATGAGTTGCTGGGCACGGATGATGCGCCCACCAAATGCGGCGCCTATGCTTTGATGGCCCAAACACACACCCAACATCGGCAGCTTTCCCGCAAAGTGCTGAATAGCCGCCACCGAAATACCCGCCTCGGCAGGTGAGCAAGGACCGGGCGACACCACCAAGTGACTGGGCTTCAAACCCTCGATGTCGGCCAAGCTGATTTCATCGTTGCGGTGCACCAGCACCTCGGCGCCGAGTTCGCCAAAGTACTGCACTAAGTTGTAGGTGAAGCTGTCGTAGTTGTCGATCATCAGGAGTTTCATTCCAAACCTCCTTCGACCAGCTCGCTGGCACGTAGCAAAGCACGCGCCTTATGCTCGGTTTCCAGCCACTCCATTTCAGGAACAGAGTCGGCGACCACGCCAGCAGCCGCTTGCACATACAGCGTGTCGTCTTTGATGATGCCGGTACGGATGGCAATGGCCACATCCATGTCGCCGGCAAAACTCAGGTAGCCGCAAGCGCCGCCATAAATGCCGCGTTTGACAGGTTCGAGTTGGTCGATGAGCTCCATGGCGTGCACCTTGGGTGCGCCCGTCAGGGTGCCAGCGGGAAAGGTTGCTCGCAGCACATCCATGCTGCTCATGCCATCCTTCAACATGCCCTCGACATTGCTGACGATGTGCATCACATGGCTGTAGCGCTCCACTGCAAAGGCCTCGGTCACTTTCACCGTGCCGGTTTGGGCAATGCGGCCAATGTCGTTACGCGCCAAGTCGATCAACATCACGTGTTCGGCACGTTCTTTGGGGTCGTTGATGAGTTCATGCTCGGTGGCGAGGTCGGCTTCGGGCGTGGCCGCACGTGGGCGGGTGCCTGCCAAGGGGCGGATGGTGACCTTGTTGCCCTCAGGTGTGGTTTCTTGACGCACCAAAATTTCAGGCGAAGCCCCCACCACATGGAAGTCGCCCAAGTGGTAGTAATACATATAAGGGCTGGGGTTCAATGAGCGCAGGGCGCGGTACAGCGACAAGGGGCTTTGGGTGAAGCGTTTTTGAATGCGCTGACCCACCTGCACTTGCATGAAGTCCCCCGCCTCGATCAAACCCTTGGCACGCTCCACGGCCTTCAGATAATCCGCTTTGGCAAATTCACGCTCAGCAGGATGGCTGGCAGAAGCCTTGAGTTCAGGCGCTTGCACCGAATGCTTGAGCATGTCTTTGAGTTGCTGCAAACGTTGTTGGCCGTGTTCGTAAGCCTTGGGTTGAGACGGGTCCACATAGACCAGCAAGGAGAGCTTGCCTGAGAGGTTGTCAATCACTGCCAATTCTTCGGTTTGCAGCAACAAGATATCGGGGCAACCCAAGGTGTCGGGCGGGCAGCTGTGCACCAATTTCTTTTCAATATGGCGTACCGTGTCATAGCCAAAATAACCTGCCAAACCGCCACAAAACCGTGGCATACCAGGGCGCAAGGCCACTTTAAAACGCGCTTGGTAGCTGGCAATGAAGTCAAGAGGATTGCCGTGGTCGGTTTCCACCACCACGCCATCCGTCACCACCTCGGTATGTGCGTTCTCGCCAAAACCATTGGCACGCAACAAAGTGCGGGCGGGCAGGCCAATAAAGCTGTAGCGCCCAAAGCGCTCGCCACCCACCACCGACTCCAGCAAAAAGCTGTGCCGTCCGCCGTCTTGGTGGAAAGCCAGCTTCAAATAAAGCGAGAGCGGGGTTTCCAAGTCGGCAAAGGCTTCGAGCATCAAAGGGATGCGGTTAAAGCCTTGCTTTGAGAGTTGATCGAATTCGTTTTCTGTCATGACGCTAGAGCCTCCACAGCTCGGCCCCAAAGGGCGTATCCAACACTTAAGACAGGGCGCACTCAGCACCCAAGAGGGAAGGAGGCAGTAAAGGGATTAAGCCAACACCATCACCGCCAGGCAGGGCTGGCGACGCCAAGGCCAAGCTCCTCGGTCATTGCAACCTGTGAGGGTGTTGAGATGGATAAACATGTCAGAAAGTGTAACAAATGCACCTAAGGGCGCTTAAAGCTTGAGTTCGGTGAAGCTGTCGATGAAACCATCGCAGTCCACGCCACGAATGGGCTCGCCATGGTTGTAGCCATAGGTGACCAACACCACGGGGCAAGCCGCCGCCCGAGCTGCTTGGGCGTCGTTTTGCGAGTCGCCCAGCATCAAGGTGTTTGAAGGCGCGGTGCCCAAAGCTTTGCAGGTTTCCAACAGCGGCATGGGGTCTGGCTTTTTGCGGGGAAAGGCGTCGCCACCGTAGACATGGCCAAAAAACCCATCAAGGCCTTTGCGCGCCAGCAAATCTTTGGCAAACGCGGTGGGCTTGTTGGTCAAGCAAGCCATGGGTAGCCCTTTGGCTTGGAAAGCCTGCAAGCCTTGCAACACACCCGCGTAGACCTCGGCGTGCTGGCCATTCACGCGGCCATAGTGGTGTTGATAACGCAAAAAGGCCGGTTCGTAGAGGCTGTCCACGGTGGTGTTGTCACACACCAAGCCGCTGGCTTGCACCTCGGGCAGCCTTAACTGGTGCTGCAGCACCGTGCGTACCAAATGTTCGGAGCCTTTGCCCACAGCGATATTGACCACACTTTTGTCAACCTTGGGCAGATCAATGTCAGCCAAGGCCAAATTCAGCGCCGCCTCAAAATCGGCCATGGTATCCACCATGGTGCCATCCAAGTCGATCATCAGGGCTTGAAAACCTTGTAGTTGCATAGGTGACTTTCTACTGGCTTATTTCACCCACCGTACATACAGCGGCAATTTTTTGATGAAGTTGGCAATGATGCCGGTTTCGGTGTTGATCACCACGGAGCCATCGGGACTGCCCATGTCGGTGGCGGTCCAAACCCAGCCCGTGGGGCCGCTGCCAAACCAATGGCTGTTCAAGGCGGGCTTGGTGCAGCTTTTTTCTATCAAGCCGTCCAACTCGGCTTGGGTGGGTAAGCGCCAAGGCTTTGCCGCCGCAGCCGCCTTGGTAGCGGTTGGAAAGTCTTGAGGAGTGATCGTGCCGGTACAGCTGTTGCCATCCCATGTTTGACCCAAGCCACAGCGCTGCCACACCAACCCCGTCACGCTGTCCTTGACCTCAGCGCCGTTGCTACCCTCCACCGCTTGGTAGCGCTCATCAGGACGCGTCAAAGGGGTATCGGCATAACAAGTGGCTTGGGCGGCACCTGTTGTCAGGGTCATGAGCGAGGCAAGCGCCAAGCATTGCAAACAAAGATGCATACAAACTTTCAAAAAAGATTAAGCCAGCGCCACGCGCATCTGATCGATCACGGCTTTGTAGTCGGGCTTGCCAAAAATAGCGCTGCCCGCCACAAAGGTATCAGCCCCTGCATTGGCGACTTGGCGGATGTTGTCGGGCTTGATACCACCATCCACTTCCAAGCGAATATCTCGGCCACTGGCCTCGATGCGATGGCGAGCATGTTCGACCTTGCGAAGAGCTGAATCGATAAAACTTTGCCCACCAAAGCCTGGGTTGACGCTCATGATGAGGATGAGGTCGATATCGTCGATCAACCAATCCAGCACATCCAGCGGTTCGGCGGGGTTGAACACCACGCCCGCTTGACAGCCTGCCGCCTTGATGGCTTGAACACTGCGGTGGGCATGGGCACTGGCGTCGGGGTGAAAGCTGATGAGGTCGGCGCCGGCTTGGGCAAACAGCGCGGCCAAAGCGTCCACGGGTTGCACCATCAGATGCACATCAATAGGCACGGCCACGCCAGCGGCAGTTTTGGCATGGGGCTTCAAGGCCTGACAGACCATGGGGCCAAAGGTCAGGTTGGGCACATAGTGGTTGTCCATCACGTCAAAGTGAATCCAATCAGCGCCGGCGGCGATGACGTTTTTCACCTCGTCGCCCAGTCGGGCAAAGTCGGCGGACAAGATGGAGGGGGCGATGCGGTAAGTGGTAGTCATGGGCGTGATTATGGTGTCAGAATGCCGCTTCAGCTGAATTTTCCCCAATCCCCCCTTGCCTATGTCGTCTTATCAACTTCGCGTGGAAGTCACGCCCCATTACCTGCCCGAGCAGTCCTCCCCTGAGGATGGGGTGTACGCCTTTGCCTATTCAGTTTTGATTCGCAATACCGGCGATATAGGCGCACAGGTCATTTCACGCACCTGGCACATCAACGATGCCGAGGGTTTGCATGAAAAAGTCAAAGGTCTAGGGGTTGTGGGCTACCAACCTTTGCTGCAACCTGGCGAGGTATTTGAGTACACCAGCGGCACCCGTCTGCGCACCCCCACCGGCACCATGCACGGCAGTTATTTTTGTGTGGCCGAGGACGGTGAAAAATTCGATGTCGATATTCCCATGTTTGTGCTGGATGCCTTGAGCGACAGCGGCAAGCGCCAAATGCATTAAATGGGCGAGTTCGACCTCATTGCTCGCTACTTCACCCGCCCCAGCCGGCACGCGGTGCTGGGCGTGGGCGACGACTGTGCTTTGCTGCACATCCAAGCGGGTATGCAGCTGGCCGTCTCCAGCGACATGCTGGTGCAAGGGCGGCATTTTTTGCCCACCACTCCCGCCGCCGGTTTAGGCCACAAGGCCTTGGCGGTGAACCTGAGCGACTTGGCGGCTTGTGGCGCCAAGCCCGTGGCCTTCACCTTGGCCTTGGCTTTGCCCTCGGTGGACGAAGCATGGTTGAGCGGGTTCTCGCAAGGCCTGTGGGAATTGGCCGATGCACATGGCTGCGAGTTGATTGGCGGCGACACCACCCAAGGGCCTTTGAATATTTGCATCACCGTCATGGGTGAGGTGCCACCCGGTGACGCCTTGCTGCGCCAGCACGCCCAAGTGGGCGACGATATTTATGTCAGTGGCACGGTGGGCGACGCTCGCTTGGCTTTAGAGGTTTTTCGCGGCACAGTGAGTGTGGACATGGCGCACTTTGAGGCTGCACGGCTGCGCTTAGAGCGGCCCACACCCAGAATAGCTTTAGGCATGGCTTTGCGCGGTGTGGCCAACGCGGCCATTGATATCAGCGATGGCTTGCTGGGTGACTTGGGCCACATCGTGCAGCGCTCCAAAGTGGGCGCTGTCATTGACACTGCGTGGGTGCAAGACAGCGCCGCCATCAGCGAGGCCATGCAATCCATCAGTTTCAACAAGCGATTGGAGTTTGCCTTAGCAGGTGGCGACGACTACGAACTGCTGTTCACCGCGCCACCCGATCAAGCTGAAGCGGTGTTGGACGCGGCTGAAGCTTGTGGCGTGAGCGTGACCTGCATGGGTCGCATCACGCCCGTGGCCGGCGTGCAGGTGCTGGATCTGCAAGGCGTCCCCCTGTCGCGCCGCTTTGCCAGCTTTGACCATTTCGCCACGTAAGATCAGGCCCATGTCCTACGCCGCCAGTTTGCAAGCCTCCCGCTTCATGCTTTCGCATCCTGCGCACTGGGTGGCCATGGGTTTTGGCTCGGGTTTAAGTCCCTTGGCACCTGGCACTGTGGGCACCTTATGGGCTTGGGCGGCTTTTATGTTGATGCATTATTGGCTCAGCACCGAACAACTCGCTTGGATATTGACAGCCTCTTTGCCGCTGGGTTGGTGGGTCTGCACCATCACCGCCGACCATATGCAAGTCAACGACCCCAGTTCCATTGTGTGGGATGAAATTGCCGCATTTTGGTGGGTGCTTTTCATTTGGATGCCCACCGGTTTTGGCGGGCAATTGGCTGCTTTTATTTTGTTTCGCTTGTTTGACGCCATCAAACCTGGCCCCGTGGGCTGGGCCGATCAAGCGTTTCATGGACAAGGTTGGCGCGGCGGCTTTGGCATCATGTTTGATGATGTGGTGGCCGGGTTTTGCACCCTGTTGTGTTTGGCCTTGTGGCAGGTGACGCAATGAATACTTCAAGCCCTGTTGCCATCTTGGCTGCTGCGCTGCTGCAACGCGGTTGGATGATGGCCACGGCCGAAAGCTGCACCGGCGGCATGATTGCTGCGGCCTGCACCGACCTTGCTGGTTCTAGCCAATGGTTCGAGCGTGGCTTTGTCAGTTACAGCAACGAAGCCAAGCACGATATGTTGGGTGTGCCTCAGGCACTCATCTCACAACACGGGGCGGTCAGCGAGTCAGTGGCGCAAGCTATGGTGTTAGGCGCCTTGAAAAAATCGCAAGCGCAGGTGGCCCTGGCGGTCACTGGCATTGCAGGACCCAGTGGGGGAAGCGCTAACAAACCCGTTGGCACCGTATGTTTTGCATGGGGACTGCCCACCGACGGTGGCCCCACGATTGGCGCTGAAACTGTTTGGGTGAAAGTGCAGACTTGCCACTTTGAAGGCGACCGCGCAGCGGTGCGCTTGGCGACCCAAGCCCATGCGCTGGCGCAATTGCTGCAGCTGCTGCAGCAGCGCGGCGCTTAAACCATCTCACCTTGTCAGACCTGCGCCTTCACAGCGCATCAATCGTCGACACGCACCAGCTTGGTTCGCGACGATGCGCCACTTTTGATGCTGACCTTGGACTTGGCACAGCCAAACTGCTTGGCCACCAAAGCCATCAGTTCGTCGTTGGCCTTGCCATCGACGGGCAGCGACTTGATATTCGCCAACCACTGACCGTCCTCTGACTGAACAAGTGAGCTGACGCGCGATTGCGGTTTGACCTTGATCTGTATCAACGTGCTCATGCAAGCGCATCCATGGCCTGCGCCAAATCAAAGTCCAACTGGGTAAGCCCTCCCGCGTCATGGGTGGTCAGTCGCACATTCACGCGGTTATAAACATTGGTCCATTCGGGGTGGTGGTTCATGCGCTCGGCCACCTCGGCCACAGCGTTCATGAACGCCATGGCTTGCGCAAAATCTTTGAACTTCCACTGCGCATGAAGGCTGGTCTCGTCCATGCACCAATCGACACGGCTTTGAGCCTGCAAAGCGTTATGCGCTTCTTTCGCCTGTTGAGTTGTCATGGGTTGCATAGTTCAGAAATTGTGCCTGACCACCACACCCAATCTCGCCAGCCGGTTGGTTAAGCGCAGCACCTGCTTGTCTTTGCTCAGCAGCAAGGCTTGGTGAGCGACGGCCAAATCGATGAATTTTTGATCGTCCTCGTCCTTGCACACATAGGGCGCTTTGGGCGCAATGGCTTGGATATTCACCCAGCGGTCAAAGTGCGCCAACACCGCTTGCGCGGTCACGCCGTCTCGGTTGCGGCGCTCAACGATATGCGGGTAGTCCAACACCCGCAGCAGTTCTTCGCGCATGGGTGGTGTAGCCAGCCATTGCATAGCGCCCTCTTGCAATGCCGTTAACAAAGCGGGGGTAGCAGGGTCTTGGTACACCCAAATATCCAACACGATATTGGTGTCGATCACCACGGGTGATGCCGCCAGACTCTCGCTCATCCAAGGGAGGGCGGCGGCTCGGCGGCGGCCTGGGGCTTACGCGCCGAGCCCGCCATCAAGTCAAAGCGGAACATGCGGCACTCGATGGGACCGTTCCACATCGGTACACGCCGTGATTCTTTCAATCGCATACGGCTGGGCAGCTTCAAGTCGGGCGTCAACACCCAAGCACGCCAGCCGGCATAGTTTTTCTTCCAGTGGCTGGCCAGTTGGCTGAAAAAATCGCCGCCGTCTTCCACCTGCCCCGCCTCGCGTCCGCTGCGTGCCATGCTGGCCGCACCCGCCACGCCAGCAGCCTCTATGCGCTCGCCATAGGGCGGGTTCACCAGCATCACGCCAGGCGTATCACTTGGCGGCATGCGCTGCAAGGCGTCGCCGCCGCGCAACTCCATCGCAGAAACCACACCCGCACGTTCAGCATTGCGTTTGGCAAAGTCAACCATCCTGAAGGCCACATCGCTGCCGTACACCGCAGCCCGAGGTTCACACTGTTGGCCACGGGCCTCGTCTTGCAACTGCCGCCAGACATGGGCGTCGAACATGCGTAATTTCTCAAACCCAAAACGCCGCTGCAAACCCGCTGCCATGCGACAGGCGATTTGCGCCGCTTCAATGACGATGGTGCCACTGCCGCAACATGGGTCGTACAAGGGCAGGCCTTGCTCAACCCCCGCCACCGAGGGCACAGCCGGCGGGGTCTCGCCTGGCGCAGTCAGCAGTGGCATGCTCCAACCGCTGGCCGCCAACATGGCGGCGGCCAAAGTTTCTTTCAAAGGAGCGTCGCCTTTGTCTTCGCGCCAGCCGCGCTTGAACAAAGGCTCGCCACTGGTGTCCAAATACAAAAACAACTGCTTTTCCGTCAGGTGCAGATGCACACGCACATCGGGGCGCTGGGTGTCCACATCGGGGCGAACACCGCTCTTGTCGCGAAAGCGGTCGGCCACCGCATCCTTCACCCTCAAGGTGGCGAAGTTCAAACTTTTCAAAGGGCTGTGTTGCGCGGTGATTTCCACCCTGAAACTTTGCTTAGGCGTGAACCACATTTCCCAAGCCACTGCGCTGGCGGCGGTGTAAATGTCTTGCTCGCTGGCGTAGGGCTGCTGGGCCAACTGAATCAATACACGCATACCCAAACGACTGTGCAAATTCAGTTGCAACGCGGCCCGCCACGAGGCTTGCAACTGCACGCCACCGCGCAAGGTTTGCATATCGCTGGCGGGCAAGCCCGTGATGTGCGCCACTTCATAAGCCAAAAAATGCTCCACCCCTGCAGCGCAGGGCACAAACAATTGCAAAGCGTTCACAGGGTTTTACGCAGGTTGGTAGGCGCTATGCGCAGGGCTTCACGGTACTTGGCCACGGTACGTCTGGCACAGTCAATGCCTTGTTCTTTGAGCATGTCCGAGAGCTGGTTGTCTGACAAAGGCTTCTTGGGGTTCTCGCTGGCAATCAGCTGTTTGATGAGGGCACGTACTGCGGTGCTCGACGCATTGTTGCCGCTGTCGGTACCCAGGCCAGAGCCAAAGAAATACTTCAACTCATAGGTGCCGTAGGGCGTGTGCATGTACTTGGCCGTGGTGACACGGCTGATGGTGGATTCGTGCAGCCCCAACTCTTCGGCGATTTCTCGCAAGACCATGGGCTTCATGGCCAATTCGCCGTGGATAAAGAAACTTTTTTGACGCTGGGTGATGGCGTTGCTCACGCGCAAGATGGTGTCAAAGCGCTGCTGAATGTTTTTGATCATCCAACGCGCTTCTTGCAAACGTTGTTGCAACCCTGCATGGCCATCGCCCTTGCCGCCCTTCAAGGCGTTGGCGTAGATGTCGTTCACCTTCAAACGCGGCATGACCTCGGGGTTGAGCATGGCACGAAACTGCGGCAAACCTTGTTTGTCCACCCCATGGGGCAAGATCAGCACATCGGGGATGATGACGTTGCGCTCCACATCAATGAAGCGCCTACCGGGCTTGGGCTCTAGCCGTGCAATCAGGGCCATGGCCAATTTCACTTGCGCTTCGCTGTCATTCACCGCCACGGCCAAACGCTTGAAGTCCCGCTTGGCCAACAACTCCAAGGGTTGTTTGCAAATCGCCAGCGCACAAGCGCGTAACTCGGCACGCTCATCGGTGTCAGCGGGAATGGCTTGCAGTTGCAAACGCAAGCACTCGCCCAAATCACGGGCGCCGACCCCCGTGGGCTCTAAGCTTTGCAACAGACTCAAGGCCACCTGAAAGCGATGCACCAACTCTTCGCATTGCTCGATATCGTCACCCGCCAAGCTCTCAGCCAAGCTTTGGAAACTGTCCTCCAAATAGCCGTCGTCGTTGAGCGACTCAATCAAGAAACGCAAAGCGGCGCGGTCGGTATCGTCCAAGCGCAGCGACAAGGCTTGGCGGTGCAAGAACGCGGGGAGCGATTCTTGGTTACGTGCCAACTCGGTGGCTTGCGCTTTTTCATCGTCGTCATTGCTGCTGTTGTTACGCGGCGGTGCGTCCCCGCCCCATTCGCTGTCGTCAGGTGAGAACTCCACGCTACCATCGCCGTCCCAGCTTTCAGCCACGCCCTCGGCATCGACTGGCGACGTGGTCTCGCTGGCGGTTTCCACCCGCACTTCGCTGACGCGGTCCATGGGGCCGTCCCAGCTGTCGGGTTCTGCCTCGGAGCTGGCCGCCTGGGTGTTTTCTTGCTCTAGACCAAAGTCTTCGCGCGGCGCCAAGTCTTCCATTTCTTTTTCCAGAAATGGGTTGTCGTCGAGCATTTGTTCGATTTCTTGGCTCAATTCCAAGGTGGAGAGTTGCAGCAAACGGATGGACTGCTGCAACTGGGGCGTGAGCGCCAGATGTTGCGAGACGCGAAGTGACAGGCCTTGCTTCATAAGCTGTGCCCTGCCCTCACATGCGGAAGTTTTCGCCCAGGTACACCCGCCGTACCTCAGGGTTGTTGACAATCGCCTCGGGCGTGCCCTCGGCCAGCACGCGACCTTCGCTGATGATGCTGGCATGGTCACAAATACCCAAGGTCTCACGCACATTGTGGTCGGTGATCAACACACCAATGCCCTTGGCTTTCAAGAAACCGATGATGCGCTGAATTTCCAGCACGGCAATCGGATCGATACCCGCAAACGGTTCGTCCAGCAAAATAAAACGCGGCTGCGTGGCCAAGGCGCGGGCAATTTCCACGCGGCGACGCTCACCCCCCGACAAAGCAGGTGCAGGCGAATCACGCAAATGCTCAATGCGCAGTTCTTGCAACAAACCGTTCAAACGGCTCTCGATGGTGGCTTTGTCTAAAGGTTTGCCAGCGCTGTCTTGTTGCAACTCCAACACCGCCCGCACGTTGTCTGCCACATTGAGTTTGCGAAATATCGATGCTTCTTGGGGCAAATAGCTCAAGCCCATGCGAGCGCGGCGATGGATGGGTAAATCTTGGACCGCAACGCCGTCGATGGAAATGGTTCCAGCATCTGCGCGGACCAAACCCACAATCATGTAAAAAGAGGTGGTTTTGCCTGCACCATTGGGACCCAATAAACCCACGACCTCGCCTTTGGCCACCGATATAGAGACATCGTGCACCACGGTGCGGCTGATATAGGACTTTTGCAAATGCTGCGCCACCAACCGGCTGATGGGGGCAGGCGTGGAATTCACTTGCCTGCCTCGTCTTTTTTGCGCGGAGTCAGCACCGCGCGTACCCGTCCCGACGATTCTGCGCCAGGCTTGGCATTGGCGGTCTTGCCATCCACAGTGAATTGGTCGGTCAGGTTTTCGTAGATGATGCGTTGGCCGGTGATGTCGTCATTGAGCACCGCGCCACGGAAGCGGCGTAATTCGGCTCGGTTGATAAGGGTGACGCGGTCGGCGCGGCTGTCGTACTCGATACGCTCGCCTTCGCCTTCCATCCACTCGTCCATGCCTTCGCGCTTTTGTCGGTAAAACGCTTTTTTACCCGGCTCTGCGATCAACAAACCGTATTGGTAGCCCTCGGGGTCTTGCAAAACTTCGAGGCGCGCGCCACGCAAAATCAAGGTGCCTTTGGTGGCGACCACTTTGCCTGTGAAGATGCTGAGTTGCTTGAGCTCGTCGTGGTCCAAGTTATCCGCCTCGATATTCATGGGCTTGCCTCGGTCGGCTTTTTCAGCCCACGCCGCAGGCGGGACATGCAAGGCCAAAGCAAGACAACACCAATGCAGAGTTTTTTTCAAGGCACGAAAATTGCTGAAAGAAGAATGGATTGCATTGTAGGCGCAGAATTACCTTGTTTTTCAGCGACCTTTGCGCACCTCGCCAACCAAGAAATCGACAATTTGCAATGCCCGATCCATGCTGCCCGCCAACGAGCCATCGACATAAAACTTGCCGGCCACGCCCAGCGCGGGTACGCCCTCGACCTTGAACTGCTCTTGCAACTGTGCAGCGCGTCGCGCTTTACCGATCACGGAAAACGAATTGAACACATCGGTGAACTGCTTTTTGGGGATACCGTTTTTCTCGGCCCAGCCTTGCAAGGGCTCCAAACTGGTCAGCGTTTGATGCTCGGTGTGGATGGCGGCAAACATCTTGGCTTGCAACTCTTCCACTTTACCCAAGGCTTCCAGTACATAAAAAGCACGTTGCTGCGGCTCAAACTCGGCACGAAAACGCACTGGCACCCGCTTGAGCTCAACATCCTTGGGTAGCTTTTTGCTCCACGCACTCAGCGCCGGCTCAAAAGCATTGCAGTGCGGGCAGTTGTACCAAAAGAACTCCAACACCTCAATTTTCCCTTTGGCTGTTTCAGTGGGTACCGCTTGGCTGAGTTTGTAGTAATCGGTGCCTTCTTTGAAACCCGCTTGCGCCAGGGCAGGGGTAAATGGCAAAGAAGTCAATGCGCCCAAGGTCAGGGCAGAAAAAGTGCGGCGTTGCATGGTGGGCCTCTTTAAGAAAATCAGCGTTGAACCCGGATCAGGGCAGAGTCAAATTTGGTGGCTTTGAGTTTGGCTTGGGCGTCTTCGGCCTCGGCTTTGGTATCGAACGGTCCCAAGCGAACACGGTAAATGATTTTGCCGTTTTGCTCACGCTCCGAAATTTTGGGGTCAAAGCCGCCCAAGGCCAATTTGGCTCGCTGGGTTTGCGCTTCCTCGCCACCGTTGAAGGCGCCTACTTGAACAAAATATAAAAACGCCTCGGCGGTTTGGGTTTTGCTGTTGGCCAAATCACCCAGCGGATCGGCTGAACTGTTGTCTGGCGCTGCTGCAGGTGGTGGCGACGCGGGGTTCACAGCAGGCTTGTCAGCAGCGGGCGCATTGGCCGCAGGACTCTTGCCATACAAGGGGGCGTTGGGATCCCAGTCTTTGTTCTTTTTTTGCTCGGCAGCGTCTTGCTCGGCGTTGCGACTCAAGCCTTTGTTCAGAAAAGGAATCGGCACCTTGGTGACGTAAATCGCCACCACCAAGGCCACGGTCAAACCCACCACCAAGCCCAAAATAAAGCCCAAAACCGTGTTGCCGCGTTGACGAGAAAAAGAAACCATGCTGGGGGACCTTTACATGCGGGTAGGGGCAGAAACGCCCAAAACGGCCAAGCCGTTGTGCAAGACTTGCGCAGTGGCCGCCACCAAGGCCACGCGGGCTTGGCGAACCAGGGGCTCATCGACCAAGATGCGCTCGGCATCGTAATAGCTGTGGTAAGCCGCTGCCAGCTCACGCAGGTAAAAACTCACATCATGCGGCGCAAAATCAGCACAAGCTTGTTGCAACATATCTGGATAACGCGCCAGCACCCGCAACAGTGACAGTGCAGCTGGCGTGTTCAGGGCTGACACATCAGCATCGGCCAAGCTGGCAGGTGTCAGCCCGCTGGACTCGCCCCAAGTGGCCAGCACCGAGCAAATTCGCGCATGGGCGTATTGCACATAAAACACCGGGTTGTCATTGTTTTGCGCCAGCGCCAAATCCACATCAAACACGTATTCTGTGTCCGGCTTGCGGCTGAGCAAAAAGAAACGCACCGCATCCTTGCTGGTCCATTCAATCAGGTCGCGCAGGGTCACATAACTGCCTGCACGCTTGGAAATTTTCACTTCCTCGCCGCCGCGCATGACGCGCACCATGGTGTGCAACACATAGTCGGGATAGCCTTGGGGAATAGCCAAACCTTGCTGCTGGGAGGCAGCTTGCAAACCAGCGCGCACTCGGGCGATGGTGCCGTGGTGGTCGGTGCCTTGGATGTTGATGACCTTGGTGAAACCACGTTCCCATTTGGCCAAGTGATAAGCCACATCGGGCACAAAATAGGTGTAGCTGCCGTCGGACTTGCGCATCACGCGGTCTTTGTCGTCACCAAAATCGGTGGAGCGCAACCACAGCGCACCGTCTTGCTCGTAGGTGTGGCCCGAGGCGTTCAAAGACGCCACGGCTTTATCGACACGGCCGTCGGTGTAAAGACTCGACTCTAAATAGTAATGGTCAAACTTCACCTGAAAAGCTTGCAAATCCAAGTCTTGTTCGCGGCGCAAATAGGCGACGGCAAAATCGCGAATATTGTCTAAATCGTCAACATTGCCATTGGCGGTGAAGCTGCGGTCGTCGGCAGTGACCGTGGTTTTTGCCAAGAAGTCGCGGGCAATGTCGGCGATGTAGTCGCCGTTGTAGGCGTTCTCGGGCCAAGCAGCGTCGCCTGGCGACAAGCCCTTGGCACGGCATTGTGTGGACACGGCCAAGGTGTGGATTTGCACACCAGCATCGTTGTAATAAAACTCTCGATGCACCGACCAGCCTTGGATGTCGAACAAATTGCAAATCGCGTCGCCCAAAGCAGCCTGACGACCATGGCCCACATGCAAAGGACCCGTGGGGTTGGCTGACACAAACTCGACCAACAGACGCTGACCATGGGGTGCTTGGCGACCAAAATCTGGGCCTGATCGCAACACTTCGCGCAGCACCTGTTGCTGCGCATCGGGCGTTAAGCGGATATTGATGAAACCTGGGCCAGCAATCTCGATGGCTTGAACCCAGCGCTTGGCGGCGTTGGAGTCCAGCAAAGACAGGCGAAGGCTTTCAGCCACTTCGCGGGGATTGCGCTTCAAGGGCTTGGCCAATTGCATGGCGGCAGTGATGGCCCAATCACCGTGGGCGGCGACTTTGGGGTATTCCAGCACCGCCTTGGCAGATGCGCCGGGCATCAGGGCTTCCAAAGCTTGGGCCAAAGCCGTTTGCAAATCATGTTGAACCAAAAGCATTCGCCCATTCTACGAGGCGGGTTGACTCTCAGCGGCGTCTGTGGCCATTCTCTACAATGCCTAGATAGCCTTGGATGGCTTTTTGTTTTTTATTGGCTTTATTTCCAGTACACACACCATGACCGCTCGCACCTCTGTATACCGACTCCAAGTTGCCACCCCGCTTTACCAATTCATCGATCAACAGGTGTTGCCCGGCACCGGCGTGACCAGCGTGAATTTTTGGCGCGGCTTTGATGCCATCGTGGCCGACTTGGCCCCCCAAAACATCGCCTTGCTGGCTGAGCGTGACCGCCTTCAAGCGGCCTTAGACCAATGGCACAGCGCCCACCCTGGCCCCATCGCCAACATGGCGGCCTACCAAGCTTTTTTGACCCAGATTGGCTACTTGGTACCTGTGCCTGCCAAATTCAAAGCCACCACCGCCAACGTCGACGCCGAATTGGCCCAGCAAGCCGGCCCCCAATTGGTGGTACCCATCCTGAACGCCCGCTACGCCTTGAACGCGGCCAATGCGCGTTGGGGTTCGCTGTACGACGCTTTGTACGGCACCGACGTCATCTCTGAAGCCGACGGTTGCGCCAAAGGCCCGGGCTACAACGAGAAGCGTGGCGCGAAAGTGATTGAGTACGCCCGCTATGTGCTGGACCGCACAGCGCCTTTGAAGTCTGGCTCGCACATCGATTCCATCGGCTACGCCGTGGTCAAAGGCGCTTTGGTGGTCACCCTGAAAGGCGGCAAAACCTCGGCCTTGGCCGACCCCAAGCAATTCGTTGGCTACCAAGGGGACGCTGCGCACCCCACCTCGGTTTTGCTGATCCACAACGGCTTGCATTTGGACATCCAAATCAACGCCAAGCACCCCATTGGAGCCACCGACCCAGCGGGTGTGTGCGATTTGGTGGTCGAAGCCGCCTTGTCCACCATCCTCGACTTGGAAGACTCCGTGGCCGCGGTGGACGCCGAGGACAAACTCTTGGCTTACAGCAACTGGCTGGGCATTTTGAAAGGCACGCTCACCGAGGACGTGAGCAAGGGCGGCACCACCTTCAAGCGCGGCTTGAATGCCGACCGCATCTACCACTCGGCCAAAGGCGATGGCGAGGTCAAGTTGCATGGCCGCTCGCTCTTGTTCTTGCGCAATGTGGGCCACTTGATGACCAACCCGGCCATCCTCTACACCGGTGCCAACGGCCAAACGCATGAAATCCCCGAGGGCATCATGGACGCCATGGTCACCACCGCCATCGCCATGCACGACTTGCAAGGTCACGGCGCCAACGGCATTCGCAACTCCCGCACCGGCTCGGTCTACATCGTCAAACCGAAAATGCACGGCCCCGCTGAGGTGGCGTTTGCCTCCGAGTTGTTTGGCCGTGTCGAACAGGTCTTGGGCTTGCCAGGCAGCACGGTGAAGCTGGGCATCATGGACGAAGAGCGCCGCACCAGCGTCAACCTCAAAGCCTGTATCGCTGCGGCATCGAGCCGCGTGGCCTTCATCAACACCGGCTTCCTCGACCGCACTGGCGACGAGATGCACACCGCCATGCTGGCCGGCCCCATGCTGCGCAAGGGCGATATGAAGAGCAGCGCCTGGATTGCCGCTTATGAGCGCAACAACGTGTTGGTGGGCTTGTCCTGCGGCTTGCGTGGCAAGGCGCAAATTGGCAAAGGCATGTGGGCCATGCCCGACCTGATGAAAGCCATGATGGAACAAAAAATCGGCCACCCCAAGGCCGGTGCCAATACCGCTTGGGTGCCCAGCCCGACAGGCGCCACGCTGCACGCCATGCACTACCACCAGGTGTTGGTGAGCGATGTGCAAAAAGAACTGGAAAAAATTGATGCCGACAAACAGCGCGACAGTTTGCTCAACGACCTGTTGACGGTGCCTGTGGTGGCCAAAGCCGACTGGAACGCCGCCGACAAGCAGCAAGAGCTCGACAACAATGTGCAAGGCATTTTGGGCTATGTGGTGCGTTGGATTGACCAAGGCGTGGGCTGCTCCAAAGTGCCCGACATCCACAACGTCGGCCTGATGGAAGACCGCGCCACGCTGCGCATCTCCAGCCAACACATTGCCAACTGGTTGCACCATGGCGTGGTGAGCGAGGCCCAAGTGCGCGCGACGTTTGAACGCATGGCCGCGGTGGTCGACAAGCAAAACGCCCACGACCCGCTGTACCAACCCATGGCTGGCCACTTTGACACCTCCAAGGCCTACCAGGCGGCTTGCGATTTGGTGTTCAAGGGCAAGGCCCAACCCAGTGGCTACACCGAGCCGCTGCTGCACGCTTGGCGCTTGAAGGTGAAAGCCGCTTAGCGGTTACGCAGCAACTGCGGAATGGACTGCTTATATCGGTTCACCCGCCCCCACC
>CANGPV010000035.1 GCA_947455935.1 Comamonadaceae bacterium
GTCGGCACCTAGATCGGCCACGAAGGCTTTTTCGCTGGTGACTTGTGACTCTTCCACGCCGAGTTGTTCGGCAATGATTTTTTTGACACGTGATTCGATATCGCTCATGTTTCCCTCAGAGGGTTGTGGTGAAGTCCGCGATTTTAGCCGCGCGGACGGATCGGCTTGCTACTGACTTATACCGAGGTATCAAGCCATGTGCATCCCGCCATTGACGTGAATTTCTTGTCCGGTGATGTAAGACGCTTGCAAACTGGCCAAAAAAGCCACTGTATGCGCCACATCCTCGGGTTTTCCGAGGTGACCCAAGGGAATTTGGGCCAGCAAGGCTTGTTGTTGTTCGGGCGGTAGACCGGCCGTCATGTCGGTGTCGATGAAGCCGGGTGCCACGCAATTGACCGTGATGTGTCGGCTGCCCAGTTCTCGCGCCAAGGCGCGGGTCATGCCGGCCACGCCCGCTTTGGCGGCGGCGTAGTTGGCTTGGCCAGGGTTGCCGGCCGCCCCCACCACGCTGGTGATGTTGATGATGCGGCCATAACGCTGCTTCATCATGGGTTTCATGACGGCACGGCTCAAGCGAAACACCGCCTTGAGGTTGGTGTCGATGACCGCGTCCCAGTCGTCGTCTTTCATGCGCATGGCCAAGGTGTCGCGGGTGATGCCGGCGTTGTTCACCAACACATGCAATGCGCCAGCGGTTTTCACCATGCCGTCGACCAAGGCCTGCACCTGCTCGGCGTCATTCACTTGCAGACAAGCGCCTTGGCAGCCCGCAAATGCCGACAACTGCTCGCTGATGCGGGCCGCGCCCTCGGGCGTGGTGGCGGTGCCGGTGACGTGGAAACCATGTTGCGCCAAAGTGAGCGCAATCGAGGCGCCAATGCCGCGCGAGGCACCGGTGACCAAGGCAATGTGAGGGGTGGTGTCGGGCGTGGTCATGGGGTTCAAGAAAGAAGGGCTTGCACCTGCGCCAAGGTGGCGGGGTCAAACAAAGGGGCGGCTTGCAAACTGGCGTCAATGCGCGGGGCCATGCCGGCCAGCACCTTGCCGGGGCCGCATTCCACCACATGGGTGACGCCGCGCTGCTGCATGGCGCGAATCACCTCGACCCAGCGCACCGGCCCAAAGGCTTGGCGGTACAAGGCGTCGCGGATCTCGTCAGCGCCGCTGGGGCTGGCCACATCGATGTTGTTGATGACCGGTACCGTGGGCGCTAGCAAGGGCACGTCGGCCAAAGCCAGACGCAAACGTTCGGCGGCAGGCTTCATCAAGGCGCAGTGAAACGGCGCGGACACGGGCAGTGGCAAGGTGCGTTTGGCACCCGCGGCTTTGAGCAGCTCGCAGGCTTTGTCCACACCGGCTTTGCTGCCGGAAATCACGGTTTGGCCGGGGTCGTTGAAATTGGCAGCTTGCACCACCTCGGCGCTGCCCGCGCCAAAGCTGTCTTGCGCTTCTTGGCAAATGGCGTTCACTTGATCCGCGGGCAAACCCAAGACCGCGGCCATGGCACCGGTGCCCACCGGCACCGCCTCTTGCATGGCTTGGGCCCGCAGCCGCACCAAGGGAACGGCCTGCGCCAATGTCAGCACGCCGCTGGCCACCAGTGCCGAGTACTCGCCCAGCGAATGTCCAGCCATGAACGCCGGCGCAGCACCGCCGGCTTCACGCCAGACGCGGTAGGCGGCGACAGCGGCGACCAGCATCACCGGTTGGGTGTTGGTGGTGAGGGCCAAATCTTCTTTGGGGCCGGCGTGAATCAGTTGAGCCAAATCTTGGCCCAGCGCGGCGCTGGCCTCAGCCAAGGTGTCACGCACCACAGGGTGGTCGCCCCAAGCGTCAAGCATGCCCACCGACTGCGAACCTTGACCCGGAAATACAAAAGCAAATGTCGTCATATCAATAGCGCAAAAGTACCGAACCCCAAGCAAACCCGCCGCCCACGCCTTCGAGCATGACCAACTGGCCAGGCTTTATCTGCCCTGAACGCACACCGGCGTCCAGCGCCAGCGGAATGGAAGCGGCCGAGGTGTTGCCGTGGTCGGCCACGGTCAAAACGACTTTTTCCATGGGCAGTTTGAGTTTTTTGGCGGTGCTTTGGATGATGCGGATATTGGCTTGGTGCGGCACCAGCCAATCGAGGTCGGCTTCCGTCAAGCCCGCTTTGTCCAGCACGGTGCGGGCCGTGGCCTCGAGCACGCCCACCGCCAGTTTGAACACGCCTTGGCCGTCCATTTTCAGCACAGGATCACCCAAAATTTGGCCGTTTTGCACATGGCCAGGCACGCACAACAGGCCCACATGCTTGCCATCGGCGTGGATGTCGGTGGCCAAAATGCCGGGGGTGTCCGAGGCTTCCAGCACCACCGCACCCGCGCCATCGCCAAACAACACACAGGTGGTGCGGTCTTTGAAATCGAGCAAACGGGAAAACACTTCCGCGCCGACCACCAAAGCACGGCGGGCGTTGCCCGCGCGGATCATGGCGTCGGCCACGCTCAACGCGTAAATAAAACCGGCGCACACCGCTTGCACATCAAAGGCCGGTGCACCCGCAATGCCTGCGGCGTCGGCGTCGAGTTGCGCCAATTTGTGCTGCAAGATGCAAGCGGTAGACGGGAACACCATGTCCGGCGTGGAAGTGGCGACGATGATGAGGTCGATGTCTTGAGGGCGTTTGCCCGCGGCTTGCAAAGCGTTTTTGCAGGCCTCGAAGGCCAAATCGCTGCTGTACACACCGTCAGCCACAAAATGACGCGCCCGAATGCCGGTGCGCTCGACGATCCACTCGTCCGAGCTTTCCACCCCATCGGCGGCTAGGTGGGCCACCAAATCGGCGTTGCTCAAGCGGTGCGGGGGCAGGTGGCTGCCGGTGCCGGTTATGCGGGAATAAACAGTCATGTCAAAGCATCAAGCGATGGTTTCGGCTGCCATGGCAGCGGCCAGTAAAGGCGCGGCATGGGCCAAACGTCGCTCCACTCGCGCCAGCAATTGGTGATGGGCGGCATCATACGCACGGCTGAGCGCAACCTCGAAGGCCAAAGCGTCTGCCGAACCATGGCTTTTGAACACCAAACCGCGCAAACCCAGCAAAGCCGCGCCATTGTGGCGCCGGTGGTCAACCAACCTTTTAAAGCCACTTAACGCAGGATAAGCAATTAAGCCAGCAATTTTCGTGAAGATATTGACAGAAAAACTCTTTTTCAGGAAACCGCCGACCATGCTGGCCAAGCCTTCACTGGCTTTCAGGGCGACGTTGCCAACAAATCCATCGCAGACCACGATATCGACGGTACCATGAAAAATATCGTCACCCTCGACATTGCCGTAATAATTTAAATCGCCACTTTTAGCTGCAGATCGCAACAATTCGGCGGTTTTTCTGATGTTTTCGCCACCTTTAATGTCTTCTTCCCCAATATTGAGCAAGCCCACCGACGGGTTGTCATCGTCTTTGAGCACCGACACCAAGGCAGCGCCCATCAAAGCAAATTGCAATAAGTGCTGGGGACTGCAGTCCACATTGGCCCCCATGTCGAGCATGGTGGTGGCGCCTCCCTTGGCATTGGGGAACTGCCCTGCGATGGCGGGGCGGTCAATACCGTCCATGGTTTTGAGCACATAGCGGGCAATGGCCATCAAGGCGCCGGTGTTGCCGGCAGAAACTGCCGCATCCGCCTTGCCGTCGCGAACCTGCTCGATGGCCACGCGCATGGACGAGTCTTTTTTGCGGCGCAAAGCAATCTCAAGGGGGTCTTCCATGGTCACCACCTCGGAGGCCGCCACCAAGGTAGCGCGGGGGTGCTGGAAATGTTGCAAGGCTTGGGGCAAGCCGACCAGCAGCAAATGGGCATCGGGGTGACGGGCTAAAAATTGCTGGCAGGCTGACAAGGTCACAGACGGACCATGGTCTCCCCCCATGCAGTCGACGGCCAAGGTCACCACCGTTGATTCACCCGTTTGAATAATCTAGCGTGCAAAGCAAAAAGCCCGCGCCATGCCATGTGCGACGGGCTTTTCAGCGAAGCGCCAATCAGGCTTCGGCTTTGGTTTTGAGTACTTTGCGACCGCGGTAAAAGCCGGTGGGGCTGATATGGTGACGCAAATGCACCTCGCCCGTGGTGGGCTCTAAGGCCAAACCGGGCACATTGAGTGCGTTGTGTGAACGGTGCATGCCGCGTTTGGACGGCGATTTTTTGTTTTGTTGGACAGCCATGACAGGCTCCTGAAGGTCTAAAAGGTTGTGCGCTCAGGCTTGGGGCCTGCTGCAAAGAATCAAAGATTATAGCGGAAATCGGCTTTTTCACGGCTTACCCAGCTTCAAACCTGCCAAAGCTGCAAATGGATGGGGCAGATCCTGGTCGGGCGACTGCGGCAGCGGGGTGTCGCAGGTGGTGTGGCGGGGAATCAAAGGCATGGCTAGCAGCAACTCATCTTCCAGCAAAGATTGCAGGGTCAACTCCGGCGCTGGCGACAACAAATCCTCATCGCAATCGTCGTCCTCGGCCAAGGCCGTGGCCTCGTCAGCCACAAACCGGAAATGCCGGTCCACCGCCAGCGCTATCTTCATCGGCAGCAAGCAGCGCTGACAGGTTTGCGTCACATCCAGCCGTGCCTGCAAATGCAGCCACAGCTGTTTCAAGGTATCGGGATGGCGCAGCTGCGACTGCAGCTGCCATTCGCACAAGGCAGTTTCACCCTCGCTCAGGGGCAAACAGGCTTGCGCCACCCGTGGCAAGTGCGCCAACGACGTGGTTTGCGTGGCAGAGCCACCTGCCATGGCCCAAGGCTGCAATTCCAGTGTTAACAGCTTGTCCGAGGTTTTCATGCGAGTCAGTGTAAGAGAATCCTCCTCATGCCCAATTCAGCCCTCCCCCGCACGCTCATCTTGGGTTCGACCTCAGCCTACCGGCGCGAACTGCTGCAACGCTTACGCCTGCCGTTTGAGGTTCACAGCCCCGACGTGGACGAAACACCGCTGGCGGGCGAAGCACCGGCGGCCTTGGCGCTGCGCTTGGCGCTGGCCAAAGCCCAAGCGGTGGCCCAGCGTTTTCCGCAGGCCATTGTGATTGGCTCAGACCAAGTGGCCGACTTGCATGGCGAGCCTTTGGGCAAGCCAGGCAACCATGCCAATGCGGTGGTTCAATTACGGCGGATGCGCGGGCAAACCGTCATTTTTCAAACAGCGGTGGCGGTGGTCTGCCACGCCAGCGGCTTTGCACAAACCGAATTGGCCCAAGTGAAAGTGCAGTTTCGCCATGTCAGCGATGCCGCTATTGAAGCGTATCTGCAAGCCGAGCAACCCTATGACTGCGCAGGCAGCGCCAAAAGCGAGGGGCTGGGCATTGCCTTGTTGGAGCGCATTGACAACCACGACCCCACGGCTTTGGTGGGCTTGCCGTTGATACTGACCTGCCGCTTGCTGAGGGCAGCAGGCATGCCTTTGTATGACTGATCACCATGGCTGAAGAACGTTTAGGCACCTTGTACTTGGTGCCCGCCCCTTTGGACTTTCACTGCGACACCCAAGTGGCGTTGGACTGGGTGCTGCCCATGCACACCATGGAAATCGCGTCGAGCTTGTCGCATTGGGTCTGCGAGAACGCCAAGTCGGCGCGGGCTTTACTCAAGCGCATCGACGCCATCACGCCGCTGGCTTGCGCCTTGCAAGCACAAACATTGCTTGAATTACCGCGAGAGGTGCATAAGAAGGGGGACCATGGCACGGCGTGGGACGCCAAGACCTTGTTGCAAGCTGCCTTGCAGGGCCACGACATGGGTTTGCTGAGTGAAGCAGGCATGCCGGCGGTGGCCGATCCCGGCTCGTCCTTGGTCCGTGCTGCCCACGATCTGGGTTTGCAGGTCGTGCCTTTGGTGGGACCGTGTTCTTTGCTGCTGGCCTTGGCGGCCAGTGGCCTCAATGGGCAATCATTTACGTTTGTGGGCTATGTGCCGCAAGACGCAGTAGCACGCAAAGCTCATTTGGCCACGCTGGAAAAGCTGGCTTTACACAGCGGACAAACGCACATCTTGATTGAAACGCCCTACCGCAATGCAGCGGTGCTGGCGGCCTTGCTCGACACTTTGAAAGACAGCACCCGACTGGCGGTGTGCAGCGGACTCACCTTGCCACAGATGCACATACAAAGCTTGCGTGTGGCCGATTGGAAGCGGCTTCAAACGTCGCTGGATAAACACACGCCCGTGGTGTTTGCCTTTGGGCCTTGATGAAGTGAACCCCTTAGGCTCAGCGCAAATGCGGCACGAGGTTTAACGAGGCTTTCACCACGGCCTCGCCAAAAGCCGCACCAAAGCGTTTGGCCAAACGCTCGGCCACATTGTCTTGGCGGGTGTAGTCCACAATGTCTTCGGCCTTGACCACATCACGTGCCACGCTGTCGAGCGTGCCGTAGTCATCGGCCAAACCCAGTTCTATGGATTTTTGTCCACTCCAAAACAAGCCGCTGAAGGTTTCGGGTGTTTCTTTCAAGCGTTCCCCTCGGCCTTGGCGCACCACGGCGATGAACTGCTGGTGAATTTCGTTCAGCATGTTTTGCGCATAGGCGCGGTGTTGCTTGGACTGCGGTGTGAACGGGTCCAAAAAGCCTTTGTTTTCGCCAGCAGTCAGCAAACGTCGCTCTACCCCCACTTTGTCCATGAGGCCGGTGAAACCAAAACCGTCCATCAGCACGCCAATGCTGCCCACGATGCTGGCCTTATCCACATAAATTTTGTCAGCGCTGACCGCAATGTAATAGGCGGCAGAAGCGCAGGTTTCTTCCACCACGGCGTACACCGGTTTTTGGTGCAAGGCCTTGAGGCGGCGGATCTCATCGTTGATCATGCCCGCTTGCACAGGACTTCCGCCAGGCGAGTTGATCAGTAACACCACCGCTTGCGCACCCTCGTCCTCGAAGGCGCTGCGCAAGGAGGTCATGATCCAGTCGGCATTGGCATTGGCTTCGCTGTCGATCTCACCCTTGATTTCAATCAAAGCGGTGTGCGAAGACGGATTGGTCGATGTCGCGGCCTTGTTGTGGTGAAAGCTGAACCACAAAAGAACACCTGCCAAAGCCAGCCACAGGAAACGAAAACCTATGCGCCAGCGCCTTGCCGCACGCTGTTCGGTGAGTTGCGCCATGACCAAGCGCTCCAAGGTTGCCCGCTCCCAAGCTGTATCCGTAGACGGCTTTTCAGGGGTAGCTGCGCCAAGCGTGGGGGTTGTGTTCTCGGGGATCATGTTCAAAATTCCAAAGGCTTCAAGTTATGTTCAGTATGCCAGTGCACCACGCCATCGGTTTCTGAAAGGGTAATTTTCACCAAACCCCCACGGCAGGGACCGCCCACGCACGCACCGGTGTCGGGTGCATAGGTGGCACCATGGGTGGCGCAGAGCAACCAGCGGCCATCAGGATCAAAAAAGCGGTCGGGTTGGTAATCCATCTCCATGGCGATATGGCTGCAGCGGTTCAAGTAAGCGTGAACCTGCCCCTCAAAACGCACAGCAAAGGCACGGCAGGTTTGACCTGCATAGATCACATCAAACGGCACGGCCACATCGCCTTCGCGCAGATCGGCGCTGTTGCACAAAGCGAGGGTTTCAGGCATGGTCGAGCAACCAGCTATGCAACTCGGCCACGCTGTGCACCACAGCGCGGGGACGCAAATCTTCCAAACCTGAGCTGCCGTGGGCGCCATAGCTGACACCGACGCTGGCGCATCCGGCGTTGTTGGCCATGAGCAAATCGTGGGTGGTGTCGCCAATCATCAGGGTGCGCTCAGGTGTCACACCCAGTTCGGCCATCAGTTCATGCAACATGCGCGGATCGGGCTTGCCCGCGGTTTCATCCGCCGTGCGTGAAGCGTCAAAAATACCGCGCAGCGCCACTTGGTGCAAGGCTTCGTCCAAGCCTTTGCGGCTTTTGCCAGTGGCCACTGCCAGCAAATGCTGACGCGCATGCAAAGCCTCCAGCAAGGGCAACACCCCTTCAAACAACGACAAATCGTTGTGGTGCAAGGCATAGTGGTAGCGGTAACGCTCACCCAGCATGGGGTATTTGTCTTTGGGTACGTCGGGTGCAGCATGGGCCAAGGCAGGCATCAAGGCCATGCCAATGACATAAGCGGCTTGCTCATGGGTGGGGGTTCGTCCACCCACATCGGTCACCGCCGCTTGTATGCAGCGAACAATGATTTGGGTGGAGTCGTACAAAGTACCGTCCCAGTCAAAAGCGATCAGGTCAAATTGGCGTGGGCGGTGGAGGTTGGACATGGTCAACAAACTGTTGTAATTCGAGAGGCAAATCGGCTTGCAAGGTCTGCGGTTTGCCCAAACTGGGATGGATGAACTGTAACCGCCAAGCGTGCAAGAACATGCGCTTCAAACCCTGCGCTGCCAAGCGCTTGTTCAGGCTGAAGTCGCCATACTTGTCATCGCCAACGATGGGGTAACCCTGGCTGGCCAAATGCACCCTAATTTGGTGGGTACGACCCGTCTTGATGGTCACTTCCAACAAACTGAAGTCACCCACCAAACGTGCCACACGCACCAAAGTGATGGCACGTTGCGCACCGGGGTCTGTCAGCGCCGCGATGCGTACGCGGCGTTCGCCCTCACCGACGCCGTCAGGCAACAGGTAACGCTGAAGCGGCAAATCAATGACTTTTTTGTTGGAGGGCCACTGACCATGCACCAAGGCAAGATAGGTTTTGCCGGTTTCGCGGTCGCGGAACTGGTCCTGCAAGCGGGTGAGTGCACTGCGTTTTTTGGCCACCAGCAGCACGCCCGAGGTTTCGCGGTCTAAGCGATGGACCAACTCCAACATGCGTGCCGCGGGTCGGGCTTGGCGCAGTTGTTCGATCACGCCAAAACTCACGCCACTGCCGCCATGCACCGCCACGCCTGCAGGTTTGTTGATGGCCAGCATGTGGTCGTCTTCCATCAGCACGGGAAATTCCCGCCCTGGCACAGGGGGCGCATCGGCGTCGGGGGTGGCCACGCGAACCGGCGGCAGCCGCACCACATCGCCCACTTGAATACGGGTTTCAGCACTGGCGCGGCCCTTGTTGACCCTCACCTCACCGGTGCGGATGATGCGGTAGACATGGGTTTTGGGCACGCCTTTTAAGTGGCGAATCAGGAAATTGTCCAAGCGTTGACCGGCCGATTCCTCGTCCACCGTCAGGGTCTGGACAGTGGCCGCGGCTGGGCTTGCTTCAGCGTCTATAATGTTCTTCACCAGTGCCAGGTTCTAAGTGCTTGATTTGAATAAGAGATTAGAGCACGTCCCACCAGCACTGAGAGGTCGATGCCCTTTGTGGCCGCCGGACGCCCAACCGCCCTTTGCGGTCTGCCCTGCACCACAAGACGAGCCGATGCCTTGGAAAACTTTGAAACGAAATACCCCAGCTGACGGTTTGCGTTAAACCGTCAGAGGATCACAGCGAGATAGATGAGCATGAATCTGGTGATGGTTTTGTTGAATATGTGTCTGACCTGGCTGTTGCCAGCGCCAGCCATGAAAGCTTCACAGCCCCGCACCCGCTTTCCCTCGAACCCGCTGGCGCCCCAAGCCCAGCCTGTTCGTATTCGCATCACGCCCGAACATCCCCCGCAGGAACGCCGGCGCCGTTAAAGCGCCTGTCCCTGTAGCTGCCCGGTTCCCCGTTTCTCTTTTCCTGCATCGTCTTGCGGCATCGTTGGTCCGACATGGACCTGTGTTGTTGTAATGCTATGAAAAGGAACGCATCATGAAACGGATGCTGATCAATGCCACCCAGGCCGAAGAGCGCCGCTTGGCCATCGTCGACGGACAAAAACTCCTCGACTACGAAATCGAAATTGAAGGGCGCGAACAGCGCAAAGGCAATATTTACAAAGCCGTGGTTACCCGCGTCGAACCCTCCCTAGAGGCTTGCTTTGTCGATTACGGTGAAGAGCGTCACGGCTTTTTGCCTTTCAAAGAAATCTCCAAACAGTATTTCTCGGGCAATGTGTCGGCTTCCCAAGCCCGCATCCAAGATGTGATCAAAGAGGGTCAGGAAATGCTGATCCAAGTGGAAAAGGAAGAGCGCGGTAACAAAGGCGCAGCCCTGACCACGTTCATTTCGTTGGCCGGTCGCTATGTGGTGCTCATGCCTAACAACCCTCGCGGCGGCGGTGTCAGCCGTCGCATCGAGGGCGACGACCGCGCAGAGCTCAAAGAAGCCATGGACCAGTTGGAATACCCCAATGGCATGTCCATCATTGCCCGCACCGCAGGCATTGGCCGCAGCGCCCCCGAGTTGCAATGGGACTTGAACTACCTGCTCAAACTGTGGGCCGCCATTGATGGTGCCAGCGGAACCAAAGGTGCGTTCCTAATTTACCAAGAGTCCAGCTTGGTGATCCGCGCCATCCGTGACTACTTCAACAACGACATCGGCGACATCTTGATCGACACCGATGACATCTACGACCAAGCCCAGCAGTTCATGGCCCATGTCATGCCCGAGCATGCCGCCCGTGTGAAGCGCTACCGCGACGAAACCCCGCTGTTTTCGCGCTTTCAAATCGAGCATCAAATTGAATCGGCCTATGCCCGCACGGTCAACCTGCCCTCGGGTGGCGCGATCGTGATTGACCACACCGAAGCTTTGGTGTCGGTGGACGTCAACTCGGCGCGTGCCATCAAAGGCGGCGATATTGAAGAAACCGCCACCCGCACCAACTTGGAAGCCGCCGATGAAGTGGCTCGCCAAATGCGCTTGCGCGATTTGGGTGGCCTGATCGTCATCGACTTTATCGACATGGACGAGTCGAAAAACCGCCGCGAAGTGGAAAACCGCTTGCGCGACGCCCTGCGCCAAGACCGTGCCCGTGTGCAATTTGGCACCATCAGCAAATTTGGCCTGATGGAGATGAGCCGCCAACGCTTGCGCCCGGCTTTGAGTGAAGGCGCTTCTATTCCCTGTCCCCGTTGCGGTGGTTCAGGCCATGTGCGTGACACCGAAAGCTCGGCGCTGCAAATTTTGCGCATCATCCAAGAGGAGTCCATGAAGGACAACACGGCGGCGGTTCACGCCCAAGTGCCTGTCGAAGTGGCTTCCTTCTTGTTGAATGAAAAACGCTCTGAAATTGCCAAAATTGAAATTCAACAACGCACCCATGTGCTGTTGATTCCCAACAAAGGCTTAGAAACACCCAACTACAAGTTGGAACGCTTGAAGCACGACGATCCGCGTTTGGACAATATCCAAGCCAGTTACAAAATGGCCGAGGAGATCGAAGACCCGACCGCCGTCACACGTCGCTCGCAAGAACCAACCAACAAACAAACGCCCGTCATCAAAGGCGTCTTGCCCGATTTGCCAGCGCCCCATGCCGAACCCCGCGCCGCCAAGGCCGAAGTTTCCGCAGCCACTGCACCGCCGCGTCGCAACGCGGCCGCTACAGCACCGGCGGAAAAAGGCTTTTTTGGATGGCTTAAAAACCTGTTTGGTGGCGAATCAGCCAATCCATCCGCCAGCCCCGCTGCCAGCGATAAACCCGCCCGCTCAGGTGAGCGCCGCGAGGGTCGAAGTGGTGAAAGCCGAGGAGAAGGCCGCTCCGGCGACAACCGACGTGGTGGCCAACGCCGTGGCGAGCCACGCCGCAGCGAAGGTCGTGGCGAAGGCCGCGAAGAACGCCCCAGCGACAGCAAAACCGACAACCGTACCGAGCGTCCTGAAGGTGGACGTGAAGGAGGTCGCGGTCGTGGACGCGGCGGCGATCGCCGTCGCCAAGAAGCGCCTGTCGCCGATACCGCCATCGTGGCCAGCGATGCCGCAGCCACCCCTGTCGATACTGCAGAGCGTCAACCGCGTGAAAAAACCGAGGGCCGCCGTGGCCGTGGTCGCCGAGGTGAGCGTCCTGCTGCTGCCAACAACGAAACGTCCAGTGCCTCAACCGAGGACCACGTGACCCACTCGGTCAACGCGTTGGAGCAGCACAGCGACAATGCAGCGCCCACTGAAACCGACACAACGGTTAACGAAGGCGGTGAACGTGTGAACGAGCGCCGCGAACGTCGCAACCGCGACCGCTATGGCCGCGACCGCGCACCCCGTGCCGACAAAACAGACGACAGCCCAACCGCTGCTGCAGACAACGCTTGGTCACCCCAGCCTGCTGCACCTGTGGCCGCTTCGGCCCCGCCAGCCGCTGTGCATCGCATGCCACTGATTGGCAGCTACGAATTGCCCATGGCGCAGTTGCAACAGGTTGCCACCGGCAGTGGTTTGGAGTGGGTCAATTCCAATCCTGAGAGCATTGCCCAGGTGCAAGCAGCCATTGCAGCGGAACCCAAACCTGTTCACGTGCCTCGTGAGCGCCCAGCACCCATCGTCATCGATGAAGGTCCTTTGGTACTGGTCGAAACCAAGCGGGATTTGCGTCAAATGCACATGCCGTTTGACGAGCAACGGCCAACGGCTTAATGCCGGTTCAAGCGCTGGCGGACAGCTTCCAACATGCCAGCGCTTGCGCTTGATCGCCTTTGTGTTCTGCCAACTCGGCCAAGGCCCGCCAGGCGCTGCGCTTTAATTCGATCGACTGTAAGCGCGGTGCGGCTTGCTCTAACAATTGCTGAGCCTTGCCCCACAGACTGTGACGCAAGCACACCATGCCGCTTAAGTACTGCAACTCCACGCTGCGTGGATTAGCCAAGCGTGACTGCTCGACACGGGCTAACCAATCGCTATCGGGTGGCAAGATGTGCAAAGCTTGCGCCAGTGCTTCAATGACGCGGTGACGCACGGGGTTGTCACTCAAGTCAGCGGGGTTACGCACCAAAGTCTCCCACACCGGTTGCAGCCATTGCAAGGCCAAGGCAGGTTCGCCTTTGAAACCCAACAAACGCCATGCGGCACGTACTGCCACCTCGGGCATGGCACGCTCGGCCGATTGCAAGATGCGCCATGTGGCTTGCAGCTGATGTGCATCTCGACAGTCGTCAATGCTCGCCAGCGCCAAACCGCGCAGCAAGCTGGTCGCGGCAGTGGCAGAAAACGCCCCATGCTTGGCGAGCATGCGAGCGGTGTCCAAGGCAGGCAAATGCATTTGCCCCATGCGATCAGCTTTCAAGCGCAAACGCAAGGCCAAGGTACGCCGTGCCGTTCCTTGGGGCAGTTGACTCAACAATTGATGCGCGCTGCGCTCGTCGCGGTCGTGCAAAGCCCAGCGGGCGGCATTCAGGCGAGCGGCGTCTTGCACCTCGCTGCGCAGCGCCGCACTCAAACCTGGGTGGGGTGTCATCACCTGCTGCACATGGTCGTCGCGGGCTTTTCCATCGCGCAACACATGGGCACTTTCAGCCGCCAGCAAATGCAAGACGCTTCGCATCAGCGCCAAACTGCTGCTGGGTTTGCTCTCGGTTTCGGTATCGAGCAAGCCCTCGACGTGGGTCAAGGCTTGCAGCGCAGCTTTGCGAGCTCGCAAATAGCGCCCCGTCATCCAGCCGATCTGGGCATTGAGCATCAGCGACTGTGCGCTGCGCTCACGCTGCTGCACACGCCAACGCCTGGCCTGTTGCGGCAACACCCATAAACCTGTCATACCCCGAACGGCCAAATACAGCAAAACAAACAGGGCGACCACACCGATCAACACCAAGTTCAGCGAGATATCGATGCGATAAGGTGGCACAAACACCGTGACGGTACCCACTTGCTGACTGAGGCCCAAGGCCACGGCCACCGCCACCGCGAACAAAGCCAATAACCACAGCGCTAAGCGCATCTCAGCGACCCGCCGCCGCAGTCGCTAGCGCGGCCAAAGAATTGTCTAAACGCGGTATGTCAATTTGTCGCATCTGGCTTTGGGTTTGCCTGAGCAAGGACAAGGTGGTGCTGCCCTTGCGCCCCGACACGTCAAAGAAGCGCTGCAAATCACGCTCAGCCAATTGCAAATCATTGCGTGAAGCAGCGGTTTGTCTGGCCAACAGCCCCAAACGTGCATTGAGCAAACGCAGCTTCAAATTTTCTCGGACAAAAAAACTTTGCTCGGGGGAAATCAAGACCGCTTCAGGTTGATCGATGCGGCTCACACGCACCAAGTTGCTAAGCTCAGTCCACACACTGGCACCCAAGCTTGACCACTGACCTTGACGCCACGCCTGCTCCCACACATTGCCCGCAGGCTTGTTGACTGCAAGTGAAGCTTTGCTGTTGTTACCCACAGCGTTGAGCAAGGGGAGTTCCTCTACCAATACCACCAGTTCGTCCAGTTTGTTGAGCAGGCTGGGGGTGTCGGTGACGCTGACAGACTGGATACGGTCTATATCGGATTGCAAAGCACGCAACACGGGCGCCAGCCGTGGTTGTGCCACCTTGCCCAAGCGCTTTTGAGCGCTCAGCAAGGCTGCCAGCAAGGGTTGCACACTGCCAGTCAGTTCAGCCTGTTGCTGGGCCAAGCTGAGTGCAGACTCGATATCGACCACCATGTTTTCATCGCGGGAACGTGACAAGCTTTGCATCAACTCTTCGAGTTGCGTGCGTTGCAAAGACACTTCGCTCACGCGGGTGTCGAGCAAGGCTACACGCGCGGCAGTTTCATTGGCTAAATCTTGGGCGTTTTTGGCCAAGCTGTTGGCTTGCATGGATAACTGCCCCGCATCAGCGCTTTGTCTGGCCAATTGCTCTTGAATGAGACTGAGTTTTTGCCACAGCATGACCGCCATGGCCAAGGCCAGCACGGCGACCAAGCCGATGAACTTGCCTACATAGTTGCGCCATACAGGGCGTGCGTTGTCAGGACCGATCGAGGGGGAAGGGTTTAACTGCGTGGGACCAGACTCACTGCTCATGTCAGCGATTCTAATGATGCAAGCACCTCAAGCAGACTGGGTCGACAAAACTTCACCTTGCCTATGCCCATGTCTTTCGCGGTTAGGGCAATGCGTTCATGGGTGGCCACAGCCCGTGTCGTTCGCCAGTCTTGCGAGGGCAACAACGCAGCCAAATTCTCCAAGGCTTGCGAACTGCTGAACAACCACACACTGCCGTCTTGTGCGGCAAGCCGTGCTTCTTCCAAGCGTGGCATGTCCCAGCGCGGCACGGAGCGTTGGTAAACCGACAAGATATCGACAGGGATAGCGTTCAAGGCCAATTGGCGCATCAGCCAATCTCGCCCTGCCCCTTGGGCGTTGACGTCGACTTGATCAGCGTCACCGCCACGCAACAGCAACACGGGTCGCTCGGTCAGCAATTTGTGTTGCACCACGGCCCACAGGGACTCGGTATCGAATTGCAGTGCATCGGGGGGAGGCGAATCGATCAAGCTGTCAGGCACGCCCACTTCGCGCAAGGCAGCACGGGTTCCTGGCCCCGTCGCCCAACATCGTGTCATGCCCCAACCGGCTTTGGGTTTCATACTGCCCAAGGCATGCGTGACAGCAGCACGGCTGACAAACATCACCGCTTGGTAGCCATGCCATGCTTGCAGCGCGGTTTTCAAACGCATCACATCCGTCAGCGGTGAGACCTCTATCAAAGGCCAGTGTTTCACATGGTGGCCAGCTTTGCGCAAGCCGTTGGCCCACGCCACACCCTCTGAGAGGGGTCGGGTGAGGATGACGTCAAGAGCCAAAGGGGGGTTACGCCGCGCCTTGCGAACGCAACTGCGCTGCCACTTGCAGACCCAGTTGTTCGGCCTGGGCCAAAGTGCTTACATCGCCCTGCACTTGGGCGCGAATCAATGGAGCGTGTAAATCCTCGGGGTTGCCCCAGGCAGCTTGGATGCTGAGTTGGCTGCGGTCCAAAGTAGCATGCGCTGCCAGCGGCATGGAACAACTGCCGCCCATGGCACGGCTGACGGCTCGCTCAGCGGCAACCGCCAACCAAGTGGTGTGGTGGGCCAATGGGGCCAAAACCTCAGACACATCATGTCGGGCGCTGCGAATTTCAATCCCTAAAGCACCTTGACCTGCGGCAGGCAGCATCTCGGTGATGGGAAAAATATGGCGAATACGATCAGACAAACCTAAACGCTTCAAACCTGCGGCTGCCAAGACAATGCCCGCGTACTGGCCTTCGTCGAGTTTGCGCAAACGGGTGTCCAAGTTGCCACGCAAGGGTTCGATCTGCAAGTCGGGGCGCAAGGCACGTAACAACACAGTGCGGCGCAAGCTGGAGGTGCCCACGACCGCGCCTTGGGGCAGGTCTTGCAAGGTGGCGAAGTGCGGCGACACCCAAGCGTCGCGGGGGTCTTCGCGCTCCATCACGCAAGCCAGCGCAAAACCTTCGGGCATGTCCATGGGCACGTCTTTGAGAGAATGCACCGCCAAATCGGCGCGGCCTTCTTCCAAAGCGACTTCAAGTTCTTTGACAAACAAACCTTTACCGCCGACTTTGCTGAGGGACCGGTCGAGGATTTGGTCGCCTTGGGTGGTCATCCCCAAAATAGATATGTGACAACCCCGCGCTTGCAACAGGTCTTGCAAATGGTGGGCTTGCCACAGAGCCAAGCGGCTTTCGCGGGTGGCGATGGTGAGGTGAACGGTGCTCAAAATAAGGCTGGGTGGGCTGTGAATTTGCACTTGAATGCTAGCATGTGAGTCATCATGGTTTTCCCTCGCAACGCCTGATTTTGAATCACTATGCCCACTGTTCGCTCCAAACCCGCAGCCCATGAACACGCTTTGGTGGAGGACATACGCTGGCTGGGGCGCATCCTAGGCGACGTCATCCGGCAGCAAGAAGGCGACGCAGCCTTTGCCTTGATTGAGCACATACGTCGCCTGTCGGTGGCGTTTCGCCGCGACGCTGACGCCTTGGCCGACAAAGCCTTGAAGAAACAACTGGCCTCGCTCTCCAGCGAACAAGCGGTGAGCGTGATTCGCGCCTTCACCTATTTCAGCCACCTGGCCAATTTGGCCGAAGACCAGCACCACATCCGCCGCCAAGCAGTGCATGACCGCGCAGGTGATGTGCGTGCAGGAAGCGTGTCGCTGGCCTTGTCCAAGCTCAAAACCGCGGGATGGACCGCCAAAGCCGTGCGACAAGCGCTGGCCCATGCGCATATCTCACCGGTGCTCACCGCCCACCCCACCGAGGTACAACGCAAAAGTATTTTGGATGCCGAACGTGGCATTGCCCAATGTTTGCAAGAACGTGACGCCATCAACTCACGCCCCGTGGATGCCACCACCCCAAGGGCCTTGGCGCAGATTGATGGCTTGGTCAGGGCACGTGTGTTGCAACTGTGGCAAACCCGTTTGCTGCGTTTCACCAAACTCACTGTGGCCGATGAAATTGAAAACGCCATGGGCTATTACGAGTCCACATTTTTGTCGGAAATCCCCAAGCTGTATGCAGACTTAGAAGCCGAGTTGGGCGGCCAAGCCATTGCCCCGTTTTTTCGCATGGGCCAATGGATGGGCGGGGACCGCGACGGCAATCCCAATGTCAACGCCGACACCTTGCAATACGCCATGCAGCGCCAAAGCGAGGTGGCGCTGCGTCATTACCTGACCGACATCCATTGGCTGGGCAGTGAGTTGTCCACCTCGGCTATGTTGGTGGGTGTGCCCCCCGCATTGCAAGCCTTGGCAGATTCTTCTCCGGACACCAATGCCCATCGACAAGATGAGCCTTACCGGCGCAGCCTCACCTTCATGTATGCACGATTGGCCGCCACACTGCTGCACCTGAGCGGCAAAGAAGCCGCTCGCCACGCCTTGCCACCGCAACACCCCTACCCTGACGCCGACAGCTTGCTCGCCGACTTGCGCACCTTGGACGAGGCCTTGACAGCGCAACATGCCCAGGCCTTGGCGGTGCCGCGCTTGCGCCCCCTCATTCGTGCGGTGCAGGTGTTTGGTTTCCATTTGGCTACAGTCGATTTGCGCCAAAGCTCGGACCAGCATGAGCTGGTAGTGGCCGAGTTGTTGAAGGTTGCAGGCATACAAGCGCATTACGCCAAGCTCGATGAAGCCGCACGACAAGCCCTGCTGCTGCAAGCTTTGAACGACCCCAGACCTTTGCACATTCCCCACCACAGCTACAGCGCCCACACGGTGTCGGAATTGCGCATTTTTGAAACGGCACGGCAAATACGCCGTGACTTTGGACCCCATGCGATTCGCCACGCCATCATCAGCCACACCGAAAGCGTGAGCGATTTGCTCGAAGTGTTGTTGTTGCAAAAAGAAACCGGTTTGTTGCACGGTAGCTTGGACGCAGGTGCGGTGGCCGAATTGATTGTGTCGCCCTTGTTTGAAACTATTGAAGACTTGCAACAAGCGCCGCACATCATGCGCGGCTATTACGCTTTGCCGGGCATTGCCGAGATGGTCCAACGCAGCAGCGGCGAGCAAGACATCATGCTGGGCTACTCAGACAGCAACAAAGACGGTGGCATCTTCACCAGCAACTGGTCGCTGTACCAAGCCGAGTTGGCCTTGGTCAATGTGTTCCAAACGCTGGAAGAGCAGCACGGCATCACCCTGCGTTTGTTCCATGGGCGCGGCGGCACCGTGGGGCGGGGCGGTGGCCCGAGTTTTGATGCCATCTTGGCGCAACCGCCTGGCACAGTGCGTGGGCAAATCAGGCTGACCGAACAAGGCGAGGTGATCAATTCCAAATACGCCAACCCCGCCTTGGGTCGGCGCAATTTGGAAACCTTGGTGGCCGCCACCTTGGAAGCCAGCCTCTTGCAAACACAGAAGGCAGCGCCCCGTTCTTTCATTGAGGCGGCCGAGGTGTTGTCTGAGCACAGCTTCAAGGCTTACCGGCATTTGGTTTACGAGACGCCTGGCTTCACCGATTATTTTTTTGAAGCCACGCCGCTGCGTGAAATTGCTGCGCTGAACATTGGTTCGCGGCCAGCGTCTCGGAAAGCCTCGCAACGCATTGAAGACCTGCGAGCCATTCCCTGGGGTTTTAGCTGGGGCCAATGCCGACTGACCTTGCCAGGTTGGCTGGGCTTTGGCTCATCTGTGCAACATTTCGTGGACAACCACCCCAGCTTGAGCCCAAGCCAAGCGTTGGCCCTGCTGCGGCGCATGCACAAACAATGGCCATTTTTCCGTACCTTGCTCTCTAACATCGACATGGTGATGGCCAAAAGCGATTTGGCGCTGGCTTCGCGCTATGCCGAGTTGGTCACGGATGTTCGCTTACGTAAAAAGATTTTCAAAGCCATTGAAACCGAGTGGCACTTAACCGCACAAGCCTTGCAACGCATCACTGGCGACAAGCAACGCTTGGCCAACAACGCCTCTTTGGCCAGATCCATCAAACACCGATTTCCTTACATCGACCCGCTGCACCATTTGCAGGTGGAGTTGATCCGACGTCACCGCGCCGGTATCACCGATGAGCGGGCGCAGCGCGGTATTCATTTGTCGA
>CANGPV010000036.1 GCA_947455935.1 Comamonadaceae bacterium
GAGGCCGCTTACATCCCCTTGGGCCACAACGCCGCCGATGCGCCCACGCAATTGCCCCTGAATGAAGTGCTGGCCAAGCTCAAACCGTGGTTGGAGAACCCGGCGAAATACAAACTGGGCCAGCATGTGAAGTACGACCGCCATGTGTTTGCCAACCACGGCATCGAGGTGCAAGGCTATGTGCACGACACCATGCTGCTAAGCTATGTGCTTGAGGTGCACAAACCGCATGGCTTGGAGAGCTTGGCGCTGCGCCACTTGGGCCGCCAAGGCGTGTCCTATGAAGAGCTGTGCGGCAAAGGGGTGCACCAAATTTCATTTGCCCAAGTGGACGTGGCCAAGGCGTCGCACTATGCGTGTGAAGACGCCGACTTCACCTTGGCCGTGCACCAGCGCTTGTGGCCCCTCTTGCAAGCCGACGACAAGCTGCGCTTTGTGTACCAACTGGAAATCGACAGCAGCGAAGCGCTGTACCGCATCGAGCGCAATGGGGTGCTGATCGATGCGCCCACTTTGGCCGCGCAAAGCCACAGCCTGGGTCAGCGCATCATGCAACTCGAACAAGAGGCGTATGCGATAGCGGGCCAGCCCTTCAACCTGGCCTCGCCCAAACAGCTGGGCGAAATATTTTTCGACAAACTCGGTTTGCCGGTGATCAAAAAAACCGCCACTGGGGCTCGCAGCACCGATGAAGAGGTGTTGGAAAAACTCGCCGACGACTATCCGCTGCCCGCCAAAATTTTGGAGCACCGATCCCTGTCCAAACTCAAAGGCACGTACACCGATAAGCTGGCGCAATTGGCGCAACCGCGCACCGGCCGCGTCCACACCCATTACGCGCAAGCGGTGGCGGTGACCGGGCGCTTGTCCAGCAACGACCCGAATTTGCAAAACATTCCTATCCGCACCCCTGAGGGGCGCAAAGTGCGAGAGGCTTTTGTGGCCCCTGCGGGCAGCGTCATTGCCAGCGCCGATTACAGCCAAATCGAATTGCGCATCATGGCCCACATCAGCGACGACCCGGCCTTGCTCAAAGCCTTTCACGAAGGCTTGGATGTGCACAAAGCCACAGCCGCCGAGGTGTTTGGCCTGACGCCCGATGCGGTCAGCAGTGAGCAACGCCGCTACGCCAAGGTGATCAACTTTGGTTTGATTTACGGCATGAGTGCGTTTGGCTTGGCCAAGGCGCTGGGCATCGACAACACGGCGGCCAAAAACTACATCGAGCGCTACTTCCAGCGCTTTGCCGGTGTCAAGCGCTACATGGACGACACCCGTGCCCAAGCCAAAGCGCAGGGCTATGTGGAGACGGTGTTTGGGCGGCGTTTGTATTTGCCCGAGATCAACTCACCCAATGGGCCGCGCCGAGGCGGCGCCGAGCGCGCCGCCATCAACGCGCCCATGCAAGGCACGGCGGCCGACCTCATCAAGCTCAGCATGGTCAAGGTGCAGCAGGTGTTGGACCAAGAAAAACGCGGTACCCGCATGATCATGCAGGTGCACGATGAATTGGTGTTCGAGGTGCCCGAGGGTGAAATTGATTGGCTCACCACCGAGGTGCCGCGCATCATGGCGGGGGTGGCGCAGCTCAAGGTGCCGCTGCTGGCCGAGGTGGGGGTGGGGGCCAACTGGGACCAAGCCCATTGAGCTGACTACTTTGACAAAGGTGGCACGGTCATGGCGATGTTTTGAATAGCACCGCTTCGGACCATTTCGTTGTAGACCAACACTTGGTAACGAAAATTTTTGTCAGGCGTGACCGAGTGGTAGGCTGCGATGCCGAACCAATTTAAGCCATAGCGAGATATTTGTTTTCGCAACAACCATGCACCCACATAGGTATTGACACAGCCATCCATCAAATGGCTTTCGTTGATGCCATGGTTTTGCAAAACTGGCAGATGTATGGAGTTAATTTGCGCAACCCCAATGTCGCGTGTCCCGTTGGTGTTGACATTGATGGCGCTGGGATTGAGCCGGCTCTCAACCACCAAAATGGCACGCAACAGATAGGGGTTGACACCGTGGTACTTGGCTGCGCCCACAATGCACTTATTTAAGGGCTTGGGGTTTCCCTGCGGACTGGCAGTGGCCATGGCTGTTGACATGCCCAAGGCCAGCAGCGTGGCGAGCACACTGACCCTCCAAATTTTGCAAATCCCAAAAATGAATGATAAATTCATCACTAAATCCTCTAAAAGCACTACTTAAAGTTACTTTAATTGATTTATATGTCAAAAGTGAATACCTTAGAACTTATTTATGATTTAAATTTGTTAAATTACGACACAATTTGAGTCATAAGGGTGTAATTGAGCCAAATTCCCACCTGAAGGTGGGGCGCATAATTGGGCTTTGACCCTCCCTAGTCCTGTGGACGGGGCTTGTAAACGAGCAAAGATCTGGTATGACGCTTTCGGTATGGACCATCATCGTGGGTACTTTGTGTGCGGGTGTGGGCAGTGTGCTGATTGCTGCTTTGCTTGCCAGGGCCTTGATGGCACGATTCACCCAGCATTTGCTCAGTTTGGCGGCTGGGGCGTTACTGGCTACTGCGTTTTTGCATTTGCTGCCCGAGGCGTTTGAGTCCGACACGCCGCCCCACAGTTTGTTTTTAACCTTGCTTTTAGGTTTGGTGTTTTTTTTCCTGCTTGATAAAGCCGAGCTATGGCACCACGGCCATGAGCATGGCCACGACCACGACCATTCCCACGATCACGATCACGACACTGCCTCCCGTTTGACCGGCAGTTGGGCGGTACTCACAGGCGATAGCGTCCACGCTTTTGGGGACGGTGTTTTGGTGGCAGCAGCCTTCATGACCAATTTCAGTTTGGGCGTGGCCGCATCGGTGGCGGTGCTGGCGCATGAAATCCCGCATCACATGGGTGACCTGGCTGTGTTGCAACGCGGCCTGGGGCAAGGGCGTAACGCTTTGCTTAAGCTGTGTTTAGCAGGTGGTGTGACCGTGGTGGGTGGTCTGATGGGTTTTTTCCTGATCGAGGGGCATGAGGCATGGTTGCCTTATATGTTGGTCGTGGCCAGCAGCAGCTATGTGTATGTCGCCTTGGCCGACTTGATTCCTCAGTTACAAAAACGCTTATCAGCCTCAGCCACAGCTATGCAAGTGCTGTGGTTGTTTGCGGGAATCGCCATGGTGACCGTCGCCGTGCAATGGATGCACGAGCACTGAGTGGCTTAGCCCTGTGCGCAAGGCAAGCCTGGGGTGTTGCACCACTCACTCCAACTCCCTGCATAAAGCGCCGTCTTACCCAGTCCAGCGACTTCCATGGCCAACACATTGGGGATGGCGCTGATGCCACTGCCGCAGTGGTGCACCACGCTGTCAGCTGAGCAGCCCACCAACAAGGCTTCAAACTCGCTCTTGAGTTCTGCCGGCGTCTTCATGAAACCTTGGGCATTGAGGTTGCTGTTGAAGGGACGGTTCAAGGCACCCGGAATATGGCCGGCCACAGGATCGAAAGGTTCGGTTTCTCCTTTGTAGCGTGCCGGCGCACGTGCGTCCACAATGGTTTGCGCAGGGCGTCCTAAATTCGCCGAGACATCGGCTGTGTGTTTCAGCGTCACCAAAGGCTCTCGCAGCATAAATGCCACAGGCGCAGCAGGCAAAGCAGCACCCGTCGCCACGGCGCCCCCAGCAGCCACCCAAGCGGGCAAACCGCCGTCGAGCACCGCCACGGCCTCGTGACCGCACCACTTGAGCATCCACCATAAACGACCGCAAAAATTCATGCCTTGCCGGTCATAAACCACCACCTGGGTGTGTTCGCTGATGCCGCAACTGCCCAGCCATTTTGCAAAATGTTCCTGTGAGGGCAGGGGGTGGCGACCACCGTTGATGGCCAGTGCGGTGTCGTGGGTGGACAAATCGGTGTTGATGTCAGCGAACAAAGCGTTGGCAATGTGTTGTTCTTCAAATTGTTGGCGGCCCGCCTCGGGCTTGGCCAAGTCGGCGCTGCAATCGATGATCACAGCCGTGGTGGATTGAAGTTGTTCAACAGAAATCAAGGTGGTGTACATGGTTCAGTGGTCCTCTGCGGGGGAGTCGGGTATGGCGCGGGTACGCAGCACGGTGGAGGCGATGCCGCTGGCAATGATGAGCCACATACCCAGCCAACCGATGGTGGGCAATTGTTCGTCAAACAAGAATACGCCATACAAGGCAGCAAACACAATGCCTGCATATTGCAAATTGGCCACCACCAAGGTGGCACCGCGGGAGTAAGCACGGGTCAGGCACATTTGCCCCAGCGAAGCCAACACGCCAATGGGCAGCAGCCACACCGCATGGTCCCAATGCCAAGGGGATACACCGACAAACGCCATGCTGGTGCCGCCAGCCAAGGTGGTGCCCAGCGCAAAATAAAACACCACCCGCACCACAGGTTCACCTGCACGCCCCAGCGCCATCACATGCATATAGGCGAATGCCGAGACAAAGCCCGACATCAAGCCGACGATGCCTGCAAACACCTGGTCTTGCTCGATGGTGGGTCGCAACATCATGACCACACCGACAAAACCGCTGAGCACCGCCAGCACCAACGGGCCTTGGCGCCGCATATCCACCGACGTACCGACCAAGGTGCCCATCAAGGTGCCACCCACCAAAAAAGCTGCTATCCACACACTGCTCATGTAGTTCAGGGTCATGGCGGTGGCCAAGGGTAATTTGCCCAAGGCATAAAACCAAGCCCCCAGCGAAAACACGCCCACCACATTGCGCCAAAAATGCATCATAGGAACGGGCGTGTGCAGTGAGGTGCCGGCAAAACGGGCGTAAGCGCCCATCATCAGCAGGCTGATGATGCCTCTGTAAAACACCAATTCAGAGGCGTGGAAATAGGCAGAGGCAAACTTAACGCACACCCCCATGCTGGCCAAAAACGCGGAGGCCAGCAGCATCCAAAGGGCTTGCATTTAGGTGGAGGTGTCCATGCGGCGTCGGTACCACTCGTGGAAATGCTGCATACCGTCTTCCATGGGGCTTTGGTAGGGGCCCACTTGGTTGTCGCCACGTTGCATGAGTGCCAAGCGTCCTTGGTCCATGCGCTCGGCAATTTCATCATCTTCTACACAGGTTTCCATGTAGGCCGCACGTTGCGCTTCGACAAAGCCTCGCTCAAATGCCACGATCTCTTCGGGGTAGAAGAACTCCACCACGTTCATGGTTTTGCGCGGTCCCATGGGGTGCAAGGTGGAGACGGTCAGCACATGGGGGTACCACTCGACCATGATGTGCGGGTAGTAGGTCAGCCAAATCGCGCCATGTTGCGGCGGCACACCGTTGCTGTACTGCAGCAGGGCTTGATGCCACCGCTCATACACAGGGCTACCCGCTTTACCCAAGCGGTTGGCCACACCCACAGTTTGCACCGAATAGTCGTCTTTCAATTCCCACTGCAAATCGTCGCAGGTAACAAAGTTACCTAACCCCGGGTGAAAGGGGCCGACGTGATAGTCCTCAAGGTAAACCTCGATGAAGGTCTTCCAGTTGTAGTTGCACACGTGCATTTCGATGTGGTCCAGCGCATAGCCGCTGAAGTCCAGTTGATTGCGTGGCCCCATGCCCGCCAAGTCGGCCAGCACATCGCGGCCATTGGCTTCAAACAGCAGTCCATTCCATTCTTGCAAGGGGTAGTTCTGCAGGTTCAGGCAAGGGTCTTGCTGAAAATGCGGCGCACCTATCAATTGACCTTGGCCAGAGTAGGTCCAACGATGCAAAGGGCAAACCACATTGCCGCCCATCGCGCGGGCAGGATCGTTCAAATTGCCCCGACCTTTGAGCATCACAGCTTGGCGGTGTCGGCAGACGTTGGAGATGAGTTGTAGGCCTTGCGGGGTGTGCACCAAGGCACGTCCCTCGTTCTCATGGGCCAGCGCATGGTAGTCACCGACCTCAGGCACGCAAAGTGAATGACCCACATAACGCGGACCACGCTTAAACAGATGATCGATTTCACGCTGGTACAGCGCTTCATCGAAATAGCTCGACACTGGTAGTTGGCCAGAGGCCTGCTGCAGTTGAAGACTTAAATCAGACATGGGGGACCTGACCTAAAGACTCCCCACAGGGAGAGGGGTAAAAAACTGGGGGTACCCAGGCGGAAGCGGATTGTAGCCTCGAGTTTTAGCAAAAATCTCAATTTTTAAAGATTAAATCGGCCCTCTACAATGGTTTGAATCTTTTTTAAGACAGTCCGGCATGACCAAATCCAAACCCTCCCCCACCCCAGATGCAGCTGTGCAAGCCGTTCCTGAAAGCTACGAAGCCGGTTTGCAAGAACTCGAGGGCTTGGTGGCGCACATGGAGTCGGGCCAATTGCCTTTGGCGCAGCTCTTGCAAACCTATCAGCGCGGCGCTTTTTTACTCAACCATTGTCGTGAACAGCTGCAAGCGGTAGAGGCCCAAATCAAGGTGCTAGAAGCTGGCAACTTGAAACCTTGGAGCGGCAACGAATGAAGACCTTCAATTTCAACCAATGGAGCCAACACCGTTTGGCCTTGATAGAGCAGGCCTTGGACGACGGTGTGCCTGCTTATGCCCCTGCGGGCTTGGGCGAGGCCATGCGTTACGCGGTCTTGGATGGAGGCAAACGTTTGCGCCCACTGTTGGTTTTGGCCAGCATGGAGGCCAGTGCTGCAGGTCAGCAAGCGCCTTGGATGGATGACGCCGCCATGCGTTCGGCCTGCGCCATTGAGTTGATTCACGCCTACAGTTTGGTGCATGACGACATGCCTTGCATGGACAACGATGTGCTTCGTCGTGGAAAGCCCACGGTGCATGTGAAGTTTGGTCAAGCCCAGGCCTTACTGGCAGGGGACGCTTTGCAGTCTTTGGCGTTTGAGTTTTTAACCCCCGACGACAGCGATATTCCCGACGCAGTGCAAACCAAGCTGTGTGCTTTGCTGGCGCGCGGTGCGGGGCACGCGGGCATGGCGGGTGGGCAAGCGATTGATTTGGCCAGTGTGGGTGTTGCTCTCAGTGCCGATGAATTGCGCCACATGCACCGCTGCAAAACCGGCGCTTTATTGGAAACCAGCGTGTTGATGGGTGCTTTGGCAGGCGATGCTACCTCCCGAGCTTACGAGGCGCTGCAAAGTTTTGGTCAAGCTTTGGGCGTGGCATTTCAGGTGGTGGATGATATTTTGGATGTCACTGCAGATTCCGCCGTACTGGGTAAAACTGCCGGTAAAGACGCAGCCGACAACAAGCCCACTTATGTTTCGCTTTTGGGTTTGGCAGGCGCTCGCAAAGAGGCCAAAGCCTTGGCCGAGCAAGCGCAAGCCGCCCTGATTAAGAGTGCCCTGCCCAACACACAGGCTTTGCGGGCCTTGGCCGACTGGGTGTTGCTGCGTCAGCATTAAATTTTTTAAGGGGAACGGCCATGGCATTGTTGATTTTGGGTTTGTTGCTTTTTTTAGGGGCGCATTCGACCCGCATCTTTGCCGAAAACTGGCGACAAGCCACCTTGGCGCGTTTGGGGGAGAAGGCTTACAAAGGCGCGTACACCTTGGTTTCTTTGGTGGGATTAGGTTTGTTGATGTTTGGCTTTGACCAAGTTCGCTGGGACAGCCCCATCTTGTGGGCGCCACCCGTTTGGGCCAAGCATGGCGCGGCGCTGTTGATGTTGGTCTCCATGGTGTTGCTGGCTTGCGCTCATGCGCCGGGCAATGCCATCAAGGCCAAGTTGGGCCACCCCATGGTCCTGTCGGTCAAAGTCTGGGCCTTGGCGCATCTGCTGGCTAACCCTCGGGCAGCCGATGTGGTCTTGTTTGGTGCCTTTTTGGTTTGGTCGGTGTTGAATTTCCGTGCCTCACGCAAGCGTGACCGCTTGGCCTTAGCCGAGCGGGACCAAACCTCTGTTGAGCCAGCGCCTACGGTATCCATGGCTGCTACCTGGCGTGCGGTGGGCATTGGCGTGGTGGTCTGGGCAGTCTTGCTCTCACGCGGCCACGCCTGGTTATTTGGGGTCAGTCCTTTAGGAACCTAGGGAAAAGAGGGTTGACAATCCATAGTGTCATGTTAAATTGACACTGTGGATGTCGCTTCGGCTGGTCGAAGCGGTGGTTGCCACGCCATTTGGGGGGCTCCCATGAGCATGCCAAACCGCATCGAAGCCGCGCTAGATCTGCATTTTTCCCATATTCAAGCCATGAGCGCACCCCCGCGCTTGATGGCCGCCATGCGTCACGCGGTGTTTCCCGGCGGGGCGCGCATACGCCCCCAGCTGTGCTTGGCGGTGGCCAAAGCCTGTGGTGACGATGCGCCTGCCTTATCTGATGCCGCCGCGGTCTCTATCGAGTTGATGCATTGCGCCTCGTTGGTACACGACGATATGCCGTGTTTTGACGATGCTGATATGCGACGTGGACAAATCACGGTGCATAAACAATATGGCGAACCGCTGGCCTTGTTGACCGGCGATGGCTTGATCGTTATGGCTTACCAAGTGCTGGCGAGGGCGGGTCGTTCCCATCCCCTGCGATTGGTGGATTTGATCTGCACTGTCAGCGACGGAGTGGGCGCACCAGACGGCATCGTGGCTGGGCAAGCTTGGGAGTGCGAAACCAAGGTTGCTCTGAGCCAATACCAGCGGGCTAAAACAGGTGCTTTGTTTGTCGCGGCTACCTGCGCCGGTGCCCAAGCTGCAGGGGTAGATCCAGGTCCTTGGCGTGCCCTGGGCGAGGCCTTAGGCGAGGCTTACCAAGTTGCCGATGACATCCGCGATGTCATGGGTCAAGCCGATAGTTTGGGCAAACCCGTGGGTCAAGACGCTCAGCATGGTCGACCTAGCGCAGCAGCCGATTTGGGCCTGGCTGGCGCTTTGGCTTATTTCCAAAAATTGATGGATGCCGCGGTTAAATCTGTACCAGCCTGTGCAAATCGCCAAGCCATGCAGCATCTGGTGCGTATGGAATCCGAGCGCTTGGTGCCCCAGTCGGCTTATGAACATATCCAGCGGCATGTCGCGGTCTCCAAGCACAGAGCCAAGGCTTGACGTTGCATCTGAAGACCATGAAAAGCCTAGACCTTGCCAAGGGCGGACTGCATACCCAGTTCAGTCGTCCCAGCTGGCGTAGCCATATCGATAAGTGGCTAGACGCTTGGATGACCTCGCCAGCGTTTTATCGCTGGGCGATTGGCAACCCCATCACACGCTGGATCACCCGCCGCCGAGCTGCTCAGCTATTTCAAGTGATGGCTGGATTTGTGCATTCGCAAGTTCTCCTCACTTGTGTACGTTTACGTTTGCTCGAGAGCCTGCGCGAAGGTCCTCAAACCTTGGACGCCTTGAGCCAAAGTTGCCACATGAATCCTGCAGCGATGCAGCGCTTGTTGCATGCGGCTGTCTCCTTGCGTTTGCTGGAACTTCGCGGACCACAGCTTTACGGGCTGGGCGCCTTGGGTGCGCCGGTGGCGGCCGATGTAGGCCTGCGCCTGATGATCGAGCACAACGCTGTGCTGTACGAAGACATGCGCGATACCTTGGCTTTGCTGCGCGACGAAATGCAGCCGCATATGCAAGCCTATTGGCCTTACATGAACGGCGACAAGCCTCCCTCGTGGGAAGCCGACAAAGTAGCTCGTTACTCCGAGCTGATGTCTAACTCGCAACGCTTTGTCATTGAAGAGTTGTTGGCGTCCTACGACTTTTCGCAACACCGTTGCGTGATGGACGTCGGCGGCGGGCAGGGCGGGTGGATCACCGCGCTGGGTCAACACCATTCTGATGTGCAGCTCATGCTGTTTGACTTACCACCTGTGGCCGCTTTGGCCAAGGCTCGTTTCGAGGCCAACGGGCTGGGTGCGCGTGCCACTGCGCATGGTGGCAGTTTCATCTCTGACCCCTTGCCCAAGGGCGCCGATTTGGTGACCTTGGTACGCGTAGCGCACGATCACCCCGATGCCACCGTCAAGGCCTTGTTGAAGTCCATCTTTCAAGCGCTGCCAACAGGCGGCATGTTGTTGCTGGCCGAACCCATGGCCGAAGCCACGGGGGCGCACTCCGTGGGCGACGCCTATTTCCACTTTTACTTGCTGGCCATGGGCTCGGGGCGGCTTCGCAGCCCCCAAGAACTGAAAAACCTGCTGGCCGAGGCGGGTTTTGCCTCGGTGGTGGACGTGGCTAACCCCATGCCGCTGCACACCCGGCTGCTGTTGGCGCAGAAAAATTAAGTGTTTACCCTAGGTGGACACTAAAAACGTCAATATAAGTTGACACAAATCAATGTCAATCTAAAAATACACCCTATGAAAGCCCAAGCCATCGTTTTTGACGCACCCCGACAGTTGTCAGTCAAGCAACTGGACTTACGCGAACCGGGTGCAGACGACCTCGTGGTGGATGTCGCTTACAGCGGCATCAGCACGGGTACAGAGCGCTTGCTGTGGACCGGCACCATGCCAGCTTTCCCAGGTTTGTCTTATCCCTTGGTCCCTGGTTATGAAACGGTCGGCGTGGTGAAACATGCGCCGCCAACTTCCCCTGTGAAAGAGGGGCAGTGGGTGTTTGTGCCAGGTTCTTACACCTTCACAGGCGCACAAAATCTGTTTGGTGGCGCAGGTGCCACCATGGTGGTGCCACACAGCCGCGTCATTCCCGTTGCTGAAAGCTTGGGTGCCAATGCGATTTTGCTGGCCTTGGCTGCGACCTCTTACCACGCGGTCTCTATTGGCGGTAAGCGTGACCCCATCGTTGCGCCCGACCTGATCGTCGGACACGGCATCATGGGCCGTTTGCTGGCCCGTCTGGTGGTGGCTGCTGGCTTGCCAGCACCTACCGTCTGGGAAACCAATGCCGTGCGACAAGCGGGCGGCGAGGGCTACACAGTCATCCACCCCGATGAAGACACCCGCAAAGATTACCAAGCCATTTACGACGTGAGCGGTGACGGCACCTTGCTCAATGGATTGATTTCCCGTTTAGCCCACGGTGGCGAAGTGGTGTTGGCTGGTTTTTACACACAAGATTTGTCTTTCGCTTACACACCGGCTTTCATAAGGGAGGCGCAAATTCGTGTCGCCACCGAATGGAAAAAACCCGATTTATTGGCTGTCACCGAACTCATCCACAACGGACGCTTGTCCTTGGATGGCTTGCTGACCCACACCCAAACGCCGGATAAAGCTCTCGACGCGTATGAAGTTGCCTTTGGCGACCCCCACTGTTTGAAGATGGTCATGGACTGGAGAAATTGATGAGCACTGGTAACGAAAAGCCTGTTCAATTCGTCGATCGTTTGCGCCAAGAGGCTTTCATTGAGCCCGATGCAGTTCACACCGGCGAAGTCACCAAAGAAACCCAAATCATCGCCATTTACGGCAAGGGCGGCATTGGCAAAAGCTTCACCTTGGCCAACCTCAGCTACATGATGGCGCAGCAAGGCAAAAAGGTGTTGCTCATTGGTTGCGACCCCAAGAGTGACACCACCAGTTTGCTGTTTGGCGGCAAGGCTTGCCCCACCATCATTGAAACCTCGTCCAAGAAAAAACTCGCTGGCGAAGAAGTCAAGATTGGCGATGTGTGCTTCATCCGTGACGGCGTGTTTGCCATGGAATTGGGTGGCCCCGAGGTGGGTCGTGGCTGCGGTGGACGCGGCATCATCCACGGCTTTGAAACCTTGGAAAAACTCGGTTTTCACGAATGGGGTTTCGACTACGTTTTGCTCGACTTCCTAGGCGACGTGGTCTGTGGCGGTTTCGGCTTGCCTATTGCCCGTGACATGTGTCAAAAAGTGATTGTGGTGGGCTCCAACGATTTGCAGTCGCTGTATGTGGCCAACAATGTGTGCAGCGCGGTCGAGTACTTTCGCAAACTCGGTGGCAATGTGGGCGTGGCCGGCATGGTCATCAACAAAGACGATGGCACCGGTGAAGCCCAGGCCTTTGCCGCCAATGCAGGTATTCCTGTGCTGGCAGCCATTCCTGCCAACGAAGACATCCGTCGCAAAAGCGCCAGTTACGAAATCATCGGCAAGCCCGATGGCGAGTGGGGTGCTTTGTTTGCCGAGTTGGCGAAAAACGTGGCTGAAGCGCCACCCCAGCGTCCCAAACCGCAAACCCAAGACCAGTTGCTGGGACTCTTCAGCGCAGACGTGACAGGCCGCGACTTTGTCATGACGCCTGCCACCGAGGTGGACATGACTGGCAAAACCGTCATCGACCGTCCCACCCTCGAAGTGGTTTACGACGAAGTCTGAACGCCATGAGCGACATCATTCCCATCACCCCGTTGCCCAACGCCGCTGCCACTAGCGCCGATGGCTTGGGTTGCCACGCCGGCAAAGACCAGATGCTGGACGCGGCGGCCAAAGCAGGCAAGAGCGAGGTTCTGGCGCAGTACGCTGCCGATTACCCCAAGGGTCCTCACGACCAACCGCAGTCCATGTGTCCGGCGTTTGGCTCATTGCGTGTGGGTTTGCGCATGCGCCGCACCGCCACCATCCTGAGTGGCTCTGCGTGTTGTGTCTATGGTCTGACTTTCACGTCGCATTTCTACGGTGCTCGCCGCAGCGTGGGCTATGTGCCGTTCAACTCTGAAACCTTGGTCACAGGTAAGTTGTTCGAGGACATCCGCGAAGCGGTTTATGCCCAGGCCGACCCCGATAAGTTGGATGCCATCGTCATCATCAACCTGTGTGTACCCACTGCCAGCGGTGTGCCTCTGCAGTTGTTGCCCAAAGAAATCAACGGCGTTCGCGTCATTGGCATCGATGTGCCAGGTTTTGGTGTGCCCACCCATGCCGAGGCCAAAGACGTGCTGGCTGGCGCCATGCTGCACTACGCACGTCTTGAGGCTATGGCGGGTCCTGTGGCCGCACCCCGCCAAGGCAGAAGTGCCAAGCCCACCATCACTTTGTTGGGCGAGATGTTCCCTGCCGACCCCATGATCATTGCGCAAATGATGGCGCCCATGGACTTGGCCGTCGGCACCGTGGTACCCACCCGTGAGTGGCGAGAGCTGTATGCCGCGCTTGACTGCAAAGCGGTGGCGGCTATTCATCCCTTCTACACCGCCAGTGTGCGTGAGTTTCAAGCTGCTGGTCGCCCCATCGTGGGTTCAGCACCTGTGGGCATTGAAGGCACCCACGATTGGTTGGGCTCCATAGGCGCGGCATGTGGCGTGTCGCAAGACAAGATAGACGCCGCCCGTAACCAAACCTTGGGTGCCATGCGTGGTGTGTTGGCTTCACAAAAAATCAATGGCCGCATCACCTTAAGCGGCTACGAAGGCTCCGAGCTGTTGGTGGCGCGTTTGCTTCTTGAGTGCGGCGCAGACTTGCGTTACGTCGGCAGTGCCTGCCCCGCCACCCCTTGGAACCAACACGACGCCGACTGGCTCAAGTCCAAGGGCGTGCATGTGCAGTTTCGTGCCTCGCTGGAACAAGACTTGGCCGCCATGCGTGAGTTCAAGCCTCAGCTCGCCATTGGCACTACCCCTGTGGTGCAAGCGGCCAAAGAGCTGTGCATCCCATCGCTGTATTTCACCAACCTGATCTCTGCACGTCCTCTCATGGGCGTGGCAGGTGCAGGTTCGCTCATCCAAGTGGTTAATGCGGCCATGGGTAACCAAGCCCGCTTTGACGAGATGAAAGCGTTTTTTGGTTCTGTAGGACAAGGCGACGAAGCCGGTGTCTGGGAAAACGTTCCCGTCATGCACCCCGACTTCAAGAAAGAAGTGCGCCGTCAGTTCGAGAAAAAGCAGAAAAAACGCAAAGCCGAGGAGATGGGCTGATGTTTGTACTCGACCACGATCGTGCAGGCGGCTATTGGGGTGCGGTGTATGTGTTCACCGCCATCAAAGGTTTGCAAGTCGTCATCGACGGTCCGGTGGGTTGTGAGAATCTGCCTGTCACTTCCGTGTTGCATTACACCGATGCCTTGCCTCCCCACGAGTTGCCCATTGTGGTGACCGGACTCGCAGAAGAACAGTTGGGACGTGAAGGTACCGAAGGTGCCATGAAGCGAGCCCACAACGTGCTTGACCCCGACTTGCCTGCGGTGGTGGTGACCGGTTCTATCGCCGAAATGATTGGCGGTGGTGTCACACCCGAAGGCACTAACCTGATGCGCTTTTTGCCGCGCACCATTGACGAAGACCAATGGCAATGTGCCAACCGCGCCATGTTCTGGCTGTGGAGCGAATACGGCATGAAAAAAGTGCCCAAGCGTGTTCGCAAAGAAGGCGAAAAACCTCGTGTCAACATCATTGGGCCCTGCTACGGCACTTTCAACAGCCCCAGCGATTTGGCCGAAATCCGTCGCTTGGTGCAAGGCATAGGCGCCGACATCAACATGGTGTTCCCCTTGGGCAGTCATTTGGCCGAGGTGTCGCAATTGGTTGAAGCCGATGTCAATATCTGCATGTACCGCGAGTTTGGTCGCATGTTGTGCGAGGCACTGGACCGTCCTTATTTGCAAGCACCTATTGGCCTGCACAGCACCACCAAGTTTTTGCGCAAATTGGGCGAATTGCTGGACTTGGACCCCGAGCCTTTTATTCAGCGTGAACGCCACACCACCATCAAACCGGTGTGGGACTTGTGGCGCTCGGTCACCCAAGACTTTTTTGCGACCGCCAGTTTTGCGGTGGTGGCTACCGACACCTATGCACGTGGCATTCGCAAATTTTTAGAAACCGAAATGGGCATGCCTTGCAAATTTGCAGTCTCTCGCATTCCTGGGCAAAAGACCGACAACGCTGCAGTGCGTGAGTTGGTCCACAAGCAAATGCCACTCATCATGTTTGGCAGCTACAACGAGCGCATGTACTTGGCAGAAGCTGGCAGCACCGGCCCCATGAAAGCCGCTTTTGTTCCAGCTTCTTTTCCCGGTGCCATCATCCGTCGCCATACCGGTACCCCCTTCATGGGCTACAGCGGTGCCACTTACCTTATCCAAGAGGTGTGTAACGCCTTGTTTGACGCTTTGTTCCACATCCTGCCCTTGGGCACCGACATGGACAAGGTGGACGCCACCTTGGCGCGGGGAATCAGCGGCGCACAAGAGAACACGCCTTGGGACGATGCCGCGCAAACCAAGCTGCATGCATTGGTAGCGGGACAACCCGTGTTGGTACAAATTTCTGCCGCTAAGCGTTTGCGCGATTTGGCCGAAGGCAAGGCCCGTGACAAAGGCGAAGAGCTGGTCACGCTGGCGCATGTGCAACAAGCGGGTGCCGAGCTGGGCTTGGGAGAAACCGCATGAACACCTACAAACATCTTTCGCTTGCACCAGCTGGCGAAATGTCCCCCATGTCGTGGCAACTGCTGCGGCTGCCTAGGTTGCGCGGGTTGGGCGCAGCGTTGGCCTTGCGGCCATTTTGTTGAAGGAGCATCGCATGTCAAACCATCCGAATTCCATATCCGGACTGACTGACGAAGAGGCTCAGGAGTTCCACCATTACTGGATCCAAGGAACCGTTGGCTTCACAGCTGTCGCTGTGGTCGCCCACATCCTGGTCTGGGCATGGCGGCCCTGGTTCGTCTGAGGCAGGTTTTTTTCACCGAACGGAGTTAATCCATGATTTCTAACACTTCTCATGTCACTCACAAGCCCAACGGCTGGGACGACAAGATGGCGTTTGTCCTGATCTTTGTACCTTGTTTTGTCGTGCTTTTATCTTTTGCTGTCTTTGGCCAACTGGTCGGGCTGCGCTGGAAGAGTTGGCTGCCAGGCGCAGAGAACATGTCTAACGTGGTTACGGGTGTTAAAGCATCGGTTTATACGTTCATGTCCCACATCATTTAGGAGAACTCACCATGTGGAGAATTTGGCGACTTTACGATCCATTGCGTGCAATGGTCGTTCAAGGCATTTTCCTGTTTGGACTGGCAGCGATGATTCACCTCATTTTGCTCAGCACCAACAAATTCAACTGGCTCGACGGCGCAAAGAAACCCGCAGCAGCATCGGCACAAAACTCGCCCATGCCCGCCGCAGTTCCTGCAGCGAAGTCCTGAACGTTGGCAGTACCGCAGGTGCTGCCAACCTTCAACAGGTTTGCAGCATCTGCTTTTTGACTTTCTCAATTTCTCATCACTTGCGGCAGGAGGGCTAAGACATGGCCATGCTCAGCTTTGAAAAAAAATACCGGGTACGCGGCGGAACGCTGCTGGCAGGTGACTTGTTCGATTTTTGGATCGGTCCGTTTTATGTCGGCTTTTTCGGCATCACGACCATCTTTTTCACCTTCATTGGTACTGCCATGATTTTGTGGGGCGCAGCGTTGGGCCCCACCTGGAATTTGTGGCAAATCAGCATTGCGCCCCCCGACTTGTCTTACGGCTTGCGCTTTGCGCCTTTGCAAGAGGGTGGCTTGTGGCAAATCATCACCATTTGCGCCATAGGAGCGTTTGGCTCATGGGCATTGCGTGAAGTTGAAATTTGCCGAAAACTGGGTATGGGTTATCACGTTCCCTTCATGTTCAGCATCGCTATCTTGGCTTATGTCACGCTGAATGTGGTGCGCCCCATATTGATGGGTGCATGGGGTCACGGATTCCCCTACGGCATTTTCAGCCACCTCGATTGGGTATCCAACGTAGGTTATCAATACCTGCACTTTCACTACAACCCCGCACACATGTTGGCGGTGAGTTTCTTCTTTGCCACCACGTTTGCGCTGTCCTTGCACGGTGCGTTGATTTTGTCCGCCACCAACCCTGGTGCAGGCCAAGTGGTGAAGACGCCAGAACACGAAGACACATTTTTCCGCGACACCATTGGTTACTCCATCGGTACCTTGGGCATTCACCGTTTGGGCGTGTTTCTGGCCTTGGCTGCGGTGTTGTTCAGCGCACTGTGCATCGTCATCAGCGGACCTTTCTGGAGCCGCGGTTGGCCGGAATGGTGGGGCTGGTGGTTGAACCTGCCCATCTGGTCGCAGTGGCCTTAATGAAAAGCGAGGAACACAACAATGGCTGACTATCTCAACTTATTCACCACGGTGCAGGCCAGCGGTCCTGTGCACCACGGCGAGGGCCTTGGCCCTGGCAACAGTCCACGCACTGGCCATCCTGCGGTCTACTGGATCTTGGGCAAGATCGGCAATGCCCAACTCGGTCCCATCTATTTGGGCGGTTTAGGTCTTGCCTCGCTGTTTTGTGGTTTGGTTGCTTTCACCATCATTGGCATGAATATGCTGGCCTCGGTGAATTACGACCCGATCCAAATGGTTCGCCAATTATTTTGGCTGGCCTTGGAACCTCCTCCTCCCGAGTACGGCTTATCTTGGCCACCTTTGAACCAAGGCGGTTGGTTTCTGATTTGCGGCATTTTTCTCAGCGCTTCCGTGTTGCTGTGGTGGGCACGCATGTACCGTCGAGCCACACAGCTGGGCTTGGGCACGCATGTGGCTTGGGCGTTTGCTGCGGCGCTGTGGTTGATGTTTGTGTTGGGTTTTTTCCGCCCCATTCTGATGGGTTCATGGGGTGAGGCCGTGCCTTATGGCATCTTTCCGCACTTGGATTGGACGGCAGCCTTGTCGATTCGCTACGGCAATTTGTTCTACAACCCTTTCCATGCTTTGTCGATTGTGTTTTTGTATGGTTCGGTGCTGCTGTTTGCGATGCACGGTGCCACCATCTTGGCGGTGACCCGTTTTGGTGGTGAACGCGAGATTGAGCAAATTGTCGACCGTGGCACCGCGTCTGAACGTGCAGCTTTGTTCTGGCGTTGGACCATGGGCTTTAACGCTACCATGGAATCCATTCACCGCTGGGCTTGGTGGTTTGCAGTGTTGTGTCCCATCACAGGCGGAATAGGTATTTTGTTGACCGGCACCGTGGTGGACAACTGGTATTTGTGGGCCATCAAACACGGTGTAGCGCCACCTTATCCAAATGTGTTCCCGCCGGTGATAGATCCGGCCCTGAGCTTGGGAGTCAAACCATGAAGTCCCTGTCTTTTTTGCGACGTTTCGCGGTCTACGCCGCTGGCCTGTCAGCTGTGCTGTTGCTCACCGCGTGTGAGCGCCCCTTCCAAGACAGCGTGCAACACGGCTACCGTGGTACCGGCATGGTGCAGGTTTACAACCCTCGCTTGTTGGAAGTGAAAACCGAAGCCAACCAAGCGCCTGTGGCTTTACCACCTGCGCCCGGTGAAGGGCCAAAAGCAGGACAGACCTACAAAAACGTGAAAGTGCTGGGCGACTTGAGCGTGTCTCAGTTCAACCGTTTGATGGCCTCCATGGCCACCTGGGTGGCACCCAATGACGGCGGTTGTGTGTATTGCCACAACCCCGCCAATTTTGCTGACGACGAGAAATACACCAAAGTGGTTGCGCGTCGCATGTTGCAGATGACGCAGTACATCAACAGCGAATGGAAAACCCATGTTGCCGACACGGGTGTGACGTGCTACACCTGTCACCGTGGTCAGCCTGTACCCAATGCTTTGTGGTTCAAATCGAATCACCAACCCTATGGCTCCAACTTCATGGGCGACAAAGCAGGACAGAATGAACCAGCCAAAGCGGTCAATTTGTCATCGCTGCCGAATGATCCCTTTTCGCCGTTCTTGTTAGAGGCGCAAAACATCCGTGTCAACGGTCCCACGGCCTTGCCCACAGGTAACCGCCAGTCCATCAAGCAAGCCGAGTGGACGTATGGTTTGATGACCCACATGTCGACAGCCTTAGGTGTGAACTGCACTTATTGCCACAATTCGCGGTCTTTCCAAAGTTGGGAAAACAGTCCACCCCAACGTGCCACGGCATGGCATGGCATTCGCATGGCGCGTGAACTCAATACCGGCTACATGGAGTCGCTGACAGACGTTTTCCCTGAGCATCGCAAGGGCGAGTTAGGCGACGTGGC
>CANGPV010000037.1 GCA_947455935.1 Comamonadaceae bacterium
CTCTTTCATCTGTGTGTTCGACAGAAAAAACCTGTCAAAAAACTACCGATGTGTGGGCCATGAACGCCGAGTTTGTGGCGATACGCGACATCAAAATGTGCGGTTGCCCCGCAGACTTTGTTCACGGCTTGGTGCTGCCCAGGGAGGTGGTGACGGGTGTGGAAGACCCACGACGACCGCTTGCGATATGGGCTTACGCATGGCAAGCTGGCCTTGGCCCAGTCATTCCCTGACTATGGGGTATTGGTCAGCTTGGCGGCGTCTGGGCGCTATCAGGTGGTGGTGACCCCTGACAGCCCTGAAAAATTATTCACCCAATACGTTTGCGATAAGCCCTGAGTGTCATCAAATTTTCATGCGTTGGTTTTAGCCTAGACCCTATCAACGTCATAGAAGTACACAGAGATGCAAAAAATACTGCTGGCACTGGCCATGTGGACTTGTTGGGGTGCGTGGGCCCAGCAAAATCCTCCCGCTTACAACGTTCAACTCGGTCCCAGACCCTTTTTTCTGGTGTCCCAGCTCAAACCCTCCGCGCTCAAGCAAAAGCTGCAAAGCTGCAGCAACGGCCCCTTTAAAAAATCCAACTTTTCCATCGGGCACAGAGGCGCAGCCCTGATGTTTCCCGAACACACACAAGAGTCTTACGAAGCTGCAGCCCGTATGGGTGCAGGCGTCATTGAGTGCGATGTGACCTTCACCCAAGACAAAGAATTGGTGTGTCGTCACGCACAAAATGATTTGCACACCTCCACCAATATCTTGCTCACGCCTTTGGCTGCCAAGTGCATCAAGCCTTTCAAGCCCTACGATCCCGTGAGCCAAACACCCGCAAGTGCTGAGTGCAGAACCAGCGAGATCACGCTGGCTGAGTTCAAATCCTTGCGCGGGAAGATGGACGGTTTCAACCCCAAGGCCTTGACCGTGCAGGAATATGTGGCTGGCACACCCGCTTGGCGCACCGACTTGTATGCAGGGCCTACCAGTGGCACCTTGATGAGCCACCAAGACAGCATAGATCTGTTCAAGCGCCTAGGGGTGAAGATGACGCCAGAGCTTAAAGAGGCGTCGGTAGCCATGCCCTTTGAAGGATTTACCCAACAACAGTACGCGCAAAAAATGCTGGATGCCTATAAGGCGGCTGGCGTGAAGCCCAGCGATGTGTTTGCCCAGTCATTTCACGAGGCGGACATTCTTTATTGGATCAAGCACGAACCCGAATTCGCCCAACAAGCGGTTTTTCTGGACGCAGCAGAAACTGTGAAAGAACTGCCAACACTGGAAACCTTGAAAGCCTACAAAGCCAAGGGCGTCAAGATCGTGGCACCACCCATCTTCGCCCTCTTGGCTTTGGACAACGGGAAGATGATTCCCTCTGCCTACGCCAAGGATGTGAAAAGTGCAGGTCTGGACATCATCACATGGTCACTTGAGCGCTCTGGGGTTATGGCATCCGCAGACAAAGGGGGTTGGTATTACCAATCGGTGAACGCTGGCGTTCACAACGAGGGCGATATCTTGCAAGCCTTGGATGTATTGGTCAAAGACGTGGGTATTCGCGGTATTTTTTCTGATTGGCCAGCGACCACTACTTTTTATGCCAACTGCATGGGGCTTGAGTGAAATTCCTATCCAACATTTTTATGGTCATCAGCTATCTTCTGATGCCCCTTCTGCCCCTTGTTCTGTTTGTGATGTTTTGGGACAAGAACTACCTGCTTCGGTATGTCCACAGCATCCAAAAAATCCGCATCCATCTGCGGGCCATCGCCAACGGGCCAGTGAAACATTTTTTGGAAGATGTATTCCTGCGCGCTCATCACATACCCGCACAAATTCAAGGAAGCTGTGTCCAGTGTGGTAACTGTTGTTTGAACAAGCAATGCTTTTTTTTGACTCCCGTGGCAGACGATAAATTTCAATGCGGTATTTACGGCTCTTTCTGGCGACGTTTCTCTAACTGCAATTCCTACCCGCTACACGCCGAAGACATCGAGCGTTACGCTTGCCCCAGCTATTCTGTGGTGCGCATCCATCCTGTTGCTACACACCCTGCAGGCCATCCACTTACCCATCAAGCTACTCTGTAAGGAACCGATATATGCAACCCCCTGTTGGACTTGACGCTGAGCAGTTACGGAAAATTCGTGAAGACATCTTGGACTCTATCGATGAAGAATTGGAGATGACGATTGACGATGGCGAGAACGAAAACAGTCCAGCAGCCAGCGAAGAGGATCGAAGAGCCCGTGCGGTTTATTTCCGCGAACTGCTGCGCTTGCAGGGCGAATTGGTCAAATTACAAGACTGGGTGGTCGCCACCAAGCAAAAAGTGGTGATTTTGTTTGAGGGGCGAGATGCAGCCGGCAAGGGCGGCGTGATCAAGCGCATCACCCAAAGGCTTAATCCTCGTGTGTGCCGAGTCACCGCCCTGCCTGCCCCTAACGACCGCGAAAGAACGCAGTGGTATTTCCAACGTTATGTGACGCACTTGCCTGCCGCAGGTGAAATTGTGTTGTTTGACCGCAGTTGGTACAACCGCGCTGGCGTTGAACGGGTCATGGGGTTTTGTGACGAAGATGAATACGAAGAATTCTTTCGCACTGTCCCCGAGTTTGAAAAAATGCTGGCGCGAAGCGGCATCACCTTGCTGAAATACTGGTTCTCCATCACCGATGACGAGCAACACGCTCGCTTTTTGGGTCGCATACACGACCCCTTAAAGCAATGGAAACTCAGTCCCATGGACTTAGAGAGTCGTCGTCGCTGGGAAGACTACACCCGCGCCAAAGAAACCATGATTGAGCGCACCCATATTCCTGAAGCGCCTTGGTGGGTGGTGCAAGCGGTGGATAAAAAACGTGCGCGTTTGAATTGCATCAGCCACTTGCTTGAGCAGTTCAACTACCACGAGATAGCGCACGCTGAAATTGCCCTGCCTGCCAGGGTAAGAAACCCTGACTACATCCGCAACCCTGTACCCCAGAACATGATCGTTCCGGAAAAATATTGAGCGCCTCAGTCTAAAAAGGGTTCTAAGGCCTTGACGCAATGCGCCACCGCGCCTTGATGACTTCGCGCAAATTGTTGCCCCGCTTGCGCCATGTGCTGTTGTCTTTCGGGGTCTAGGGCCAGCGCCAAGGCTTGCCTCATGGCAGAGGCCATGTCCTCGCAGCGCACACCCGCTTGCGCATTCAACGCCCATTGCGCGGCTTGCGCAAAGTTAAAGGTGTGCGGCCCCATCACCACAGGACAAGCGCAAGCGCAAGCTTCAATCAAGTTTTGCCCACCCAAAGGGGCAAAACTCCCGCCCACCAAGGCCACGCTGGCTGCGCCGTAATACAAAGGCATTTCACCCATCGAATCACCCAGCACCACACTGGCCTGAACAGGCGCTGGCACGGTCTGCACATCCTTGGGCCACTGGCTGCGTCGCTCAAAAGCCAAACCCTGCGATTGCATGAGAGAGGCCACTTCATCAAAGCGCTGGGGGTGACGCGGCACAATCCACCACCTGGCTTGCGTGAGGTACTCGGGATGCTGCTGCAAAACCTCTATAAATTGGGCCTCTTCACCCTCTCGGGAAATGGCCAACACGACCACCGGACGGGAAGCCAAGGCGCTGCGCCAACGATGACCCACGGCCAGCAAAGCCGCATCGGGCACCGCATCGAACTTCAAATTGCCCATCACCGCGCTCACCGGCGCCCCCAGACGGCGTAAACGCTGGGCATCGTCTTCGGTTTGCGCCCATACGTCTTGCAAACCTTGATAAACAGAATGTGAGAAAGCAACAAAGCGTTGCGCTTTGCGCCATGAGCGTTCGCTCATTCGGGCATTGGCCAACACCATGGGCAGACCTTGCTGTTGAGCGATAGCTACCAGGTTAGGCCAGACCTCGGTGTCAATCAGCAACCCCACACGAGGACGGAAATGCGTCAAGAAGCGCTGAACCGACCCAGGGGTGTCCCAGGGTAACCAAGCTTGCACATCGCCCTCGCCCAGCAGGGTTTCGCCTTCGGCGCGACCCGTGGCTGTGCCGTGGGTCAGCAATAAACGCAACTGCGGAAAGCGTTGACGCAAGGCTTTAACCAAAGGGCGTATCGCGCGGGTTTCACCCAGCGACACCGCATGTATCCACAACGCGCCTGTTGGCGCTGTATGGCTGTAAAAACCAAACCGTTCACCCAAGGCATGGCCGTACACAGGCTCACGGCGAGAGCGCCACAGCAACTTCAGCCACAACAGCGGCATCAAACAACGCATCAGGCAAACATAAGCGAAGCGCATCAACGACGCTTCAACCATGCGGCACTGAAGCAGGAAGCCCAACTGGTTAAAACAGCTTCGGTGCTGGGTGTGGGAAGCGCAAACACGCTTTGCTGCCAAGCGCAGCCCACAGGGCCCGTACGCCAAGCAGTATCGAAGTTATAGATTTGCACATGCGGCAAACCCAAGGCCACAGCGATATGGCTCACACCGCTGTCCACCCCAATCACACCCTCGCACGCCGCCAAGCGTTGCGTGAGTTCCACCAGATCGCAACGCGGCCACACCACAGCACCTGCACACTCACGGACAACGGCTTGTGCAACTTGCAGTTCAGCGTCGTTGGCATGGGGCAAAGCGATCTGAAATCCTTGGGCTTGCAAAGCGTGGACCACGGCTTGCCAATGGGCCAGCGGCCATGCTTTGTCAGCACGCGAGCTGCCGTGCGCCAAGGCCACGGTGCGGGGTAATACATCCGCATGGGGTGTGCAGCGCAAGCTGGTGTGGGGCACTTTCCACGGCGCGTATCCCATGGTTCGGGAACACACATGTCTGGCACGATCTACCGCATGACTGTGCCAAGGGCAGTTGATCAACACATCGGCCACCCAGCGTGTGGGGGCTTCATAGCCTGAACCTTCGGTGCGGTTAGCCATGGCAAAACGCAAACCTTTGTCTTTGAGTCGCGCTGTGCGAGACACCCACGCAGATTTGGTCAATCCCTGCACATCGATGATGGCGTCATAAGCCTCGGCTTGCAATTCGGTACGAAAGGCTTGCCAAGCTTGACGGGTTTCATGGGTCCACCATTGGCGTCGCCATTGGCGCATTGCACAAGGGATGATGCGGCTGACCGCTGGACACAGCTTTAACAAGGGCGCAAAGGCGGGTTCAATCACCCAATCGATGGTCACACCCGCCATGCGCTCATGCATGTCCATGGCTGCAGGCAAGGTGTGCACCACGTCTCCCAGCGAAGACAGCTTGACCAGCAACACCCTCAATGCGCGGCCTCTTGCACCTGTGCATCAGGTTTGACTTGGCGCAGCAAGGCCATCATGTCGGCTTGGATACGCGCCAAGGCCGCATCGTTTTGACCTTCAAAGCGCAACACCAATACAGGCGTGGTGTTGGAGGCTCGCACCAAACCAAAGCCATCGGCCCAGTCGATGCGTACCCCATCGATGTCGCAAAGCACAGGTTGGTGATCAGGCGAGGGCAGGCCTTGTGTTTGGGCCAGTTGCAGCAACTCGGCGGTGACGCGGTGGGGTTCGCCCTCGGCACAAGCGACGTTCAACTCGGGCGTGGATTGGCTGGTGGGCAAGCCATGCAGCAAGGCATTGGCGTCAGCCGCACGGCTGACAATTTCAAGCAAGCGACAGCCTGCGTAGGTACCGTCATCAAAACCATACCACCGCTCTTTGAAAAATACATGGCCGCTCATCTCGCCACCCAAGGGCGACTGGATGGCTTTCATTTGCGCCTTGATGAGCGAATGGCCGGTTTTGAACATCACAGGCACACCCCCTGCGGCACGGATGGCGGGGGCGAGTTGCTGCGAACACTTCACATCAAACACAATGGCGCCACCGGGCACCCTTTGCAGCACATCACGCGCAAACAACATCATTTGTCGGTCGGGGTAAATGGTTTGACCATCGTGGGTGACGATACCCAAACGGTCACCATCGCCGTCAAAGGCCAAACCTAATTCAGCACCTGTGGTTTGCAAAGCGGCAATAAGGTCACGCAAGTTTTCGGGCTTGCTGGGGTCGGGGTGGTGGTTGGGGAAATCGCCATCGACCTCGCTGAACAGTTCGATCACCTCGCAGCCAATGGCACGCAAGATGGCCGGTGCTGATGCCCCCGCCACGCCATTGCCGCTGTCGACCACGATGCGCATGGGGCGGCTCAAACGAATGTCTTGCACGATGCGTTCTTGGTAAGCGGCATTCACACTCACTTGCTTGACACTGCCCCCGGCTTGGGTTTGCCATGTTTCAGCTTGCATCATCTGACGCAAGCCTTGTATCTCGTCGCCATAAATCGCCCGACCGGCCATCACCATCTTGAAGCCGTTGTAGTCCTTGGGGTTGTGGCTGCCTGTGATTTGTATGCCGCTGCTGCACAAGGTGTTGGCTGCGAAATACAACTGGGGTGTGGTGACCATGCCCACATCGATCACCTGAATCCCTGCCTCGACCAAACCTTGCGATAAGGCCTGCAGCAGAGCGGGGCCACTTAAACGCCCATCACGCCCCACGGCAACGGTGGTTTCGCCCTGCGCCAGCGCTTGGGTACCAAAGGCCAAACCTAATGCATGTGCCACCGCAGGGTTGAGCGATGAAGGCACCACACCGCGAATGTCATAGGCCTTGAAGATAGAGGCTTCGATTTGCATCGCGACATTGTAGAAGCTGCACCTGTCTCAAGCTGACAACTTCGCATCGTATGATGAGCACCACAGACTTTATTGAGACATGCTTTCCTCCACTGCCTCCGCCCCCTTTCACGCCAACGCTTGGCAAATGCCCATCAATTCGCCTTTGGGTCAGCTGACCTTGGTGGCCAGCAACAAAGGCTTGTGCGGTGTTTGGTTTGACGACCAAGCCCATCGCCCCGATTTGCGTCACCTGCCTTGGGGACCTTCGCAACACTGGTTGCGTTTGGCCAAATCGCAGTTGGCCGATTACTTTGCGGGCAAGCGCCAATCGTTTGATATGCCCTTGGACTTCATGCAAGGCAGCGAATTCCAACAACGTGTGTGGCGAGCCTTGGTGCAAATTCCTTTTGGTCGTTACTCCACTTACGGTGAATTGGCACAGCATGTGGGGCAACCCCAAGCTGCCCGCGCCGTGGGCATGGCAGTCGGGCGCAACCCCTTAAGCATCATCGTGCCTTGCCATCGCGTGGTGGGTGCCAATGGCGCTCTCACAGGCTATGCCGGTGGTTTGTGGCGCAAACTGGATTTGCTACAACGCGAAGGCACGCTTTTGTGACACAAGCTGTGCGGTGGCGGCAATGGCTACCTGACTTTGCCTTGCTAGGTTTGATTTGGGGCTCGTCGTTTCTTTTCATGCGCATGACCTCGCAAGGCTTTGGCAGTTGGTCAACCGCGTGGTTGCGCGTCAGTGTGGCGTGGCTGACATTGTTGCCTTTTTTGCTGTGGCAAGGGCATTGGGGAAGTCTGCGGCAACATTGGAAACACATACTGCCCATGGGCGTGGTGAATTCCGGCATTCCTTTTATTTGTTACGCCTATGCGGTGATGTCTATCACCACCGGTTTGTCGTCGATTTTGAATTCGACCACGCCCTTGTTTGGCGCTTTGATTGCATGGCTGTGGTTCAAACAGCGCCCCAGTGGCTCGCGCGGCGTCGGTTTGTTGCTGGGTTTTGCCGGTGCGACCTTGCTGGCCTTGACCATGCCCGGGGGCGTGTCGTTCAAAGCGGGTGGCTCGGGCTGGGCCGTGTTGGCGTGTTTGCTGGCCACCACCTGCTATGGCTTGAGCACGCATTACTCACAACGCTATTTGAACGGTGTGCCGACCATGGCGATTGCGACCGGCAGCCAAATAGGTGCTTCGCTGGCGCTGGCTTTGCCTGGCCTGTGGTTTTGGCCCAGCGTGTGGCCCGACGACAGCGCATGGTGGAGTTTGCTGATGGTGGGCATGGTGTGCACGGGTTTGGCCTATGTGCTGTATTTCCGTCTGATTGCCAAAGTAGGCGCTTCTCGCACCATGACGGTGACGTATTTGATTCCCTTGTTTGCCAACCTCATTGGCGTGGTGTTCTTGGATGAAATCATCACGCCCTGGGTGCTGCTATGCGCGGCCATGATTTTGTCGGGTACCGCCTTGGCGGCGGGCTTGGTGAAACTGCGAGATTAACCTTCAGGGGCGGGGTTGCGCTTTGACCACAACATCATGCCAACACCCATCAGCACCATGGGCACGCACAACCACTGCCCCATGCTCAGGCCCAGCGCCAGCAGACCCAGATGCGCATCAGGTTCGCGGAAATACTCCGCGATAAAGCGCAGCGACCCGTAGCCAATCAAGAAAGCACCTGACACCCAGCCCAGTGGTCGGGGCTTTCGCGCCAACCACCACAACACCGCAAACAGCAGCAAGCCCTCTAACAAAAACTGGTAGATCTGCGAGGGGTGACGCGGCAACAGACTGCCACTTTGCGGAAACACCATGGCCCAAGGCTGGTTGACATCAGCGGCACGCCCCCACAACTCGCCGTTGATGAAGTTGCCCACCCGCCCCGCGGCCAAACCCGTGGGCACACAAGGGGCGATGAAATCGGTCACTTGCAGCCAGTGCCGCCCACGCTGCCATGCCAGCAGCGCCATGGCGGCAATCACGCCCAACATGCCGCCATGAAAGCTCATGCCACCTTGCCACACATACAGCACCTCTAAAGGATGCTCGGCGTAGTAAGCAGGTTTGTAGAACAGGCAATAACCAATGCGCCCACCCAGCACCACGCCAAACACGCCCCAGCTCATCAGGTCGTCCACATCTTGCACCGACCACAGCCCTTGCGCTTGCAAGGCCGCGTAAGGCGGGTGGTTCAAGCGTCGGCGTGCCAGCAGCACAAACAACACAAAAGCGGCCAGGTAGGAAATGCCGTACCAGTGCACGGCCAGCGGGCCGATGGCCAAGGCCACGGGATCGAATTGGGGATGTATCAGCATGGTTTGTATTGTGCTTCAGGTGGACGAACCTGAAATTCATTTAAAAATGAGTACAAAAATACTTTAAAAACACAAAATTTAACTATTTATTACATTTTCACAACACAAATGAGAACTTAGGGGTTGCAATCGTCAAAAGCATTCTCTAGTATTCGTTTTAATCAACTTTTAGCCAAAAGGTTTTAGGTTGATGTTTTCATCAACAGTTTCCTTAAAGGGGTAATTTACATGGCAAATCATTTCAAACTTCAAAGAGCCGCACTTGCGGCATCAACCTTCTTAGCTTTGGCATCGGTACAAATCAATGGTATTGCTCAAGCAGCTGACTCGGCCACTCTCAATATTTCAGGTCAAATCACCAGCACAACTTGTAATGTGGTTATCTCTGATCCAGGCGGTGTTGGCTCAACGGCAACCAAGGTTCTTCAACTAGGCAATGTGTCCCCTCCCGCAGCAAGTTCTGCTGGGTCTACTTTTGGCACCGCTGTCGCCGCCATTTTTACAGTATCGTCTACTGCCGGCAACACTACCCCTTGCACATTCCAAGGTGGAGCCACCAAGTGGGATCTGGCCTTATCTTTAACCTCGGCTCAAATTAGCAGCATCGGTACCGGTACATTTTTGAGAAATAGCCTGAGTGCTGCTTCTGGCGGGACTGATGCTGTTGTTCAATTAAAAGGCGGTGTTGGTACTACCGCTGCTGCAGCCACCACCACACTTAATTTGCTAGGCGATCTGGGTGTTGCCGGTACTTTGATGTCTGGCCAAGCATCTCCCGTTGCTGCATCTACTTCAGGCATTGCAATCACAGCCCAATTCGCCCGATCTGGCACCGCTGTGCCAACCGGCGGTGCGTTTTCTGCAACCATCCCCTTAATTGCTCGCTACAACTGAGCTTGACCACGACCAAGCAGCGGCACTTATGCCGCTGCTTGCTCTTAAAACCGACTGTTTGCCTACACAACCCCCTACATGATTGCCAATTTACAAGCCAAACTAGCTGTTGTATGTGTGGTTTGTTTATCTGCGCTCAACAGTGCCAGCGCACAAGATCTTTTGTTTTCTAACGACACCTTGGAAATAAGCGGTGGGATCATTGTTCCTAGTTGCACCAATTTTTTGCAAAGCAACCCATGGGGCAATACATTTTCATTCAACCTGCCTTCTTTAAACACCACCGCCTTGCTGAGTGGGTCGTTTGGTCCCATCTCATCCATAGATCTCAAGTTCAACAAACCCAAAGTTACTTCCAATTGCGCCAGTGAGTTCAACATACCCGCAACCTTGGTGTTTGACAGTGACTTGGCAGCGGTGGCTCCTCGAACAGGCTTGCTGCGCAACAGCGCCAATGTTCGACCCGCGCAAAACGTGTTGGTGCAACTTGGGCTTATTGACGCACAAGGCGTATTCAGTCCCTTGGATCTGAACAAACCCCAAGTCTTGAACAAGGCTCTGGGGCAACAAGGCCCCAATGGAAGTGCCTTGAATAACCTGACACTGGGCGTGCGCTATGTGGCGTCACGTTCGTTGCTGGCCCAAAACACCGCTGCCAACACCGGTTCGCAGGATGTGACTGCCGGCAATATCTCGGTTTTTCTGCCTTTTTTGCTCAAACTCAACTAAGGTGATTTCCCATGTTTCAACACCAAACCCACAGTTTTTCAGCCTTATTGCTTTTTTTTGCCTAAAAAAAGGAATTCTGAAAAATTTTCAAAAGAGTTGAAAAGCTTTTAAAAACCCACACAAGGAGAACACTAAACCCAGCTTAAATATGACAACTGTCAAGCAGATTTAATGCTTTAGCAGTTTTTGCGCTTAGGCCTTGGTTTCGATTCAATCACCGAATCGAACAAAGGAAACAGCCATGAACAGCTATGCAAAACAAGTCTCTTGGGCGGCGGTGTCAGCGATGTTGGTATTAACGGCAAACGCCGCCCATGCGCAACACGGTATGTTGGAAATTCACGGTGTGATTACCTCTCCAGGTTGCACACTCAGCCAACAAACACTGTCGCAACTGGGTCAGCAAACCAGCATCAACGGACAAGCCTGTGGCTTGACCTCCGGCCCTGCCAACCCGCTGTCGTCATTAAGCATTGCCCGCATCGCAGAAGAACCCCTGCCCAGCGCCTCAGGTGCTGGCTCTGGCAAACGGCTGGTGACACTCACCTACCGTTAAACGCCACAGATACAGCAGTTCTTCTCGGTGGGGGTGTTTCACAACCCTTTAACCACCACCACGAGAAGAACATGAAGTACCTGCGATTCACCCTTTATTGCTTTTTTATCTTTGCCTCGGCGTTGGTCTCATCCATCGCACAGGCTGACATGATTGTTGAGTCAACGCGGATCATTTATCCCGAGACCAAGCGAGAAGTATCTTTCAGAGTCAGCAATATCAATAAAGAGCGAGCCACCTTTATTCAAATGTGGTTGGATGACGGCAACGCAGCGGCCGCACCCGAAGAAGCTGTTACCCCCTTTAACCTCACCCCCCCCGTGGCGAAGCTCAAAGCCGACAGCAGCCAGATGGTGCGCTTGGTTTTCACAGGTGAGCCCTTGCCCACGGACCGTGAAAGCGTGTTTTATTTCAACATGCTGGAAGTACCGCAAAAATCCAATGAAGAAAGCAAACTCAGTTTTGCCGTACGCACCCGCATTAAAGTGTTTTATCGCCCCAAGGCCTTGAAGGGTGAGATGGCCGAGCAACTGGACAAGGTCACTTGGAAGCTGGTTAAAAAAGACGGCAATTGGATGGCTGAGGGTACTAACCCTTCTGTATTTCATCTGTCCTTTTTCAGCCTGACCTTTGGCGGCGATGGCAAGTTTGATGTGATCTCCGATGGCGGCATGATTCCACCCAAATCGACCGCCAGCTTCGTGGTGGGTGCGGTGGACAAAATTACCAAACCATTGACGGCGCTCAAGGTGGATTTCATCAACGATTTTGGTGGTGCCATCAACAAAGAATTTCCCCTCAGCGCAGGTAACTGAACGCATTCAGCCCGAATGCCACACCTATGCGCTACCCCGCCCGCCCTGCCACCCCAACTCCCTGTGCCATAGGCATGGCGTTTCGCTTTGGGGTAACTGTATGCGCGGTAGGTGCATCAACCGCCTTTGCAGCCAACCCACCCAACCAGGCGGTCGATGTTGAAGCTCAGCTGAATGTGCTGTCTCGCCTAGAGGCTAGCACCCTGCAGCTAGACACTGATGTGCCAGTGTGGGTCTACCTCGAAGGTGAGTCATTCCAAGGCCAATCGGTGCAGCTAGAGCAAAAGGGCTTGATCATTTACGAGCAAAAGTTGTTTGATGGCAATTTCCGCATCAAGGGTATGCCGCCCTTAGATGAAAAGGCCACCCTGACCGTGCGGCTGCGCTCACCCAACCAAGCCGATGAAGCCACCGAACTGCCCTTGAAACCCAACCAACGCCGCGAGCTGTATGCCAAGCGGCCCGAATTGTTGGCGCTGGCACCTGCCAACATCAAAAAAGACCCTTTGTCGGTCAAGCTGCCACCCACCAAGTTGGAAGAAGACGTTGAGTTTGATTTAGATTTTTTACGCGGCAAGGCTTTTCGCAACCTAAGCCCCTTGGAAGTTAAGCGCTTGGGCAGTGTGCGCCCTGGGGATGTGGCGGCTGACATCTACCGCAACGACAGCTTGGTCAGCAAAACCACGGTTCGCTTCACCGAACCCCCAGGCGGGGGCAATGCCCGCGCTTGCATCACGCCCGCGTTGTTTCAGCAACTGGGTGTCAAAACCAACTTCATCAGCCCGCAGGGCTTGCAACTGATACAAACAGCAGCCACCCCCACTGCCGCCGGTAAATCTGCGGCAGACTGTTTGTATATAGACCAATGGGTGGCAGGTGCCACCAGCGAGTTTGACACCAACGATCTTCGCTTGGACATCACCATTGCCCAAGCTTTTCTGACACGCCAAAATCGACAAAGCGTGCCGCCCGAAATGCTCACACGCGGCGAAAACGCGGGCTTCATCAACTACAACCTGAACAACTACAACGCTCAGGGTTTCAGCTCCAACTATCTGGGGCTCAATACCGGCGTCAATATTGCAGGGTGGCAAGTACGACATACCAGCTACTTATCGCAAAACCGCAGCACTGGCAGCGGTACGGCCAGCAGCACCAGCCAATATGTAGCGGGTGAAACCGTGGTCAAGCGACCCTTGATCGACATGAAAGCCAATTTGGCCTTGGGCGACACCAGTACCAACAGCCCCATCATTGGCTCCACGCCCCTTCGGGGCGTGCGCTTGTCCAGCGAAGAAGGCTTGATGCCCGAGGAAGAGCGCGGCTACCGTCCAGTCATCAAAGGCGTGGCGCGTACCAATGCACGGGTGCGTGTCTCGCAAAACAACACCGTGATTTTCGAGCAAACCGTGCCCCCTGGCCCCTTTGAGTTTGACGACATCAACCCCATTGCATCGGTGGGCAATTTACAGGTGGTGATTGCCGAGGCCGATGGCTCGCAACAAACTTTTGTGGTGCCCTACAGCCCCAGCATGGGTGCACTCAACCCTGGCTCGTTTCGCTACAGCGTGGCCACAGGGCAGTACCGAAACTTCACCAGCACCCAAAACACACCAGTGTTGCAAGCGTATTTGCGCTACGGTTTGAACAGCTATTTCTCACCCGGCATGGAAGTGCTGGTGGGACCCCATTACAGCAATGTGGGCGTGCAAGCTGGCTTCAACTCGGCCTTGGGGAGCTTGAGCTTTAATGCCCTGTTCTCCCACTTCGATGGCAATGCCCAAACCCCTAGGGCCAACGGCTACGCCCAAAACTTCAGCTACAACCCACCCGCCATGGGCCGCTTCAGCGCCTATGCCGGCATAGGTATGCAGTCGCAAAAATACACCACGCCCAGCGCTGCGCTGAGCGAAGGTAACAACGCTTTGTTTGCCAACGACAGCTTCAAAAACAATGCTTTTCTGGGCTTGGGCTTCAGCATGGGACCATGGGGAAGTATCAGCCTAGGGGCTACCCAACAACGCAGTTGGCTGGGGGTGGGCAGTCAACAGGTGCGCTGGGGCTATAACGCAAATTTTCGCCAAGCCAACTTGGGCATCAATGTGGATCACACCACTTACACCGACAACCGCACAGCTTTAGACAGCGTGAGTGTTTCTGCCTCCATCCCCTTGAACTTTGGTCCTTCATTGGGCAATGTGCGAGCCAGCTACAACCAATTCGGCAGCTTAGATCCCAGCAAGTCGCTGTCGTACTCGGGCTACAACCAAGAAAACCAGCTCAGCTACAGCCTGACCCAATCGCAATCCGGCTATGCCGACTCGTCCAGCGCCTCTTTGAATGTGCCTCACCGGTATGGCAATCTGAGTGCCAGTTTGTCCTCCTCCTCGGGTGGCAGTCAGCAAACCGGTTTGTCGGCCAGCGGCGGCTTGGTGGTGCACAGCGGCGGCTTGATATTGGCACCCTCTTTGGGAGACACCTTTGCCATTGTGGAAGTACCCAAGGGCGAAGGCGCAGGGGTCTTAGGCAGCACGGCCCGCGTCAATAGCGGTGGTTTTGGCGTGGTGCCTTATCTGTCGCCTTATTACCTGAACGATGTGCAAATCAGCTTGGAAGGCGCACCCACCGAACTGGAAGTGGACAACGCCAGCCAAAAGGTGGCGCCTGTCGAGGGCTCCATCGTGCGCCTCAAGTTCAATGCCACCTCGGGGCGGCCTTTGTTGATTGTGTTGCAGCCCAGCAATGGTGCGCGGGTACCCATTGGTTCCACTGTGAGCGACGCCGCTGGCAACGAGGTGGGCACGGTCGGCCAAGGAAGCCGTGCCTTGGTGCGGGTTCAGAAAAACAAAGACCGCCTGAAAGTGGTGTGGGGCGACAAACCCGACGAAACCTGCTGGCTGGACTACGCCTTGGACGAAAAACAAACCGCCAATGCCAGTGGATTTACCAATTTGAAACTGCGGTGTGAGGTGACGGGCGGAAAAGAAGCCACGGCGCAAACGGTGCCAACCATTAAATGACCCGGATATTGCAATGAAGCTGTTTTTAAGTTTGGTGTTATTCGGGTTTTGTCAGTTTGTTTTTGGGGCGGCCTCAGTAACTTCTAGTACTAGCCAAGTCGCAGCTACGTGCTCCATATCTGATGCCTCCATATCCAAGACATCAGTTACCAGCACCCAAGTCACTTACACCTTCACTCACTCAGTTACGCTGTCTGTACAGAAATCGGGCGGCCTCATAATTCCAGAATGCTGGATTCAAATCAGCCCAAAGACCCAAACAAACAATATTGTGGGAGGATGGAAATTTCAAGCCGCATCGCTAAATAACATTAATTTTTCAACCAGCAATAACCTAAAATGTTTATCTATTTCCGTCACAAACCAACGTGACTATTCTCAAACCTCTATTGAATTTATCAAATCACTTAATTTCTTTGTTAGTAATGGTAATTGCCAGTTATCTTTATCTTATTCAATAACTTTAGTTGCAGACCCCAATTCAGCCCCAGGCACCAACACGCTAAGCCCATTGATCAGTATTGCAGTTGAAGATAGGCAAGACTCTAGTGGTTTTACTAAATCCTTGGCAAGCATTTCTCTTGGGTCTGTTACACCCGATCCCGCCCCTCAAAGCACTTGCAACTTGTCGGTTCCCTCTAATCTCTCATTAGGCAATGCCAAGCCCGATGCTTGGCGTGATACCCCTGGTGACACTTCGCGAGTAAATGCTACCAATTTCAATATCGCTGTCAATTGCTCGCAAAAACTGACAACAACATTCACCCCAAGGGTGACCATGAAGTTTGAAACACCACTTAACACCACATGTTTTGCTAAAAATGAACTTACAAGCGCCGACGCCACAAACGCGACTATTGAGATCATTCGCACAGTAGTAGGAGTCGCCACCCCCATTTGCCCGGCGACTAGCACTACTCCAACCACCTTGGCATTCACTGCCTACAACCCCACTTCCACTCAGCTTTACTCCGACAGCATCACCTTGCAGGCAGCTTTTCGCGGTCCATCTGGTTTTAGTAAACCTAGGACAGGGCCTTTCAGCACAAGAGTGACTTTCACCGTCAAATACGAATGAAGAAGGTTCTACCCGTCAGAAGGCCAAAGGCCTGCCCTACACGCGGTATGTCCGGATGCTGCTGGAAAACGACTGGGCGAAGTTGCCCTAAAAGGTTAGGAGGTGTGGGGCTCTTTCAATTAGCCAATACGTTAGGGGCCAGCGCAGGGTTATTTTTTTAGCCTCCGTGAGCGACACCGCTGGGGCGGACAAACTTGTGAAAACTAAAAAATAAGAAGGAACCTAGAAAACGTAATGAAAACTATCAAAATTTTTATCAGTTTATGTTGGTTGTTTTTTTGCGGCTGGAGTTTGGGTGCAGATTGCCAAAGTACTGTGCCACTCGGAAACCCAATAATTACCCAAACAACTGCCACGATTCAAGTCAAATACACCATTGTTCTTGGTAATAACACTTTTTCTCCTGGCGACAGATGCTTAATCACCCACGATAACAACAATCTTTTTTTTATAGCTAATGACCAAACTGCAGCCAAATTAAACACCATCAAAAAATCAAAGATTTTTTTTGAACGGGTGCCGACAAATAATTCGGCATGTGCTGGCAATAACTGGCCTAGCAACACAACCTGCCCAGCCGCAATCCAAGCTTGGTCCGTGTTCGTTGCGCCTGGGTCGTTTTCCTACCTTATCCCCAATGCTACCGTTGGCATTCTTTACGATGTCATTTATGAGTTTTCTGGTAACGTTTCTTCAGCGTGGAAGTTTTGTCCCTCGTTCAGCACAGCCACCCGAGGCACCCCTTCGAACCCTAGCAGAGAAACCACCATCACACCTGCCTGTGCGACCGGTGTTCCCAATATCCCCACCTGCGGATTTGTCGTTCCTTCCAATGTCAATTTAGGCAATGCCAAGCCCGATGCTTGGCGTTCTCCCCTTGCAAACGGTAATCGAGTAAATGCTACCAATTTCAATATCGCTATCAATTGCTCGCAAAATTGGCCAACAAAATTCACCCCAACAGTGACCATGAAGTTTGAAAAACCACTTGGCACTACATGTTTTGCTAGCAATGAATTTACAAGTGCCGACGCAACAGACGCGACTATTGAGATCATCCGCGAAGTAGTAGGAGGAGCCACCACACAAATTTGCCCAACCACTGCCACTTCTCCCACCACTTTGGCGTTCAAGGTCAACGATCCCGCTTCCACTCCACAGCCTTACTCTGACACCATCACCTTGCAGGCAGCTTTTCGCGGCAGTTTGGGTTTTATAAGGCCTAAGACAGGGCCTTTCAGCACAAGAGTGACTTTCACCGTCAAATACGAATGAAGCAGTTTCTACCCGTCAGAAGGCCAAAGGCGTGCCCCTACACACGGTATGTCCGGTTGCTGCTGGAAAACGACTTGGCGAAGTCGAACTGAGGGCTTGGGTGGGGGCGAGTCGCTCAAACGCTGGATTGAAATTTAAAAATTACTCATAAAATACAAAAAAACAACTAAAAATAAAATTTATTAGTTACAAATTATTGTTTTTTAGATACTATCTAACAATAAGTATTTATGTTGGAGCTTCCGGTGTTTCAATCCCTGTTTCAAATTCTTCCATTCCCAAAGCACCCTCAGCAGGCTTATCTGCAGCGTGTCGTTCAAGGTCTGGCTGCTTTGGCTTTTATAGCCCTCTCAACACAGGTGAAGGCGCAAAGCTCTGATGCAGCTGGTGTGAAGGTCTTAGGCCAAGTCACTACAGTCTCCTGTCAATTGGTCATGACGACAGACCCGAATCCAAGCTTTTCCAGTACCCACAATCCATCTTTAGCCCTAAATCTTGGCTCAACAACCTTGACTGCTGCCAATGCAGCTAACGTAGGCAGTACTTTTGGCGAGGCAAAAACGATTTTTCTATTTAGCAGGGGAGGTGTTGGTAGTAATTGTCCTGGAGGTCCTACTTTTGATATCGGCTTGACCATAAATCAAGATAAAGTCGTCAATGTGGGTACGAATAGCTTTCTGAGGAGCAATGATTCAGCACCTGGCGGCGTAGCTCAAGGGGTGGCTTTATCGCTGTTATCAAACCATAGAGATATTTCAGCCCCCACGGCGAACCGAGTTCCTGGCGAGACTTTTTTAAATTTAAGAAATACCGCCTCAGGTATTGGGCCATTATTGTCTGGTAATACTAATTTAGTGGAGCCTTATGCTAATGAGGTGCAGTTTATTGGCAACCGCAGGTTATTTGCTCTCACGGCCCAATTTGTCAAAACCTCAGCCACCGTGACGCCCGGCTCCTATTTGACAAACATCACGGTCAACCTTTGGTGGCGTTAATCAGCTTGTAGTTTCAACCGCTTTGCGCCCAGTCATCCCGGCCAATTCGCTGATGTTGACTCGCTGTTTTCGGATGCTTTTGAAGAGCGATTTGACCAAGTCGAACTGAGGGCTTGGGTGGAGGCGGGACTTTTTAAGC
>CANGPV010000038.1 GCA_947455935.1 Comamonadaceae bacterium
CTTGGTAGCCTGCGTCCGCCAAGGCCTGCATTTGCGAAGCCCAAGTTTGAGGAATATCTGGAAAGCCATGCACCAGCAACACCAAGGGGCCATGGCCTTGGGTCAAGCACACAAAGTCCACGCCCTTGGCGTGGATGTGCATCTCGGTGAAAGCAGGAGAAGAAACCATCGCTATTGGAAAATGGAGGCGCGGGCCGGAGTCGAACCGACCTACACGGATTTGCAATCCGGTGCATAACCGCTTTGCTACCGCGCCATGAAGCGAGAAAAAAGGGAAGCTTGTGGCTTCCCTTTTTCATGTATGGAGCGGGAAACGAGGCTCGAACTCGCGACCTCAACCTTGGCAAGGTTGCGCTCTACCAACTGAGCTATTCCCGCATGAGGCGCAAAGTATAACGGAAAAATGCGCCTTTTTTACTTCTGACACATCAATGTTTCACGGCCACGGTAGCTACTTCAGCAGTCACTGGTGCAGCCACCACTTCGGGTTCATCCAAGGGCAAGGGAGTAGGTATACGTTCCAAAGCAATTTCCAACACCTTGTCAATCCAGCGAACCGGAATGATCTCGAGATTGGCTTTGACGTTGTCAGGGATTTCTTGCAAATCTTTGACGTTTTGCTCTGGGATCAACACAGTTTTGATACCGCCGCGCAAAGCTGCCAATAATTTTTCTTTCAAGCCGCCGATTTCAGTCACTTCACCTCGCAAGGTGATCTCGCCTGTCATCGCCACATCGCTACGCACAGGTATACCTGTGAGTGCAGACACGATGGACAAGGTGATGGCGGCACCCGCACTGGGACCATCCTTGGGTGTCGCACCGTCGGGCACGTGTACGTGAATATCAGATTTTTCAAAGATATCACTGCGAATACCCAAGCTGGCCGAACGACTGCGCACCACGGTGCGAGCAGCTTCAACAGACTCTTTCATCACATCGCCCAAAGAACCGGTGCGCGTGATGTTGCCTTTGCCAGGGATGATGGCCGCTTCGATGGTAAGCAAATCGCCGCCCACTTCTGTCCACGCCAAACCCACCACTTGACCCACTTGGTTTTGCTTTTCAGCACGACCGTAGGTGTATTTGCGAACACTCAGGAAATCGTTCAAGTTGTCTTCATTGACAACCACTGTGGGGTGCATGGTTTTGAGCAATAAAGCTTTGACCACTTTGCGACAAATTTTGGAGATCTCGCGCTCTAAAGAACGCACACCGGCTTCACGTGTGTAGTAGCGAACAATGTCACGCACAGCGGATTCTTCAATACGCAACTCTTCTTCCTTGATACCGTTGTTTTTCAACTGCTTAGGAATGAGATACCGTGTTGCGATATTGATTTTTTCGTCTTCGGTGTAACCCGACAAACGAATCACTTCCATGCGGTCAAGCAAAGCGGGGGGGATATTCATCGAATTCGAGGTCGCCACAAACATGACGTCGCTCAAATCGAAATCCACCTCGACGTAGTGGTCGTTGAAGGTGTTGTTTTGTTCGGGGTCTAACACCTCTAACAATGCACTTGAAGGGTCACCACGGAAGTCTGAACCCAGTTTATCGATCTCGTCCAATAAGAACAAAGGATTGCGGGTGTTCACCTTAGAGAGGTTTTGCAATACCTTGCCGGGCAATGCGCCAATGTAAGTGCGGCGATGGCCGCGAATTTCGGCCTCGTCACGCATGCCGCCCAGCGCCATGCGCACGTATTTGCGGCCTGTGGCTTTGGCAATCGATTGACCCAAAGAGGTTTTACCGACACCTGGCGGGCCGACCAAACACAGAATGGGCGCTTTGACCTTGTCGACGCGTTGTTGCACCGCCAAATATTCCAAGATGCGGTCTTTGACTTTTTCTAGACCATAGTGGTCTTCGTTGAGCACCGCTTCGGCATTCATCAAATCGTGTTTGATCTTGGTGCGTTTGCTCCAAGGCAAACCAATCAAAACGTCGATGTAGTTACGCACCACCGTGGCTTCGGCCGACATGGGAGACATGAGCTTGAGTTTTTTGAGTTCGCTGTCGGCTTTTTTGCGTGCCTCGGTAGACATGCGCGCAGCTTTGATTTTTTTCTCGATCTCTTCAATGTCCGCGCCCTCTTCGCCCTCGCCCAATTCTTTTTGAATCGCTTTGACTTGCTCGTTCAAATAGAAATCGCGTTGGTTTTTCTCCATTTGGCGTTTGACACGGCCACGGATGCGTTTGTCGACATTCAAGATGTCCACTTCGCGCTCGAGCTGGGTGTAGAGGTTTTCCAAGCGCTCTTTGATCTGCGGCAAATCGAGCACCGCTTGCTTGTTTTCAAGCTTCAGCGGCAAATGCGCGGCAATAGTGTCAGCCAAACGGCCTGCGTCATCGATGCTGGAAATAGAGGTGAGAATTTCAGGAGGAATTTTTTTGTTGAGTTTGACGTACTGGTCAAACTGCTGCATCACCGCGCGGCGCAAGGCTTCGATTTCGGTGTCTTGGTCGCCCACTTCAGCAGGCAACACAGGCGTCAAGGTACACACAAAATGCGAGGGACCGTCTTCGATATGGTTGACGATGGCGCGTTGTTGACCTTCGACCAAGACCTTGACCGTGCCGTCGGGCAATTTAAGCATTTGCAAAATGGTAGAGACACAGCCCACTTCGAACATGTCGGTGACCAAGGGCTCATCTTTGGCTGCGGCTTTTTGAGCGACCAACATGATGCTGCGGTCCGCAGCCATGGCGGTTTCAAGCGCTTTGATGCTCTTTGGGCGACCCACAAACAAGGGGATGACCATGTGGGGGAATACCACCACATCGCGCAAAGGCAGCAAGGGCAGGTCAATGGCGGTAGCGGGTAAGGGGGTTTGTCCTGACATGGTCAAACTTCCAATCTGCAAAAAATCAACCCAAGGGTTGACGGGATATTCAGGCCTTCTTGGCTGCCTCGCGGTAGACCAATAAAGGAGGTTTGTTCTCTTCGACGGTAGATTCCTCTACCACCACTTTTTCCACATTGTTGCTGTTAGGCAATTCAAACATGGTGTCAATCAGCGATTGTTCAAGGATGGAGCGCAAGCCACGTGCACCGGTTTTACGGGCCAAGGCTTTTTTCGCAATCGCCTTAAGTGCTGACGGTCGTATCTCAAGTTCAACGCCTTCCATTCCAAACAATTTGCTGTATTGCTTCACCAGCGCATTCTTGGGCTCAGTGAGAATTTGCATGAGGGCATCCTCACTGAGTTCACTGAGGGTAGCAACCACGGGCAAACGACCCACGAGTTCGGGAATCAGGCCGAATTTGATCAAATCTTCGGGTTCGACCTGTCCGAACATATCGGACAGACTGCGCTCTTCTTTAGTTTTGACAACTGCACTGAAGCCAATTCCTGAGCGTTCTGTGCGGTTTTCAATGACTTTTTCCAGACCCGCAAAGGCGCCGCCACAGATAAACAGGATGTTGGTGGTATCAACCTGCAGAAAATCTTGGTTGGGGTGTTTGCGCCCGCCTTGGGGAGGGACGCTGGCCATGGTGCCTTCAATCAGCTTGAGCAAAGCTTGCTGAACGCCCTCACCCGACACATCGCGAGTGATAGAGGGGTTGTCAGATTTACGAGAAATCTTGTCGATCTCATCGATATAAACAATGCCGCGCTGGGCACGTTCAACGTCGTAATTGCAGTTTTGCAGCAATTTTTGGATGATGTTTTCCACGTCCTCACCCACATAGCCCGCTTCGGTGAGGGTGGTGGCGTCAGACATGACGAAAGGCACGTTGAGCATGCGTGCCAAGGTTTGCGCCAGCAAGGTTTTGCCCGAACCGGTGGGGCCAATCAACAAAATATTGGATTTGGTCAGTTCGACCTCGTCCTTTTTGGCGGTTTCTTTGTGCTGCAAGCGCTTGTAGTGGTTGTAGACAGCAACCGCCAACGCACGTTTGGCGGGCTCTTGCCCGATGACGTAGTTGTCGAGGTTGTTTTTGATGTCTAGTGGCGTGGGTAGGTCGCCACGTCCTTCGCGCAATGCCGCCTCGGGGGGAAGTTCGTCGCGGATGATGTCATTGCATAAGTCAATGCATTCATCACAAATAAACACAGAGGGTCCGGCAATGAGTTTCTTAACTTCATGCTGGCTTTTGCCGCAAAAAGAGCAGTAAAGCGTTTTTTCGCTGGAAGTTCCTTTTTTGTCGGCCATTCGGTCTCTGCGTTAGGTTGATCTGCCAATGATACTCAAAAGCATCAGGGGCGCTTGGCAATCACATCATCGACCAATCCGTAGGCCTTGGCTTCATCGGCAGTAAGGTAGTAATCACGTTCGGTATCAACTTCAATACGCGACAGGGGTTGACCGGTGTTCTCTGACAGCAACTGGTTCAAGCGCTCACGTGTTTTCAAAATTTCACGCGCAGCAATTTCGATTTCGGTGGCTTGGCCTTGGGTGCCGCCCAAAGGCTGGTGAATCATGACCTTGGAGTTGGGCAAGCTAAAGCGCTTGCCTTTGGCACCTGCAGCCAATAAGAAAGCGCCCATGCTGGCTGCCATGCCTATGCACAAAGTGGATACAGCGGGTTTGATGAAGTTCATGGTGTCATAAATCGCCATGCCAGCACTGACCGAGCCGCCGGGTGAGTTGATGTAGAGCGAAATGTCTTTGTCAGGGTTTTCGCTTTCCAAAAACAGCAACTGTGCCACCACCAAATTGGCGGTATGGTCGTTGACGGGCCCCACCAAGAAGATGACCCGTTCACGCAATAGCCGTGAATAAATGTCGTAAGCACGTTCGCCACGACCGCTGGTCTCAATCACGACGGGGACCATGCCCAATGCTTGTGTGTCTAATGCGCTCATTGCGTTTCTCCGGCCTGTTTTTAGGCTTGTTGACCCATTAATTCATCAAAGCTGATGGCCTTCTCGGTGACCTTGGCCAGCGAGAACACATAGTTGGTGACGTTTTGCTCAATCACAATGCCCTCGACTTCAGCCATGCGACGGTTGTCGCTGTAATACCAGCGCTGCACCTCGGTGGGCTTTTCGTAACTGGCAGAGAGCTCTTCCACATGGGCCTTGATTTGATCGGGCGTGGCTTGCAAGCCTTGCTGACGCACCAACTCAGACACCACCAAGCCCATGCGCACACGACGTTCGGCTTGAGGCTTGAACACATCTTCAGGGATAGGCGCTTTATCGGCATCTTTGATACCGCGTTGCTTGAGTTCTTCGCGGGCACCTTGCACCATGCGATCGAGTTCGGCTTGAACGATGGAGTTGGGCAAATCAAGTTCAGCGTTGGCCACCAAAGCATCCAGTGCAGCTTGCTTGTTGCGACCGAGCAAACGGAATTTGACTTCGCGTTCTAAGTTGCCACGGATGTCAGCACGTAAACCAGCAACAGTGGCGTCGACTGCACCCAAGGACTTGGCAAGCTCATCGGTGACTTCGGGCAAATGGCTGGCTTCCAGTTTTTTCAAGGTCACCATGAAGTCGGCGGTCTTGCCAGCCACTTCACGGCCTTGGTAATCTTCAGGGAAAGCCAAGGGGAAGGTTTTGCTCTCGCCCACTTTCATGCCTTTGACGGCAGCTTCAAACTCTTGCAGCATTTGGCCTTCGCCCACCACAAATTGAAAGTCCTGAGCGCGGCCACCATCAAACGGCTCGCCGTCAATCTTGCCTTCGAAGTCCACGGTCACGCGGTCATCGGTGTCTGCGCTGGAGTCCATAGCACGCTGGGCATAGGTGCGGCGTTGTTTGCGCAAAATTTCCACGGTTTTGTCGATGGCTGCATCGGTCACGTCGGCATGCAGTTTGTCAAGCGCAACTTGGGCCAAGTCTTGCATTTTGACTTCGGGGTACACCTCGAAGATGGCGTCAAACGCCATTTGACCTTCAGGCGCTTGTTCTTTCTCGCTGATACGGGGTTGGCCGGCCACGCGCAACTGCGCTTCAATAGCCGCTTGGTTGAAGGCCTCGCCCACTTTGTCATTCATGACTTCGTAATGCACCGAGTAACCGTAGCGCTGGGCAACGATGTTCATGGGTACTTTGCCGGGGCGAAAACCGTCAATCTTGACCTGTCGTGCGAGTTTTTTCAAACGTGCATTAACTTCGTTTTGGATATCGGTCGCGGGCAAGGTCAAGGTTATCTTGCGCTCGAGCTTTTCCAAGGTTTCAACATTCACGGCCATGAGGGTTCTCCATCTCTTAACTTAAAAGCGCGGGGCTTGGGGCATACATTGGTGCGCGGGGGGGGACTCGAACCCCCACAGTGTTGCCACCGTCAGGACCTAAACCTGGTGCGTCTACCAATTTCGCCACCCGCGCGGGATTGAAAAAAAACAAAGGGCGGTCTGCGTGAACAGACCGCCCGCTCGAAATCGGTCAAGGCGAAATTCTACCCGCCCCGGCTGTTGTCAAGGACATCGCTAACGCTTAACCCTGAACCAAGCGGCATACATGGCTGGCAGCGCCAGCAAAGTGAGGACGGTTGCCACAATCAAACCCCCCATGATGGCCACGGCCATGGGGCCCCAAAACACGCTTCGGGACAAGGGAATCATGGCCAACACCGCAGCCGCCGCGGTCAACACAATGGGTCGCAAGCGACGCACAGCAGATTCGACGATGGCATCCCAGGCGGGTACGCCTCGCTCGCGGTCTTGCTCGATTTGATCAATCAAGATGACCGAGTTGCGCTGAATCATGCCCATGAGCGCAATCACCCCAAGCAAAGCTACAAAACCAAACGGGCGGTTCAAGGTCAGCAAAGCCAATGCCACCCCTGCAATGCCCATGGGACCGGTCAAAAACACCAGCAAAGCGCGGCTGAAACTTTGTAACTGAAGCATCAGCAAGGTGAAAGTGACAAACAGCATGAGGGGCAAGCCCGCCGCAATGGAAGCAGAACCTTTGGAGCTCTCCTCCACCGCGCCAGCCACATGGATGCGGTAATCGGCATGGCCTTGACTGGCCCACTTGGCTTCCAAAGTTTTAAGCTCGGGCAGTAACTGCGCAGTGACGGTAGCGCCTTGCAAGCCTTCAACAATGTCCGATTGCACGGTGATAGCGTAGTCGCGGTTTTCCCGCCACATCACACCAGGCTCCCATGTGAACTGCGGCTTGGCCACTTGCAACAGCGGCACCGATTTGCCCGATGCAGTGGGCACATAGGCATTGCCTAAGTCGGAGATGGCTTGGCGTTCGGTTTGCGGTTGGCGCAGCACGATATCGATCAATTTATCGCCCTCACGGAACTGTCCCACGGTCGTGCCGCTCAGCAGCACACGTGAGGCTTGTGCAATCGACTGACTGGTCACACCCAAGGCACGGGCTTTTTCTTGGTCCACGCTCAAGCGAATGACTTTGATGGACTCGTTCCAGTTGTCGTTCACGCCGCGGGTGTTGGGGCTGGTGCGCATGACGGCCTTGACCTCATCAGCCCGTAAACGCAGAGCATGCGGGTCAGGCCCAGCGACACGAAATTGCACGGGAAAAGGCACGGGCGGGCCATTAGGCAAGAGCTTGACACGGGCTCTGACGTCGGGGAACTCTTTGGCCATGATGGCAGGCAGAGCTACCCGCAAGCTTTCACGCAGTTTCAGGTCTTTGGGTTGAATGATGAATTGCGACACATTGCTTTGTGGAAATATTTGATCCAAGGGCAGATAAAACCGCGGCACACCAGAGCCCACCCACAGACTGACTGATTCCACACCGTCGGTAGCGAGCAAACGCTTTTCCACTTGCAAGCTCAGGGCTTCGTTGGCCGCAACACTGGTGCCTTCGGGAAACCATATATCCATCATGATTTCGGGGCGACTTGAATCAGGGAAAAACTGTTGTTGCACCTTGCCCATGCCCACAATGCCTAGCGCAAAGGTCAGCACGGTGGCGGCGATCGTCAACCAACGGTGCTTGACGCACCAGTTCACCATGCGCCGAAAGGTGTTGTAGAAGGGGGAGTCAAACAGTTCGTTGGCCGTGTGATCTTGTGAATGCGGCTTGACCTTCAACAGCAAGGTGCCCAAGTAAGGTACAAAAAATACCGATACCCACCAACTCAGCAGCAAGGCGATGACGGTGACCGCAAAAATTGCAAACGTGTACTCACCCGTGACCGACTTGGCCAAACCAATGGGCAAAAAGCCTGCAGCGGTAATGAGCGTGCCGGTCAACATGGGCATGGCAGTGACTTCATAGGCGAAGGTCGCGGCCCGGACCTTGTCAAAGCCCTCTTCCATCTTGCGCACCATCATCTCCACCGCGATGATGGCATCGTCCACCAATAAGCCCAGCGCAATGATGAGCGAGCCCAGCGATATTTTGTGCAAGCCAATGCCCCAGTAGTACATCGCTAAAAACGTCATGGCCAGCACCAGTGGAATGGTGATGCCCACCACCAAGCCGGGACGCATATCGATATGCCAGCCAAAGCGACCACCTTTTTGCAAACCCAGCGACACAAAGCTGACAACCAACACAATCACCACTGCCTCGATCAGCACGCTGACAAATTCACTGATGGATCGACTGACCGCCTTGGGTTGGTCTTGCAACTGCACCAAGTTCACGCCGTGGGGCAGATTGGCTTGGATTTTGGCGGTGGCGAGACGCAGCGCTTTGCCCAAAGCAATGATGTCGCCGCCCTTGGCCATGGAGACGCCCAGCGCCACCACCTGCTTGCCTTGAAAACGTACTTTCACCGAAGCAGGGTCGACATAGCCACGTTGAATGGAAGCGATATCGCCCAGTTTGATCTGCTGGCCCGACGCGCCACGTATGGGCATGGCTTGGAGTTGTTCTATGGCTTGAAACTGTCCCTGCACACGGATTTGCACAACGTCCAAAGGCGTTTGCATGGTGCCAGCACTTTCCACGGCGTTTTGTTGGCCCAACTGCGCCAGCACAGCGTTCAGGTCTAAGCCCAGTTGCACCAAACGCTTTTGTGGAATTTCAATGTAGATTTTTTCATCTTGGGTGCCAAACAATTCCACCTTGTAGACGTCGGTGACCCGCAGCAACTGCTGGCGAACATCGTCGGCAATGTCTTTGATCTCGGCAAGTGAAAAGCCTTCTGCCTCGATGGCGTAAATCACGCCATATACATCGCCAAAGTCATCGTTGAAAAAAGGCCCTACCACCCCTTGCGGCAAGGTTTGGCGCATATCGCCCACTTTTTTACGCACCGTGTACCAAACATTGGCCACATCGCCAGCTTTGGACGAGTCTTTGATTTGAAAAATGATTTGTGACTCGCCGGGCTTGGAGTAGCTGCGAATCTTGTCGGCAAATGGCGCTTCTTGCAGCGTTCGCTCGAGCTTGTCGGTGATTTGCTCAGCCACTTGTTGGGCTGTGGCCCCTGGCCAATAGGTGCGAATCACCATGGCGCGGAAGGTGAAAGGCGGGTCTTCGTCTTGGCCGAGTTGGAAATAGGCCGCAACACCCAAAACCATCAACACCACCATCAGGTAGCGGGTCAGGGCGGGGTGCTTGAGCGCCCACAGGGAAAGATTGAATCCCTTTTTAGTGTCGTTATGACCGCTCATGGCTGGGTGCCAGTGGGCTGAAACAGCGTGACTTTTTGTCCGGGTGACAGCACATGCACACCCGCCACCACCACCTGTTGTCCGGCTTGCAGGCCGCTGTTAACCACAGCCTCATTGCCGTCCGCCGTGCTGACTTGTATCTCTTGGGACTTCACTGTCATGGTGGCCGTGTCCAGCACCCACACCATGGTCTTGCCACCTTCTTGGCGCAAGGCGCTGGTGGGGAGTTTGATTCTTTGGATGCCTGCTGTTGAGGCATTGCCCAAATTCACCGACACCGTGCTGCCTAAGGGTGCGGTGACCTGAGCTGTCAGGGCCACACGCACGCCAAAGGTGCGGGTGACGGGGTCTGCACTGGCGGCAATTTCATAGACCGAGGCTTGATGCGTTTCATCGCTGCCCCAGAATTTCACTTGAACGTGTTGGCCACGCTTCAAACTTGCCACCTTGTCTTCGGGAACGGCAAACATCACGTCGCGCGGACCGTCTTGCGCCAAGCGCACCACAGGCATGCCAGCGCTGACCACCTGACCGGCTTCGGCATCGATGCCGGTGATCACACCCGACTTGTCGGCCAGCAATTTGCTGTAACCCACTTGGTTGGTTTGTGCGGAAAGCTGCGCTTGCGCTTGATCGACCTGCGCTTGCGCCGCCTTCAGGGCGCTTTCGCGCCGCTCTAACTCCGCGCTGCTGATGAACTCCTTGTCGCGCAGTTCCTTGAAGCGCTTGAAATCGGCAGCGGCCAAGTCACGGTTGGTGATGGCAACATTGACTTGCGCACGGGCGGCGTCTGCGGTCAAGCGGTAGTCTTGGGCATCAATTTCAGCCAACAATTGACCTGCCTTGACCCGCTGACCCAACTCCACATGACGGGCAACCAACTTGCCACCCACGCGAAAGCCTAAACGAGACTCAACCCGCGCTTTGACCTCGCCAGCGTATTCAGCTTGGTTGCTCATGGCCGATTCGCCCACTTGCATGACCTTGACGGAGCGCACAGGCTCTTGGGTGGCGGGTGGCGGGGAGCAGGCTGCCAAGCCCAGCGTGCCCAACAGCAGGAAACATCTCATCACAAACGGCATGGCTGCGCTTTCAAAGTAAAATTATTAATGACTGACCGGTTAGTAATCTAATTCTACAAGCTTGGTGTGTCAAGCGACAATCGAAAAACCATGTCAGGCATAGACCATTACGAAAACTTCCCCGTGGCGTCGTGGCTGTGTCCTGCCCACTTGCGACCAGCGGTGGTGGCCATTTACCGCTTTGCCCGCACCGCCGACGACATCGCCGACGAGGGGGACGCAGATGCGGACACCCGGTTGCGCAGTCTTTCGGCTTATACCCACGACCTGCAGGCCTGCTTTGAGGACCCCCACCACATCAGCCCGCAATGGCCAGAGGTATTCACCCCCTTGGCCAAACAGATACAAGCCCATGCGCTGCCTTGGCAGCCCTTACATGACCTGCTCGACGCCTTTGTGCAAGATGTGCGCTATACCCAAGCGGGACACCGCTACGTCTCAGGTGATGAGCTGCTGGACTATTGCCGTCGATCGGCCAATCCTGTGGGCAGACTGGTGCTGCATTTGTATGGCGTTGGGGATGCGTTGTCCTTGAGCCAAAGCGATGCGATTTGCTCGGCGTTGCAGTTGATTAATTTTTGGCAAGACCTGAGCGTGGACCTGCAACGTGGCAGGTACTACCTGCCCCAAGGTTCAAGCCTTGCCGGGGAAATCGCTTTTGCTCGACGTCTCATGCTGCAAGGCAGCGCCTTGGTGCATGCGGTGCCTGGTCGAGGTGGCTGGGAACTGCGCTTGGTGGTGCAAGGGGGCTTGCGCATCTTGGATAAGCTGGAAGCCACAGACCCTGTGCAACACCGCCCCACGCTGGGCTTTGCGGATGTTGTTGTGATGCTCTGGCGCTCTGTGTGGATGCGCAAAACCGTTTGAACATCACGCCCTAGGCAGCGATGCCACAATCGCCGCCATGACGCCGCAAGACTATGTTCAGCATAAAGCCGCCGCCTCGGGCAGCAGTTTTTATTACGCCTTCCTGTTTCTCCCGCCCCATCGACGCGCCGCCATCACGGCTTTTTATGCGTTTTGCCGCGAAATTGATGATGTGGTGGACGAAGTGCAAGACCCCTCCGTCGCTGCCCAAAAATTGCATTGGTGGCATACCGAGGTTGCCAACAGCTTTGCGGGTCAAGCTCAGCACCCGGTGATGAAAGCGCTCATGCCCTTGGTCGCCGACTTTGGCATCACCGCCCAACATTTGAACGATGTGATTGCAGGTTGCCACATGGACCTCACGCAAACCCGTTATCTGGACTTTGCGGGTTTGCAAACCTATTGCCACTTGGTCGCAGGCGTGGTGGGCGAAGTGGCTGCACGTATTTTTGGCCAAACCCAGGACGACACCACCGCATACGCCCACCAATTGGGCCTGGCGTTTCAGCTCACCAACATCATCCGCGACGTGGGCGAAGACGCCTTGCGCGGGCGCATTTACCTGCCCATGAACGAGATGCAGCAGTTTGGGGTCAGCGCCCAAGACATCTTGCAGCGCAACGACACACCGGCTTTCCAAGCCTTGATGACGTTTCAATACCAACGCGCCCAAAGCCTCTACCAAGAAGCTTTGTCTCGCTTGCCTGGCGCTGATTGGCGCAGCCAAAAACCCGGCCTGATGATGGCCAGCATTTACCGTACTTTGCTCAAAGAAATCGCTGACGCTGGCTTTCCCGTGCTGCGCGAACGCGTGGCGCTCACACCTGTTCGTAAGTTCTGGCTGGCTTGGAAGATGCAGGCCTTGGGGCGTTTTTGAGACCCCTGACCATCATTGGCGGTGGTTGGGCTGGGCTGGCCGCAGCTGTTCGGGCCACTGAGCGCGGCTTCGCCGTTCGGCTGTTGGAAGCTGCACCCCAGCTGGGCGGTAGAGCCAGACGGGTGATGCACCAAGGTTTGGCGCTGGACAATGGCCAACATATTTTGATTGGTGCCTACCGCGATACCCTGCAGCTCTTGACTACCGTGGGCGTAGCTACCCAAGACAGTTTGTGGCGCATGCCCTTGCACTTGCACAACTTAGCAGGACATGGGGTGTCTTTGCCGCAGTTGCCAGCGCCTTGGAACCTGTTGGCGGGCATCCTCAGTGCGCAAGGGTGGTCTTGGGCTGACAAGTTCAGCATATTGCGTGCAGCGACCCTGTGGCAGCGCCAAGGCTTTCGTTGTGACCCTGCGCTGACCGTAGCTGAAATTTGCCAAGCGCTTCAACCCCGCGTCATGAAGCAACTCATCGAACCCCTGTGTGTCTCTGCACTGAACCTGCCAGCCAGCCAAGCCAGTGCCCAGGTGTTTTTGACGGTGTTGCACGACGCGGTGTGGACGGGGCAAGGCAGCAGCGATATGTTGCTGCCAAAAGTAGATTTGGGCCGATTGATGCCCGATGCCGCCCATGCTTGGTTAAGCTCCCATGGAGCCGAGGTGCACACCCACCAGCGTGTGGATGCCATTGAACCTTGGCTAACCCATTCTGTGCTGCTGGCCTGCCCGCCTTGGGAAGCCGCCAGGCTCACGCAATCCCTTGCCCCTGAATGGTCAGCCCTGGCCGCAGGTTTGGTCCACACTGCCATCACCACGGTGTATGTGCGGACCCAGCAGCGCTTGGGCTGGAGCTATCCCTTATTGGCCTTGGATGAAAACGCACAAGCGCCAGCGCAATTTGCGTTTGACAAAGGACGGCTTAGCGCCGACCCAGCGATGAAAGGCGTGTTGGCCTTGGTGGTCAGTGCCAGCAGCACAGACCGCGACAAGCTCAGCACCCAAGTGCTGCAACAAGTGCACGATCAGCTTGGCCTGCACGATGCCACGCTCATCACCACGGTGGTGGAAAAACGCGCCACTTTCGCCTGTCTACCCGCCCTTGTGCGCCCTAGCATGCAGGTAAGCAAGGGTGTGTTCGCCTGTGGCGACTATGTAGCAGGTCCTTACCCCGCCACATTGGAAGCCGCGGTACGCAGTGGCTTTGCCGCCATAGAAGCCCTTGCACAGGTCTGAGCGTAGGCAATAGGTGAAAATACCCCCATGTCCATAGAACCTCGTTTTGCCCAAGAGCCTGCTTACACCCATGGGCAAGCCTCCCGAACTGCCATCGTTTATTGCAACCTCGGCACCCCCGAAGCCCCAACAGCCACGGCATTGCGCCGCTACTTGGCCGAATTTTTGAGCGATCCACGGGTGGTGGAAATTCCGCGTTTTTTGTGGTTAATTATTTTGCACGGCATTATTTTGCGGGTGCGTCCGGCCAAGTCGGCCCTCAAATACGCCAGCATTTGGACGGCTGAAGGTTCGCCCTTGAAAGTGTGGTCGCAGCGCCAAGCCGATGCGCTGCACCAAGCATGGTCGGGCAAAGGTGTTCAGGTACGCTTGGCCATGCGCTACGGCTCGCCGGCAGTGGCGCAGGTTTTGGATGAACTCAAGCTCGAGGGCGTCAACCGCGTGCTGGTGGTACCGGCCTACCCGCAGTACTCAGCCACCACCACGGCCAGCGTGTTCGACGCGGTTTATGCATGGGCCCTGCGCACCCGCCGCGTGCCCGAGCTGCGCTTTGTCAACAACTACCACGATCACCCCGGCTACATCGCCGCCTTGGCCGACAGCATCCAACGCCATTGGCAAGCGCATGGGCGCAATGAACTGCTGGTCATGAGCTTTCACGGCGTACCCGAGCGCACCTTGAAACTTGGCGACCCCTACCACTGCGAATGCCACAAAACGGCTCGTTTGTTAGCGCACGCTTTGGGTTTAACTAAAGAACAATATCGGGTTTGTTTCCAATCGCGGTTTGGCAAAGCCAAATGGTTGGAACCCTATACCGAGCCCACAGTGCGTGAATTGGCTCGACAAGGTGTGAAGTCCTTGGACATTGTCTGCCCTGGTTTTGTCAGCGATTGCTTGGAAACTTTAGAAGAAATCGCCATGGAAGTTCAAGAAGCTTTCCATGAAGAAGGCGGCGGTACTTACAGCTACATCCCTTGCCTGAACGACAACCCTGTGTGGATAAAGGCTTTGGAAGACATCACCGCCAATCACGTGTCAGGCTGGCCCTTGTTGCCTGTACCTGCACAAGAAGCCCAAGCATCACGCCAAGCCGCCTTGGCCATGGGCGCCGAGAACTGAACACCCCTACTTAAGGTTTGTTGGCTGGCGTGACAGCGGGTTGCAAAGCAGCTGCACCGGGCGCTGCTGCTGTTGAAGGGGTTGGCGCAGCTGGCTCAGCAGCGCTCAAAGGCTTAGATTCGCTTGCGTTGGGCGATGTTTCGTTGCTGGGTGAAACAACGGGCGTGGCCGCTGTAGCCGTCTCAGCAGTGGCAGGCTGAGGAGGCAGCGTCATGCTTTGGCCAGAAGAAGCCTCAGGTGCGGTTTGCGTAGGCTCGCTGGGTTTGGGACGCAATAAAGCGGCCACCGCTATGGCCACCAAGAAAAGCACCAAAATTTTCAAAAAGTAGTTGCCCGAAGCGACGGGTTCGATCTCCACGTGCGCTGAATCAGTTGTGACCTTGGCGGCATGGTCTGCTGGCTGGGGAGCAAGGGCAACAGGTGACTCCATGTCTGGCGCTTCATGAGAAGCCGGTGTCGCTGGCCAATCCATCTCAGGGGGTTGCGCCAAGAAGTGCAAGGCCTCACTGCGGCTTAAATGAACGCCAGAGGACCCATGAGAGGACAAGGCCCCTGCGGGTTCTGCGCTTTCAGTACGAAGGACAGGCTCCGTGTGAGCGGCGAACAACAAGGATTCTTCGACTTGCGGGGTATGCAGTGGCACTTGACCAAAGAGTTGCGCCTCACTCATTTGCAATAACGAGGCGACTTTTCGGGCAGCAGTGAGTTTGACGCTTTCGCTGTAAAAAGAGCTGAGACCGCCCTCTTCAATTTGACGCACCTGCTTGACAGATAAACAGGCTCTGGCGGCGAGGTCGTTGATTGCCCATCCTTGGGCTTCGCGGCTCAATCGAACCGCACTTCCATCTATTTGTGAAACATCCGACATTCCAAGCCTTAAGCGGGACAGCAAAAGGCTTTACTTTACCAGCAGCAACTCGCCCTTGATGGAAGCGCCTTTTTGGACCGACAGGGTTTGGTAAACCACATGGCCATCGACCGATGCAGAGGAGGTGACGATCAACTCACTGCAGGTGGCCGTGCCGGAAAATTTACCCTTGATGTGCAAGCTGGAGCAAGTGACCACACCCTCAACTTGGCCGCGCGAACCAATGGTGAGCTCATCGACCTGTACTTGACCGTTGAGTGAGCCTTCGACATGAATGGCGCCCTTGGCAGAAATTTCTCCTCGAAAGGAGAAGCCCTCACTCAAGATTGAGGGTTTTGAGGCATTGGAAGAAATGATGTCCATCATGGTATTTCTCTGGGGTTGGGCTAAAGGTACCGACTCACTTAAGGAGACTGACTGTACAGGAGCGGCAGGTGGTGTGACATCTGCAGGGCTTGTAACCGTCGAATTAGGGTTGTTTGTTTTGGATTTGCTGAACATACTGGGCTGTGCGGATCACTTTTTGTGGGTTCACAGGATAACCACCCACCAGTATCTCAAAGTGCAGATGCTTGCCGGTCGAAAATCCCGTGTTGCCAATATAGCCCAAGACATTGTCGGTTGTCACCTTGTCACCCACTTTGACCAACAACTGAGCCATGTGAGCATACAGCGACTCCACGCCATTGGAGTGGCGAACGACAACGGTATTGCCATACTGCGGGTGGAATTCTGACATAACCACTACCCCGGGTTTGACCGAGAAGACTTTGTCGTCGCCCGTCTCGCTCATCAGGTCCACCCCCGTATGGAAATGAGACTTGCCGGTCATGGGGTGTTTGCGGATGCCAAAGTCAGACGATAGGCTGAAATTTGAAATCGGCATGCGACTAGGCAAAGCGTACAGCACCTCGCGCAATGAGCGGTTAGTGGACAACTCGTCAGCAACCTTGCCCCGCATCAAGGGGTTGGATTGCAAATCCCCGTCCAAAGTAAAACCACCATTGACTGAGTTTTGTTGGATGATTTTGATGATTTTTTCAGTTAAACCAGACGTTTCCAACTGCGACTTCATGGTGTCGTTTTCCTCGGACACAGCCACCATCGAAGTTTCTACAAAGCGTCGAATGCTCATGTCACGGTCACGAATGGTTTGCGCCAGCGTCACCATTTGCTCTTCGGTCAGGGCCAGGGCAGCATCAGCATCTTGCGACTCTGCCGTGCTGCTGATCAGCGCACGGAAAACCTCTTCATGGGAACGCTCTAAACGGGCGCGACTGATAGCTAACGACAACGAAGTGACACTCAACACCAACAAGCTGCTCAGCAGCACGCCAGTCACCACCAAAGTGGTGCGGGCAAAAATACGTTGGAATGCTGCTGGAATATTGAAGTAGCGCAAATCGCCGCTTTGCTCCAAGATCAATTTCACATCTTGGTAGTCACGCACCCAGACGTGACGAAGCAAACGGGGCAAGCCACGCAGATGGGAGAGTACTGAACTGAGCGGCAAACGCATACAACTAAAAATAAGAGGCTTTACGCCTTAAGGTTTGGCAGGACTGGCAGCAGGCGTGGCTGGGGTTGCTGGTTCAGCGCCTTGGCTGAGGGCGCCTTCAATTTCGCCGCCCTTTTCAATTTCAATTTCGGAATAGTGGATTTTGCCGACAATCTTACCGGTGGTGCGCACAATCAGGCTTTTCTCACTGACGATGGTGTTGTGCAACTGGCCTCGCACATCGATGACTTTGGCAGATACACGACCAGTGATACGGCCCGTAGGCCCTATCAAAACCTCTTCAGCCGTTAAATCGCCTTCAATCACACCATTGATCACGGCTTTGGAAGGCACGGTGAACGCGCCCTTAAC
>CANGPV010000039.1 GCA_947455935.1 Comamonadaceae bacterium
GGTATTTGGTCCCAGCCTGGCGGCAAGGCAACACCGGGTACGCCAGTCATGGGATAGCCATAAATCACTACCCAGCCTGTCAGTTGCGACACATCAATAGACGTGCCCTGGGTGCTCATCAAGGCCAGTGACGGCAAGCTCAGCCCCTTGAGATGCTCTGCAGCGCCATCGTCTTGGGGTACGGGTAAATTATCGGGAGTGGTGTTGTAGTGAGACATGGCAGCCCATCCAGTGACAAGTTCAGCATTCTCGCTGAGGCTTGCCAATGCTGCATGGCACCTAGGTGTCAGCCCGGCAACAACACCAAGGAGCCGGTGCTCTGACGCGACTCTAAGCGTGCATGGGCTGCAGGGGCGTCCTTTAAAGCAAATGTCTCTGTTTGCACGGGTAACAAAATTCCTTCGCGAAACGCTTGCCACACACGCTCGGCTCGTTGGTTCAGCATGCTGTGGGTAGCCACATAGGCAAAAGCCACGGGTCTTGAAAAAGTAACGGATTTACTCACCAACCAGTCAGGCGAAATCGGTTGCAAGGGGCCGCTGGCTTGACCCAAGCTGATCCAATGACCACAAGGTGCCAATGCTTCAAAATTTTCTTCACGTGCTGCGTCGCCCAGCCCGTCGATGATGACATCAGCCCCTTGCGCAATGCTGTGTACAGCGGCGCTGAATTCATAGTTAGCAGTCACTATAACGTGTTGGCAACCGTGGTCGCGGGCAATTCGAGCTTTGGCTTGCGAGCTAACCGTACCCATGACCAAAGCACCCATGCGACTCGCCCATGCGCACACCAACGTACCAACCCCACCTGCTGCGGCATGCACCAGCACCCGTGTGCCAGCTTGTACACGGCCTAAATCACGCAGCACATAGTCTGCGGTAACGCCTTTAAGCAAGCTTGCAGCAGCGGTAATGTCATCAATCCCCGCACCCAAGCGCACCGTCCAAGCCACGGGTACGTTGCGCACAGAGGTGTAAGCACCAGGGATGGGACCCATGTAGGCCACCCGGTCGCCGGGAAGCAGGCTGGTGACATCAGGCCCCACATCCAAGACTTCACCTGCTGCTTCCATGCCGGGCGTGCCAGGCAAAGGTAAAAAATCAGGAATCCAGCCCTTTCGCAAATACACATCCAAGTAATTCACGCCCACTGCGGTTTGGCGTATGCGCACTTCGCCGGGACCCGGCGGTGGAACATCGCTGTTTTCCGTTCTCAGTTGCAGCGCCTCACCATACTCGCGTACCTTGATGGTGACTGCTGATACCGGGGAAGCTTGACTTTGAGCTCTTACAGAGGAAGCACTCGAGGCTTTTTGGGCGGGGCCCCCAAGCTGCAAATAGCGTTTGAGGTTGGCAAAGCCTGCTTCATAAACACCATGCGCCACCATGTCACGCAACTGCGCCTCCATGCCCGGTGGCGTTGCAAAGCTTGAAGCCCAGTGCCAAAACGTACGTTGACCATCAGTCACAGGTTTTAAAGTGATGGTGGCGACATAGCGCTGCAAAGGAACGGTTGCGTCGACGATGGTATAGGTGCTGATGTGGTCTTTGTCAGACAGGCTTAGCAACATCTCGCGTATATGGTTGCCATCTTGCAAAGTGAAGTTGCGCACGCAACCTACGCGGTCGCTGGTTTTCCCATCTTCAATACTGCTTTGAGCGACCACCTCGTGCCATTGGTCGTGGCTATTGAAATCACGCAATATTGCCCAGACACGCTCAATAGGCGCATCGATCACTGTCGAACGAACAACCTTTTGCAAAGCCATCAGCGGCGTGTAGCAAAGTGGCGTTTGAGCGCATCAAACCCAGCTTGGAAAACACCTTGACCTATGGACTGAGATAGCTCAGCCTCACGTTGTGGTGCGCAGTCGAACTCGGCACTCCATTCGGCAAAACAACGTCCTCCATCCGTGATGGGGGTTAATTTGAGCGTAGCCACATAGTTGTCTACTCCCATGGGGCTGTCCAAAATGCTGTAAGTGCATGTGAAGTCGTAGTCGGACAGGGCCAGCAAGCGTTCGCGTATGAGTCCACCATCGTGCAAATGGAAGTAACGCACACAACCTATGCGGTCAGCAGCTTGGTTGTTTTCAATACGACTGTCAGCAATGGCGGGATGCCATTGCGGCAAGGCATTGAAGTCGCGGATCTTGGCCCAGACTGCGTCTGCACTCGCATCGATGACGCTGGAGGTGTAGACCTGAATCAAGACCTTACTCCTTCAGGGCTGGCGGGGATGCGGCATCGCTCATGCCTGCATTGGCCCCTGATACGCCAGAAACCAAACGCTGGATATCGCCGCCTTCCAAACCAATTTCTTTCAGCAGTTGATCAACGATGGGTGCTTGGGCCCGAAAGCGCAGAGCCGAATTGACGATGCCATCGGCAAAACCGACTTGGCCGCCGTGGTCGCCGCCACCATGTCCACCACCACCTGCAAGACCATCGACATGCATGATCTTGATGCCTTCGATACGTTCCATGGGCCGCACGGATTCGCGGATGATGGCTTCGGCTTTCTCCACCAAACGCATACGTAATGCAGAAGCTCTGGCTTCAGGCGTCAAGGTGTTGTGCGCTTTGTTCATCAGCATGAGTGACTCGGCTTCCACTTCTGCACGAATGCGTTGTGCCATGGCGCGAATTTTTTCAGCATCGGCATCGGCCTCGGCGTTGGCACGAACGGCTGCACCTCTGCTGGCGCTGGCTTCCTGCTCAGCTTGAGCCGTTTGAACGATACGCATGGTTTCACGCTCGATGTCTTGTTGGGTGGCAATCAGCTCGATTTCTTTTTGACGGTTCGCCACTTCAACCTCACGTGCAGTGAACACACGTTCTTCAGCGCTGACAGCCAAAGCCCGGGCTTCATCGGCCTTGGCTAAGGCCTCGCTGTGTTGCTTACTCTCCACTGCAATTGCAATAGCGCGCTGCTGCTCGGCCAATTCCAAGGCTTTGCGGCGTTCAATTTCAATGGTTTGCAAAGACTGTTCTTTTTGGATGCGTTCTTTTTCAATGGTTTCTTCAGAATGAATGCGTGCACTTTCAATAGATTGACGCGCAATGATTTGGGCACTTTCTGCTTCGCGGTCGCGCTCAACCCGTTCGGTGGTCAATTCAGAACGCTGACGCGCTCTGGCAAACTCGACTTCACGGTTTTGCTGCAGTCGGGCCAACTCGGATTCGCGGTCAATGTTCAGCGAAAGTTTTTCGGCTTCCAAGTTTTTATTGCGAATAGCAATCAAGGTATCTTGCTCGACATCGTTGCGTTGCTTTTTGCGGTGCTCAATTTGCTCGGTCAATCGTGTCAAGCCTTCGGCGTCAAAAGCATTGCTGGGATTGAAATACTCCATGCTGGTTTGATCGAGTTGGGTCAGCGATGCTGCTTCCAGTTCCAAACCGTTTTTAGTTAAGTCCTCGGCCACAGCCTCACGAACACGACGAACATAAGCGCCGCGTTTTTCATGCAACTCTTCCATGGTCATGTCGGCAGCGGCGGTACGCAAGGCGTCGATGAATTTACCTTCAATCAATTCTTTCAGACGTTCGGGCTCTAAGGTGCGCTGTCCCAGGGTTTGGGCAGCCGCTGCAACAGATTCTGGTTTGGCAGCCACCCGAACATAAAACTCCGCAATCACATCTACCCGCATGCGATCCTTGGTAATCAAAGATTTGTCGCGACCACGAATCACCTCTAAACGCAAAGTGTTCATATTGACGGGAATCACGTCGTGCAAGATGGGCAGCACAAACGCACCACCGTCCACCACTACTTTTTCACCGCCTAAGCCGGTGCGTACAAAAGCACGTTCTTTGCTGCTACGCAAATACAGCCAATGCAGCAACCAAACTGCAATGGCAACGACAATCGCTAAAACGATGAGGCCGAGTAAAAACTCACCAAATTGAGAGCCCGTCATGGTCAATTCTCCAGCGTAAAAAACAAACAACCTTCAAAACAAACAACTTGCTTCATCATGAACCCTTGCGGCGAATATTCATGAATTGGCGAGTGGTATCCGTCAAAGCAATTTCAGTGGGCAAACGCTCCATGGAGCTGGCACCATAAAAACCGTGCAACTCAGGGCATTCGCCCAAAACCCATTCGGCATCAGCGGGTGTAGCTATGGGTCCGCCATGGCACAACAGCAGCACATGAGGATTAACTTTGAGAGCCGCTTCACACCATTGTCGAATCGGTGTCACACAATCACCCAGCTTCATGGCTGTATCGGCACCAATGCTGCCGCCTGTCGTCAGGCCCATATGGCACACCACGATGTCAGCGCCTGCTTTTGCCATGTCAGCGGCTTGCTCGGTGTTGAACACATAGGGCGTGGTCAGCAAATCCAGTGCATGCGCCTGTCGAATGATGTCCACCTCCAACCCATAGCCCATGCCTGTCTCTTCCAGATTGGCGCGAAACAGGCCATCGATCAAACCGACGGTAGGGAAGTTTTGAACGCCCGAAAATCCCAAGTTGATCAAGCGTTGCAACAATTCATGGGGCATCATGAACGGATCAGTGCCATTCACACCCGCCAACACGGGCGTATGTTTGACCACAGGCAACACTTCCTTGGCCATGTCGCAAACAATGTCGTTGGCATTGCCATAAGCCAGCAAACCAGCCAAAGAACCTCTGCCCGCCATGCGGTAACGCCCTGAGTTGTAAATAACAATCAAATCAATGCCACCGGCTTCTTCGCATTTGGCCGACAAGCCTGTGCCCGCGCCACCTCCGATGATGGGCAAGCCCTGGCTAACCTTGTGTCTCAGGTTGTCGAGTATGGTTTTGCGAGCAATACGTGTCATGGTGATGTCTGTGTTTCTTAGGCGGTTTTACTTTTGCGTTCTGAGTAACGACTGATGTCCAACCACGCATCGACCAAGGCCTGCGCAAAAGCTTCGTCATTGATATGCAGAGGTAGCTTGACCAAGGTATGGTTTGCCGTGGTACGAAAGTTTGCTTGCAAAGCGGCAAATAAGGCTTGATTGGCTTGCGGGTCGTGAAAAACCTGACCTTCTTTATCGATAGCGGACAAGCCCTTTTCGGGAATGAGGAACCTCACGGGCCCTTGCATGGCATTGAGCTTGCGTGCAATGAATTCACCCATCTGCCGGCATTCATCGGGGGTGGTTCGCATCAAGGTGACATTGGGGTTGTGGCGGTACAAAATACGGCCCTTGAACCGCTCGGGTACGGTGTCATAGGGGCCAAAATTGGCCATATCCAAAGCGCCGCAAGAACCCACGTAGGGCAATTCGACTTGGGCAAACACATCCATACGGGTCGGACCTGCCGACAAGGTTGCCCCCACAATTTCATCCGCCACTTCGGTGGTGGAAACATCAATCACCCCATTAAGCAAGTGCGAGGCTGCCAACTTTTCCATGGATTGACCGCCGGTGCCGGTGGCGTGAAAGACCAAACAATCAAAGCGCTCTTCCAGACGTTGGGTGACAGCTTGCACACAGGGGGTGGTGACACCAAACATCGTCAAACCAATGGCAGGTTTGACTGTTTCAGAGCCACGGTGTTTGTGGGTCACCATGCCGGCCAAGGCGTGGGCTGCATTGGATAACACCTTCTCGCTGATGCGATTGATGCCTTGCACATCGGTCACCGAATACATCATGCAAATGTCGCTGGGGCCAACATAGGGACGGGTGTCGCCAGAAGCCATGGTAGAGACCATGACTTTGGGCACACCAATGGGAAGCACACGCATGGCCGCTGTGGCTAAAGACGTACCGCCTGAACCCCCAGCGGAAATCAAACCTCCCACATCACGGCGTGTGCGAATAAAACATTCAAACGCTACGGCCATGGCAGCCACACTGCTGCCGCGGTCTGCGGTGAACACAGCTTGTTCACCCTGGGGATGGTGACGAGCAACTTCGCGGGGATGTACCGATGCCGGTGAAGGACGCCCTGTGGTGGAAAGATCAACGGTGACGACTCTGAGTCCCAACTTTTCTAAGCATTGACGCAAGAAGAACAACTCTTTACCTTTGGTATCAAACGTACCGGCCACATACGCGGCTAGGCTGCTGCTGGCCGCCACAGGGAAATCAAACACCTGTGCTTGTGCGGATGCAGCTTTTGCCAAGGTGGTGGCAGCTTCAGTGGTGCTGAAAGCTTTGTTGAATTGCTGGCTAAAGGGAATATCTTCGCCGCTGTGGGCACGTTGTACCCGTACCACCATGGCTGGTTCTTTACTCTGTGGTTCTTCAAGCGGTGTTTCTTCAAATACCTCGCCAGAGGCCCGCAATCCCAGCAGCCTTTCTTGTAGGCCTTTGTCGTGCGCTAAATCTGCCGAAGGCATTTCATCTTGCATGCGGCCGTTGACCATCACGGCTACACGGTCAGCGCTAGCTACTGCAACGCCCAAGTTTTGCTCAATCAGCAAGATGGCAATCCCGTCTTCACTGGCAAGTTGACGCAACGACGCTTCAACTTGTTCGACGATGACGGGTGCCAAACCCTCAGTGGGTTCATCCATCACCAACACCCGCGGGCGCAGCAGCAGCGCTCGCCCAATGGCCAACATTTGTTGCTCGCCGCCTGACAGTTGTGAGCCGCCATTGTTTCGGCGTTCTGCCAGTCGGGGAAACATGCTGTAAACACGGTCGACATCACTGCGCTGGGGTGCTACCAAACGCAGTGTTTCATCAACCGTCAATGACGGCCAAACACGCCGGCCTTGGGGGACATACGACATGCCTCTGCGGGTGATTTCATGCGGTTGCTTGCCCAAGATTTCTTCACCCGCCAAACGCACACTGCCTTGGGCTTTCACCAAACCTGTGAGGGCGTTACACAAGGTGGTTTTGCCCATACCATTGCGACCCACGATACCCAAGACACCTTGGCTGAGTGACAAAGAAATACCTTGCAGTACATGGGCTTGGCCGTAGTACACATGCAAGTCTTCCACGACCAACAGAGGTCCTTTGTAGCTGCGAGAGGGGGCTTCACCAAACCAAGCCATCAGTGCTTGCCTCCCATGTAGATCGCTTGAACCTGAGTATCGTTTTCAATTTCAGAAGGCGTACCCGTTTTGATCACGCTGCCGTTGTGCATCACAGTCACTTTTTCAACCACGCGCAAGGCAATTTCAAGGTCGTGCTCGATCAGCACAAAACTCATGTGAGAGGGCAGGGAAGTCAGCAGTTTGACCAGCTCACGACGTTCTGCAGGCGACAGTCCCGCAGCAGGCTCATCAAACAAAATTAAGCGTGGTGCACCTGCCAAGGCAATGGCGATTTCCAATTGGCGTTGTTGTCCGTGGGCCAGGTTACTGACCATCTCATCGGCAATATGCGTCAAGCGACCACGTTCTAATAATTCTTGGGTGGCCAAGGTGGAGGGGTGGTGTTTCCCTGCACGTCGGAAACTAAAGCGTGCGTTGGCCACACCACGCACAGCAAGAAACAGGTTGTCGCGCACACTGAGGTCGCGAAAAAGTAATGAAGACTGGTAGGTTCGTCGCAGTCCTTTGCGGATGCGCTCGAAGGGTTCCATGGTGGTGACGTCTTCACCAAAGAAACGAATACGCCCCGAAGTGGGAGGGAAATCGCCGGTGATGGCATTGAACAAGGTGGTCTTGCCCGCACCATTCGCGCCCAGAATGGCACGTTTTTCACCGGCGAGAACTGATAACGACACATCATCCACCGCCCGCAAGGCGCCAAAGGCCCGCGTGACGTTTTCCAAGACCAAGGCCTCGGAAGACATCAAAGGAACTTCAGTCGATGTACTGACTGTTGTTCGCGCCATTTCTGGCACGGATTGACGCAATGCGGTGATGGATGCCATCGTGATCAGCCCAACTTACTTACGGCAGTCAGGAATGTCACGTGTACCCAACCCCATTTTCTTGAAGTCTGCTTCGGGCAGGCCCAGAGTTTGGGTGATGTTGGGGACAGTCTTGACCACTTTGTTGAACAAGGATCCATCGGCTGCCTTGGTCACTTCGGTGATGTAAGTCGGGCCTACGCCGTTGCGGTTGGCATCGATCACCACTTCGCCAGCTGGGCCGACAAATTTGGTTTTCTGCAACGCTTCGCGGTATTTCTTTTGACCACCGCTCAAGTCGCCTTTGACTGCATCCAAGCCATCCAAGGCAGCCTTGGTGTTGATGTAGTAGAGGTAAGCAAAGAGCGATGGGCTTGGAAAACCGTCTTTGAAGTTGGCTTTGTAGTCAGCAACAAATTTTTTCCATTCGGCTGTGTCCAAAGAATCAGCCATGGGTCCAGCAGAAGCTGTTCCCACCAACGATTCACGACGCTTGCCTTTGTAGTTCAACACGGTTTGGTCCACGGTGATGGAGCCGCCCACCATGGGCTTGTTGCCTCCTGCCTGTTCGTATTGGGTGAGAAAGTTCACCGCATCAGAGCCACCCAAGACCACCAACAAAGCGTCGACGTCTTTAGGAATTTTGGCAATGACGGAGGCATAGTCTTTGGTACCCAGTGGCACCCAAGCTTTGTCCAGTACTTTGCCGCCCTTGGCGCAGTAGCTGGCCATGAAGCCTTGGACTTGCGAGTAGGGGAAGCCATAGTCTTCGGCAATCAGGAACATTTTTTTGTATCCCTTTGACAAAGCATGGTCACCCAGACCCACCATCCATTGCGCACCCTCGGTATTGAAGCGGAAGAAGTTGGTGGACGGATCGTTCAAAGTGGCAGCTTGCGCACCTGATGAACCATTGATGAAGGTGATGCCAGCTTGTGTTTTGGCATAGTTCTTCACCGCAATACCTTCGTCGCCAGACAGGGGGCCGATCATGACTTGCACCTTGTCTTGTTCAACCAACTTGCGAGTGGCAGCAACAGCTTTGTCAGGATTACCATCCGACGAGCCGCTGATGAGTTCAATTTTCATACCACCGGCTGTACCGCCTTTTTGTTTCAGTGCCAGTTCAGCACCGCGGATACCGTCTTGTCCAGGCACTGCAAATGGGCCTTCCAAAATTGAAAGCAGACCCACTTTCAAGGTACCTTCTGCGAAAGCAAAACTGGTGGTGGCCGCCAGGATTGCAGCGCTAATCACAGTACGTGTCAGCGTTCTTTTGCTTAAATGCATTGTTGTCTCCTCAAGTTGAAAAAAAGGCCATGGGCCGGTGAAAAGACGCCCAGACCCATCGGTCACAGCGTCGGGTTGCCAAACGAATTGAAAGAAGATCAATCATGGTCGGCGACTTCCCTGTGCGCTAGTGGCTGAAGGCGTCAACCAACGAGCGCGAAACTTTTGCCACAGACCCAATAGGCCATCAGGCGAGAAAAAAACGATCAATAAAAACACGCTGCCAATCACCAAATTGAAGCGTTGTCTGTCTACCAAATCGATAGCAAAGTTTTGTAACAGCACAAATGCCAGCGAACCAATAAAAGCGCCAATAGGGTGCTTCATGCCTCCCAAAACTGCAATCACCAAGATGTTGATGAGAGCTCCCGTGTTGATGGAACCTGGAGAGATGCGGTTGTTGTACCAAACCAGCAATATGCCGCCCACAGAAGCCAGCAGTCCTGCAAAAGCGTGGGCTGCCAAGCGATGCGCAGTGACATTGAAACCCAGCGAGTTCATGCGTCGGGGGTTGTCACGAATGCCCTGCAGCGCTAAGCCAAACGGTGCCCTAACCACATATTTGATTGCCCAGTAGCCACACAGCGCACACCCTAAGGCCAAAAAATAAAACGCAACGGGGTTTGTGAAGTCCACCTCGCCAATGGTCGGGGCCCCCAATTTGCTGAAACCTTGGAAACCATTGAACAGTACATAATTTTGCTGAGTCAAATAAAAGAAAGCTACGCCAATGGCCAAGGTGATCATGATGGTGTGAATGCCTTCAGTGCGGACCGACAACCAACCTATCAGGGTTGCGAACACCACAGAAATAAGAATGGCAAAGACACATGCCAACCACCATGGCCAACCTAAACTGATGGCTTGCATGCTGCTGGTGCCAAAAATCGCAATCAAGTAACTGCTCAGTCCCGCCACCGTCATCTGCGATAAAGACACCATGCCACCGTAGCCACCTAAGAAAGTAAGTGATAACGCGATCAAGCCTAAGGCCAAAGATTGAGCACCAATTTGGTAAGTAAAGAAAGGTGAGGCCACCAAGGGATACAACAACACGGCGGCCATCACCAGCCAGTGACGTGCATGAACAGGCGCCCATAAGCGTGACCACCAACCTGTTCCTTGGTAACTGGGTGCGCTATAAGTGGGGGCGCGTGACACAGTGGGTGAGGCACTGGCAGGGGCTTGTGTGCTGACGCTCACCCGCACGCCAGGTGTGGCGGTGTTCATGGCACGACGCCATTGGGCTGCACTCATGTTGCTTTTCCTAACACGCCGCGCGGCCTGAAAGCCAAGGCAATGATCATGATGACGAAGGTGAATACCACGCTGTAAGTGGGCGCATAGGCTTGACCAAACTGTTCTGCTAAACCAATCAACAAAGCACCGATGGCGGCACCGGGCACACTGCCCATACCACCCACAATCACCACCACCAATGAGGCCAATAAATAACGGGTATCTTCACCTGGCGATATGGACAAAGCGGTACCACCCACAACACCCGCTAGTCCGGCCAGTCCTGCACCTAAAGCAAACGTCAAAGCAAAAATACGTTGCACATTCACCCCTGATGCAGACAGCATGCCGCGGTCATCCACCCCAGCGCGGATCATCATGCCAATACGTGTTCCGTTGAGCAAACCCCATAGCAAAAAACCAATGCCTGTTGCGATGAGCAAAACAATGATGCGGTAGGTGGGAAATTTCTCAATGATGGGCAAGGACAAGGTGCCGTAAATCCAAGCGGGTGGATCAAAAGTGTAAATTTCACCGCCAAAGTACCAAAGCATCAGATCAGCCATCACAATGGATAAACCAATGGTCACCAAGGTTTGTCTCAGGTCTTCACCTTGCATACGCCTAAAGACCACCACTTGAATGACGACACCCAGAAGTGCTGAAGCAATAAAACCCGCCAAGACGGCCAGCAACCATGAACCGGTTTGATCGCCAATGATCCAACCCACATAAGCACCCACCAAAAACAAGGAGCCATGCGCTAAGTTGACATTGCGCATCAAACCAAACACCAATGTGAAGCCACTGGCCACGATGAAATACAACGATGCCAAAGTTAAGCCATTGAGGAAAGTCTTGAGAAACAGCACGGCGTCATCAAACAAACCCCATAGCGCCAATAGCGCCAGAGGTAAGACCAATAACCACCAAAATGCCAGTTTGGCTCGACTCATGCAGCGCGCTCCCAAGCGCGTTGACGGGTGGTCGGAGGGTGCTTAGCAAACACGCCGTCTTTCATGACCGCCAACATTCGAGAGGGTTCACGCAAGATGGCCAAGTTGGTCAACGGGTCGCCATCTACCAGCAGCAAGTCGGCTAAGTAACCCTCTTTCACCAAACCCAGTTCATTGGGCTTCATCATGATTTGGCCGCCATACAGCGTGCAAGAGCGAATAGCTTCCATGGGCGTAAAGCCCAAATAACGCACAAAGAATTCAAGGTCGCGAGCATTTTGACCGTGGGGTGTGAATGCAAAGCCGTAGTCACCACCGGGCATGACGCGAACGCCGCGCTTGTGCATGGCTGACAGTGACTTTAAGGCTGCTTCCCATTCGATGCCGTATCCCATGCTTTCTGCTTTGGCTCGGGTCACGCCCCATTCAGATGCTTCGTTTAAGAGGGCATGAACAATGCCTATGCCTGGCACCACAAACACCCGATCTTTGGCGGCTTCCAGCATGTCCAAAGTTTTTTCATCACAAAAGCTTGCGTGGTAGATGATGTCAATGCCATGGCGCAAAGCTTGTTGTACTGAAGGTCCCGAACGAGCATGGGCTGCGCCTCGCTTGCCACGCATACGCACTTCTTCCATGGCTGCTGCAACTTCAGCATCGGTCATCCAATGGGTTTCTGCGGGTGAGTCTGGCGTGAAGTTGTCACCCGATAAATTGAGCTTGATGGAGTCCACGCCGTATTTCAAAAACATACGTACGCATTTGCGCATGTCCTCTGCACCATTGACATTGGCGCCAAAGCTGAATTCGGGAAAGGGGAGATGCGGCAAGGTTTCATCACCCAAGGCGCCGGGCACAGTGATTTCTTGGCTGGCTGCCAAATAACGCGGACCAGGAATCTGGCCGCTGTTGATGGCATTGCGAATGACCACATCCAAGCGCGGCTTGGCACAAGCCGCCCCTACGCAGGATGTCCAACCTGCTTCCAAATAAATTTTGGCAACCTTGGCGCTCCACAAGACATGCTCTTCCAAAGGCATGGTTTGAATACCGGCCAAGTTGGCCGCGTTATTCCAAGAAAAATGTGTATGCGCTTCACACATGCCAGGCATCAGCGTGGCACCCGCAGCATCTACTTGCATAGCGTCGCCAGCTGACATAGGAGCCGCAGATTTGCTGATGTGCTTGATGCGCTTGCCTTCCACCAGCACACTGCCAGGGTAGGGGGTTGCACCAGATCCATCTAGGATGCGTACATTGGTAAAGAGCGTCGCTGTCATCGCAATCTCCTGAAAATTTAAGCTGCCCAACGCGTGGGTGGTGACTGACGGGTGGGTGTTCCGCGAGATGACACAGAGGGTGGTTCACGGTGGAATTTGCCGTCTTTCATCACTGCCAAGATACGTCGCTTGTCTTGCAAGACAGTGATGTCGCTCATGGGGTCACCGTCGATTAACAAGATGTCAGCCAAATAGCCTTCGCGCAGTTGACCTAAGGGCTCAGTGCTACGCATCATGGGTGCGCCCCAGGCTGTGGCACTGAGCAAAGCTTCCATATTCGACATGCCGATATGCTTAATGAAATATTCCAAGTCTTTGGCGTTGGTGCCGTGGGGTGTCCACGCAAAACCATAGTCGCCACCTGGCATGATGTGTACACCACGCTTGTGCAAATTGCGCATGGATTCAATGGCGGCATCCAATTCTTTGAAGTAGCCCATTTTTTGCACCACGTCGGGGGTTAAACCGTACTCTTTGGCGTTGTGACAGGTATTGATCAACCAAGCCAAGCCGGGTGCAATAAAGTGGGCATTGCGGTGTTGCTCTAATAAATCTAGCGCTTCGCTATCTAAAAAACTAGCGTGGTAGATCACATGAATGCCTTGCTTGACGCACTGCTTCACAGACCAAGTTGAGCGTGCATGGGCAGCCACCCACTTACCCCAGCTTTTCGCTTCTTGAACGCAGGTGGTGATTTCTTCCTCAGTAAATTGACTTTGCTCGCTGGACATGCCGGTGATGGACTCACCCGATAAATTGATTTTTAAAGTGTCTACACCGTATTTGCAAAACATCCTGACACAACGGCGCATTTCATCATTTCCACTGACCACTGCGCCAAAAGAAAACTCTTGTTGGGGCAAATGCGGTTGGGTGCTGTCACCCAATCCGCCAGGAACGGTGATTTCTTGGCTGGGCGCTGTATAGCGCGGTCCGATGATGGTGCCATCGTTGATGGCGTTACGGATCACGATATCGAGACGTGGTTTGGCTGCGGCTGCACCCACACAAGAGGTCCAGCCCATGTCGAGATATAGCTTGGCTACTTCTGCGCACCACAAAATATGCTCTTCCGGCGGCATGCGTTGAATCGCATCTAAGCTGGGTTGGTTATTCCATGAAAAATGCGTATGCGCCTCTACCATGCCAGGCATTAAAAAACAGCCTGCACCATCGATCACGGTTTGACCAGCCAAAGGCATATTGCGCATACCTTGATGGGTTCGAGTGACGCGAACAATTTTGTTGCCCTCTACCAGCACTTCGCCTGGAAACGGCATATCGCCAGTGGCATCAAAGACATTGACATTGGTAAACAGCACTTGGCTCATGTACGGTCCTTCAAGCGTGTCGTTTTAAAAAGGCTCGCGTTTCGCGAGCGCATTCTTGGGGTTTTTCGATTGGGGTCCAGTGGCCACAGCGGGTCATGATCACTGTCTTGGCTGATCGCATACGTCTGGCCATGGCATGCACTGCATCGGGGGGAGAAACTTTGTCTTCGTCGCCGGTTATTAACAACACTGACGCTGCTATGTGTTCAATGTCAGCGCCTCGTGCTTGTGCCAATGCGAGGCACGTTGCCGCATAAGCCGCGGGCGATTGACGCAGCAAACTTTCACGCACATAGGCAAATGCACTTGGATTGTTGCGTTGGGTGTAGGCAGATACAGCCGTGGTGAGCAGCGCATCAGCGGTTTCTTGCAAACCCTGCAAGCCACCGAACTTGACTTTCTCTGCACGTGCGCGAATACCTTCTCGAGCTGCTTCAGGTGGCTCCACCAGAGGCCCAAACAACACCATGCTTTTGACCAAGGACGGCGCAGTCACAGCAAGGTGTTGACAAACGATGGTTCCCATGGAGTGTCCCAGCCATTGGGCTTGGGAAACCCCTAGTCGTTTACAAATGGTTTGCAAGCATTCCAAAAAAAACGCCATGCTGAGCTCTTCTTTGGGAAGTTCTGAGCGACCACTGCCGGGCAAATCGATACGAATCAAACGGTGGGCGCTCAGTTCATGCTGCATGGCTGACCATGTATTGGAACTACCACCCAAGCCATGCACGCAGACCACAGGCGAGCCCGTTCCGCTTTCTTCCACAGCGACTTGATCCATCAGATAAAAACTCATCCCATCTCCTTGTGGAGGGGGCACAGACTTGGCGAAAACATTCAGTCTCCTGTTGCCAACCTTGAGGTTTGTCAGCTATAAACTGCAGTGTTGAAATGAGACGCTTGTCTCATTTATCTTGGGCTCATCCTAAAGCTTGATGAAAATCTGCGAAAGTGTTGAACTCCTATTTTTCGTACTGATTTACCCTGATGACTCGAAAAATTCTTCCGCCTACTCCGGACAAACCATTAGCACCAGCCGGGGTCAAGCAAGCAACCTTCAATCTGTTGCTAGACAAGGCACGAGAAAACATTGAAGCGACTGGTTCTGCTCCTTCTGTGGCAGACGTCGCTTTGTTGGCAGGGGTATCCCGAGCCACGGCATACCGGTGTTTTCCCAGTCGAGCTGCCATGTTGACGGCTGTTGTTGGTGCTTCCTTAGGCCCAATGCGCACCTTTGCTTCTGAACATATCGAGGGCATAGACAGGGTGATGGATTTGTTTGCGCGAAGTCTGCCTAGATTAAGTAAAAACGAAACTTCACTGCGAACTGCGGTACAGCTTTCACTAGAGCAGCGCAGCTTGGCAATGGCAGGCTTGCTGAAGGAACCTTCGTTTCGACGTGGCTACAGGGTACAAATACTTGCGCATGCCATGGAGCCCTTTAAGAGGGAATTACCAGAAGATATTTATGCGCAATTGCATAAAGCGCTATCTGTTGTTTATGGCATCGAGCCTTATATTGTGTTGAAAGATATTTGGAACGAGTCCAGCAAACAAGTAGAGACTACGGTGCTCTGGATGGCCAAAGCGTTGATTGAATCAGCTCAACAGCAGGCGCAGGCTCGCATAAACTCAAACATACTTTCTTCGAAACTCGGCAAACCACCCAAAGGAAAACCATGAAGCTCGCCACCTATATCTACCAAGATCATCAACGTGTGGGACTAGTGAGTGATGATGGCTTGCACGTTCAAACGCTTTCAATGTCAGATGCTGAGCATGCAACAGGCGTTTTGGCGTTGGTTGACCGACAAGCAAATGGTGTGGGATTTCCTGCTCATCAAAGTGAATCAATTGCTATTGACAAAGTCAAACTCTTAGCCCCCATACCCCTGCCTCGGCGAAATATTTTTTGTGTAGGAAGAAACTATCATGCGCATGCTAAAGAGTTATCAACCACCGTTTTTAAAGACAACAATGCAGACCCCAATGCATGGCCTATTGTGTTTAGTAAGGTGCCTGAGTGTGTCACTGGCCCTTTTGATGATGTGCATTTACCAACAGGTATTTCCGACCAGATTGATTACGAAGCCGAGTTGTTAGTTGTTATTGGCAAGCAAGGAAAAAATATCAGCCAAGCACAGGCCATGTCACATGTTTATGGCTACACCGTGGTGAATGATGTCACGGCAAGAGATGTGCAGATGCGTCATCAACAATGGGATTTGGGTAAATCGTTTGATACGTTTTGTCCTATGGGGCCATGGGTAGTAACTGCTGATGCATTCGATGGATTGCAAGCCCAGGTCAAGTGCTGGGTGAATGGCGAGTTGCGCCAAGACGGAAATGCTACGCACATGATTTTCGATATTCCCACTTTGATTGAAACCTGTTCTCGCGGCATCACCCTTTACCCTGGTGACCTGATTGCCACAGGAACCCCAGCGGGTGTCGGTATGGGCTTGAAACCACCGCAGTACTTGAAGCATGGGGACAAAGTGCGAATTGACATTGCGCAACTCGGTGTCATTGAGAATACCTTTGTTGCTTGAAGCATAGAAAGTGAATTGCCATGATTGTGGGAATGAACCATTTCACTGCGATTGCTAAAGACCCTGTCGCAACCGTCGATTTTTATGAACGCCTTGTTGGACTCAAAGTGGGGCCTAGACCTGACTTGGGTTTTCCAGGCGCATGGTTGTATGCAGGAGAAACCGCGGTTTTGCATTTGTACTTTGAACGTCCCTTACCCAATCCGCCAGCCGGCGTGATTGACCATATGGCATTTACTGCCATTGATTTGAAAGCAGTGAAAGCAACGTTTGATGCAGCTGGCTACCCCTATAAGCTGCAACACAGACCGAATGGGCCTTGGCAGTTATTTTGTGAAGATCCCAGTGGCGCCAAAGTGGAACTGAATTTCAGTCCGAATGAAATGCTTGAGTAAGTACAAGTAAAAAAGCCCTTGACTATGATGTCAAGGGCTTGATTTGGTGGCGCTTCACGGATTCGAACCGCGGACCTGTGGATTATGATTCCATCGCTCTAACCGACTGAGCTAAAGCGCCGAGCCGCA